>NZ_JAFCWN010000001.1:0-504115 GCF_049897585.1 Agrococcus sp. TSP3-2-1
CGTTGAGCACGTCGAGGTCTTTCGGACGGTGAGTGTAGGAACTTCCATCCTGGAAGACCTCGACCCCTATCCCCGAACCGACGCGACCCGAACGTCTACACCGTCAACTGCGAAGAGCCGAGAAAGTGCCACATGCCGTCGTGCGCGGCCTCGGCTAGCGTCAGTCCCCGGAACTCTTCGCGAATGGCTTGGACTAGCGCCTGGTCGAATGCCTGATTAGCCTCCTGACTCTTGTCGTGCAACAGGGCCGCGGCAGACCGAGTGCGGTGCTGGAAGGCTCCGATCCGCAACGCTGTCTCCCCGGTGACCAGCGGGGACAGCGGGGGCAGGGTCGCGCCGGAGGAGCGCACGATGGACTCCAGCGTTGCTGCGGCTGCCGCCTTGTCGGTCGCGGAGATGGTTGCGCTGACGAAGCCGTTGTCCGCTCTCTTCCTTCGCCAGGCGTCTTCGAGCGCAACACGAGCCGCGCCCTCCACCAGCCGGGGGAATCCGAGCAGCGCATTCATCGGAACCGACCAATCTCCGCGTCGATCCTCAGATCGAATAGCGGTCGCTCGTCGCGATACATCCTCAGTCCCTCCTCGGCGTCCACGCCGGAGATCGCGGCAAGCAACGACTTGACATGCGATCCGAGTGAGCCTGCTTCGAAGCTGTGCGACAGCTGCTCCTCAATGTCGAACTCCGACAGCAGCTGGTGAAGCAGGTTGCGCGCGATGAACGCGTCGAGGAGCGGGACGACGTGCGGCAGCACCACATCCTCCCCCTCGGTCAGCGCTCGAACCGTCGGGTGTTTGGCATTCAGCTCGAGGAGGAACGCGCTTCCGAGGGGGGAAGCGAGGTCCGGGTTGAGGAGCTGGAAGCGCCATGGCGCGTGCTCGGGCCGCTCGCGGCCGCTGAACTCGAGGGCGATGACGGGTAGCTGCGCTCCGGTGCCCTCGAGCCTGAGCGTCCGGCCTTCCTCCCAGACGATCGCCTGCGGAGCGCGCGGAGCGAAACCGTCGTTCGAGCGGATCCCCGGAGACGAGACCGTGATCACGGCACGCAGTTCGAGCGTTCCTCCGAGGAGATGACCAGGGATGCTCGCGCGGACGATGGTGAGGCCGGTGACGACGCGCACGGCTTCAGACGCGCCGTGGCGTCTTGTCGCGTCCGAAGCCCAGAGGATTGCTGCCGATAACGTCGCAGTTGCATGGAGGCCGAGGCGCTCGCGAGCCGCGTCGAGATCCAGCAGCAGCTCGATGCTGATCTCGACGCCTTCGGCGGGCGTCCAATCCGGGTCGCGCTCGGGGAGGGCGCCTGCTGGCGCGCCGCCGGCGGCGTAGGTCCAGCTTGTCACCGCTGCGTCTGTCTGTCGAAGGGTTCTGAACCCGCGCGAGACGGAGGATCTCATGTACCCGGCGCCTTTCCACGTTCGCCTTCGACCAGCTCGATGTCGATCGCGATCGCGACCGCGTCTTCGACGCGAACGACAACGGCGGCTCGTTTGCCGATCGCGTCCTGGACGCGCGGCGGTTCAACGGTCGCGGTAGCGCCCTCCAGCCGCCAGCCGATTACCAAGGGCGCGACAGATCCGGCCGGGGCGGTCTTCTCAACCTCTCCGTTGCCCACGATCGTCCGGGGTGTCGCACTGAGCCGCATTGGAGCCGTGGGCGCTCTCCCTTCGACCGTGAATTCGAACGTGATGTCAGTGAAGCCGTCCACCACGCGCGCGAAGTCCTGCTCGTCGCCGATCACTACGTGAACCCCCGGTTTTTGAGCTCCCGGCCGCCCCCGATTTCGCGCGCCAGGGGAGGCGCTGGCTGACGGGGCTTCGGTCTCAAGGGCGGCGGTGCCGGACCAGCCGGTGAGATGTGCGCCGAGCATCCGTGACAGTCGCGAGATCCCATGCGTCGAAGCACCTGAGACGGCTGCCCGTCGCTCGAAGGTGGGCGGTCGTGTCGCGTCGCGAATCGCCTTCAAGGTGCTTCGGATCAGATGGCTGCCTGCTTGCGGGATCCAGGCGTCGTGTGCCACCGGCTCGCTGTCTCTGAACTCGGTCTCGTGGACCTCGCTGGCGACGAAGGCGCCATGGACAGTGACGGTGGGGTCGTCACCGCCCCTCACCTCGTGGTACGCCACGACGAACAATGGCGTGGGCCGGATCAGCGCGACGCGATCGCCGAGATAAGGTTGCCGTGCTCCGCGCTCGCCATCGTTGTCGTCTGGGCTCGCCGCATGCTGGGCGCGTTCGAAGTGGCTACGGAAGGCGAGGATCCCGGCAGGGGCCTCGCCCTTGCGGGAGCTCGCGATCGGTACCACCGACACCCCGTGTTCATCGCCATCGATGCCCAGCTTTCGCTGTTCGATAGCCAAGAAGGACTCTGCGTAGGCAGCCAAGTCGCGATCCGTCCTTGGGTCGGGAATCTCGAGCACAAGGTCATCCGTCGCGAAGGTGAAGTCGATCGACCGGCGTGCGCCGCCTGTCCGGGTCGCGCGCACAAGATGGGGCCACGCCCATCGCATTGCGGCGTCGCGAAGCTCCTCAACGAGTTGCGCATTTGATCGTTGCTCTGCGCCAGCAGGTTCCAGGACGACGAGTGTCGTCCCGGTCTGGTCATCGGCTGGACGGGTGATGCCGAGGAAGTCGGCGACCTGCACTGCATCCGCGCCGACCAACGGTTCGACGTGTTCGCCGATGCTCGGGTCGTCGACCTTGATCCCCCAGAAGTGGCGGCCGGTGTACTCGATGCCGTCACGCGGGAACGAGTCTCCTCGCGCGACGACGATGAGGCGGGCTTCGACATCGTTGCCTATGGCGGCCTGAGAGTACACGACGACCGTTCGAACCGAGCTCGCTTGGAACAGCACTGCCTTGCCAATGCCATACGCGCCGCCCGAGGTGCTTTGATCGTCACCGGATCTGCCAAAGTTGCGCACCAGTGACCGGAACCGAGAAGGGTCGCCCTTCGCGATGGCGACATCGGCGCGGGTTGGACCGTCCAGGCCGAGCGTCCCCTCGTCCGCGACTTCCAGGACGTCGATCGAGCCGGCTTCGTCGAGCAGGGATTCGAGCGGGCCGTGTCCTCGGGCGTCGCTGCCCAGCACCGATTCGCGGAGAAACCTGGACCGTTCGACGCTGAGCGTGCGGGCGATCATCTTGAACGAGATGGGCCCGTCCTCGGTCTTCCGAGCGTCCCAGGAGTTCTGAAGCGTCTCGCGGAGCACCGGATCCCATTCCCGCAACGCCACTGGCCCGAATGCGCGGTTCAGGGACTCAGCCGTTGCTCCGCCAGCTGGAGAGAACCTCTCGGCTACGTGGGACAGCGTCGTCATGGCGTCGCCAAGGAGGTGGCGAGCAGCGATGCTTCCGGACCTTCAAAGCCGTCAATCGGCCCGAAGTCGATGGAGTACGAAACCCGCTTCAGATCCTCCGCGTGCGCCTCGTCCGGCAGGTACGACTTGGAGATCCTGGGCATCGTATCGTCCACCTCCCTCGCTTTGCAGCGGAGAACCGCGAAGCGGTCGGTGTACGACGGGGCGTGCGCCTCGAAATAGCCGCACGCTTCTAGCTTCTCCCGGATCCTCAGGCGCGAAAACCCGCGCCGCTCGAGGGCGCTGATCGCCTCCGGCAGAGTCTCGCCGTCGGCGCGAGCCTCGAGCTGCTCAGCGTAGAGAATGAGCGCCCGCCCGTCGTCCGTGGACAACTGCTCAAGCCCGTGGACCGTGATGTCGAAGGACTCGCGAGCTGTCGTCGCCTTGACCTCGACATCCCCTGTCTCGAAGGAGAAGTCGTGCTGAGAGCTTGGGCCGCCTCGGTGCCAGGCTTCGAGGGGATCCGTCGCCCCTGCGTCTGCAAGCGCCGCGAGGAGATGGAGCTCGGCGAGCAACCCGACTTGCTCGTTTAGGGAGAGTAGATCACGACCGGCTGCCTTGAACATCTCGCGCCAACGATCGACGGTCTTCCGCGCGACAATGGCGGTAGTCGCGGTGAGGTCGCTCTTGGCGGTGTCGACGAGGTCGTCGATCATGGAAGCGAAGGCGGCCTCCATCTCGCGATTGCGGAGGCGGATCATGAGCGCCCTCTGCGACTCGAATCCCGCGTAGGCGCGAACCTCGACCGCGAATCCCTTCGCGTTGAGCTCCTCGTGGAAGTCGGTCTCGGCCGGTACCTCGACGTAGAACGCCGGCGTTCCGTCGGCCTCGAGCACCCAACCCGAGGTTCGGCCGTCATCAACCAGCTCCGTGCGGCTGAGATGCGCGCCGGGATGATCGACGGCACGGAGCCGTAGCATGTCGAAGGTATCCCTGCTCTCACCCATGGCCGCCGCCCTCCGCTTCCTGTAGCGCTGCACCGTCGAAGTCATCCGCATCGAGCATCTCTCGCTCGGCCTCCTCCGTCTCATCGACCGCGACCGAATCGCGGTCGGGCAGATCCGCCGCGATGTACTCGACGAGAGACTCAGCGCCACTGGCTTCCGGGAAGAACAGCGCCAAGCCGACGACGTCTGCCCTCGCGCCGAGATCGAACCGGTGCTTCGCCCCTGCCTTGGTTTTCGAATCCTTGTCGATCACGTAGACCACTAGCAGCCCGTTCGTGTGCCCGTTGGCGGTCTTCCACGCCAGCATCCGGCTGTCGAGCTTGTCCGCCGTATCGCTGCCGCCGAGCTCTTCGGGCACCTCGGACGGATCCACATCGATCAGCCGGTCGCCACCACTGACGAGGGCGCCGATGTTCGCATCCTCGGCGTTGCCTCCTGGATCGCGTCGGGTTCGCTGCACGAGCTGGATGGTGCCCGCATCCCCAAAGATCCGCTCTCTCGCGGATGAACCGGTCGTGAAGACCACGCTCCAGTAGTTGAGGCCCGCTGACGGGTCGTTCGTCGCCGCGTTCTCGAGGCGGATGTATTCGATCAGACGTTCCGGCACGAATACGCGTGCATCGGCGACCTGTTGGTAGCGCTCGAGGAACCGGATCACCTCGTCTGCGGGCACGTCACGGTAGACGATGTTCTTCCGGACGAGCGAATGCTCGGCGCCCGACCGCAACAGTCTGTCGGCGAACTCGTCGAGCGCGGCAAGGTTCGAGTTCAGCGCCGCCGCGTCTGTCGTCGGGAACACGGTCGTCTGGACGAATGAGCCGCTGTAGGAGACGGCCACCTTCTTCCCGCGGTTGCGGTTGGCGGCGACGACGTCCATCTGCGGGTGAGTGCGGATGCGAACAGCTGCTTCGATCGGTCGCACCTCGCCTTTGCCGTACTTGCGGATCTCGTCTCGGATCTCCAGCTCAATCAGCGAGAGATGCCTAAACCACTCGTAGGCGCCGTCCGGCATCCAAACCCGCGGAAGATCTTCGTACCCTTCCCGGTATCCGAACCACCTTCCCATCTGCAGCAGTGAGTCGTACGACTTCGACGTCCGCAGGAAGTACGAGGAGACTAAGCCCTCGAGCGTCAGCCCTCGAGACATGGTGTTGCCGCCCACGACGATCACCGTCTCCGGAGAGTCGCCGTAGCTGAGCCGGTCTTGTGAACGGTAGTTGTCGACCACTACTCGAGTCGTCCCGAGGACGTCGGAGATCGCTGAGAGGACCGCCTCGAACTGCAGTGGCTCGTGTCCGTAAAGCCGCGCGGGCAGGCGCTCAGACTCTTCGACCCACTGACGCTCGAGCTCGTCAAGAAGATCGAGGTCTTCCGCGACGAAGCGGCCGCGGAGCGCATGCAGCGAGTCTGTGATCGCCGCAGCCGTCGTGAAATGGTCGTTCGCGAGGGTCGAGACATTGAAGAGCATCGTCGAGTGCTTGATTTCTCCGGATCGGGCGCGTCTCGCGGCGGTCGCCAGGACGAACCACCTAATCGCCGCTTCGAACGAGGATCCCTCGAAGGTGTCGGGCCTCGAGGCGTCGCGAACCGCCTCGGCCTCGGCGTCAGCGACCGTGCGCACGACGTCGAGTTCCGTCGCGTCGTCCGCGGTGCCTTTGCCGAACATCGCTCGCGTACCAAAATAGCCGTCCGGCTCTTCGAGCGAAATGATGAAGTCTTTCGGGTAGAGGTCCTCCGCATCCTTCGCGTTCATCAGCAGGTTCGCGAACGGGGTGGCCGTGTATGCGACGTATGTCACTCGCGTGTGGTCGTGGACGATCTGTCGCAGCAATCGGTTGATCGTCGACAGCCGTCCATGCCCGCGGGCCGTGTTCGGCGTCGCCTGGTCGGCCTCATCATCGATGATGAGGATGGGCGTCTTCCTCTCGACGTGGGGGCTGGCGCTCTCTAGCCACTGCTTGAGGCGCCTGAGGCGTGCAGGATTCTTCTTGACTACCGCGTAGGCAGGCTTGTCGCCGACGAGATCTTGGTCGGCCTTCCAGAACGCCTGGAAGTCGCGCTCTGGGGTGGTTAACATTCGCCAGTGCTTCCCGTCGCCGAAACCGCTCTCGTCGATCCTGTTCTGCGTTTGCTGGCGCAGGCTGTCAGTGAGTCCCGAGAGGACGATCACGAGCTTGTACCCAACGTCCGCAGCTTTCGCGGCAAGCGCCATGAAGCTCGTGGTCTTGCCGCTCTGGACATATCCGAGCACCAGCCCGAGCCGGTTGAACTCTGCCAAGGTTGGATTGCCGCACGACGCAAGGATGCGATCCGCGGCCTCACCAACTCGTCGCACGGTGGCCGCGTCGGGCAGCTTCTCCGACAGCACCGACTCCAGCGCGGCGTAGCGTGGGCCTGGCGGATTCTGGGGGATGTACCAGCTCTCAAGCTGGCTGTCGACTACTGCGTCATCCGCGTTGAACCCCTGGACTTGATTGGCGGCTTCCTGAAAGGCCAACTTCATCGCGAGCGCAGCTTCACGTCCGAACTTGGTTTCGAGCGCGCGAACCGCCTCGGCCTGGTTCCCGTATCGGTTGACCTGGAACGCGAAGTACTCGACCCAGTCGGGCTCGGACAGGACGAACCCGCCCAATCCTCCGGATACTGACATCGTTGTGCCTCCTGGAATCGTCTCGCCGCGCAGAGCGCAGATCATGGAAGGGTGCTGGGTCGCCCCCCGTACCATTGCACTGAATCTATAGCGTCTGGGTGACGTGCCCAGCGCTCGGTCGTGGTGCCGCGACAGTCTGGCTACTGGAGTCGACGTCGATGGGAGACTCGTACGGTGAGTAAGGCGGCGGCGCAGTGCGTCAAGACGTGACGCAACATAGCTGGGCCTCCAGCTCTGCAGTTGCCGCAACCATGCGCGGCAACACGCGACGCGACACAGCGCCGGAGATTGCGGTCCGACGGCTCTTGCACGCGGCCGGTTTGCGCTATCGAGTCGATTTTCCTGCGCTGTCCTCGGATAGGCGGCGGCGGGCCGACATCGTCTTCACGCGGCGTCGGGTGGTGGTGTTCATCGACGGATGCTTCTGGCACGGTTGCCCGGAGCACTTCATCGCACCGAAGGCGAACGCCGCCTACTGGGGACCAAAGATCGCGCGTAACATCGCGCGAGACGTTGACACGAATGAGCGCCTGGAGGCGGAGGGCTGGAGGGTACTGCGGTTCTGGGAGCACGAGGATCCGAAAGCGGTCGCGGTTGCTATCACTGCGGAGGTGCGCGCGAGAAGCTAGAGCCGAGGCTCCTGCCTTGCAACATCGGTGCTGATGGAACGGTGGCGGCTGGATCAAGTCGTGGGAGCTCGTGAACACCTTGGGGTGCCTGGTCGCTCGGGTCGCGCCCACTCGGGCGCGTCGAGGTACGCGCGCGGTCCCCGTCACACCGTTGCCGTCCCGTCGAAGCGCACGACGGGCAGCGTCCGGTTTCGTCAGAGGGCAGTGGATGGGATCAGGCCGCCCGCATCGTCGGGCCGTCCGTCGGCGGCCTCGAGCCGTTGAACGGCCGGCGCTACCCGCCTGCGGGCTCGCCGGCCGTCCCCCGAGATCTAGCCCGCCACAGTCTCGCGGAAACGTGCCCCCAGATGATCGGCCGGCAGCTGCGGGCCAGCGCCGGTTAGCGCCTCCCGTAGCGTGAGCCCCCTCGGCTCGTCGCCCGCCTCAGGCAATAGCCCGCGCTGCCGCAGCTCCGGCGTCACGAGGTCGACGAAGCGCTCGATGTCGGCCGGCCGCACCGCCGCCGTGATGTTGAAGCCGTCGACCCCCGACTCCTCGCGCCAGCGCTCCAGCTCGTCGACGACCGTGGTGGGGGAGCCGACGATCACCGGGCCGCGGCCGCCGATCGCGACGAACTCGGCGAGGTCGCGCACCGTCCACTTCCGGCCTGTCGAGAGCGTCGTGAACGACGCGAGGGCAGAGTGGTTCGCCTCGGTCTGCACGTGCTCGAGCGTCGCATCCGGGTCGAGCCCTGAGAGGTCGACCCCCGTCCAGCCGCCGAAGAGCGCGAGCGCGCCCTCGATGTCGACGTGCTGCCGATACTCCTCGAGCCGCGCCTGCGCCTCCTCGTCGGTCTCGGCGACGATGACGGTCGCGATCGTCAGGATCTTCACCGCATCCGCCGACCGGCCCCGCTCGACGAGCCCCTCGCGCACGCCGTCGACCCAGCGCCGCACGAGCTGCGGCGTCGACCCCGAGAAGAAGATCGCTTCGGCGTGGTCGAGCGAGAATGCCTGCCCGCGGCTCGACGCGCCTGCCTGGAAGAGGTAGGGCGTGCCCTGCGGCCCCGGGTGCGCGAGGGCGTAGCCCGGCACCGTGAACCACTCGCCCTCGTGCCCGATCGGGTGCACCTTGTCGGGGTCGACCCAGACGCCCGAATCCCTGTCGGCGACCACCGCATCCGGCTCGAACGAGCCCTCGAAGAGCTTGTACATGACCTGCATGTACTCGTCGGCGCGGTCGTAGCGCACGTCGTGCGGCAGCTGCTTGTCGTAGCCGAGGTTGCGCGCCGCGGAGTCCTGGTAGGAGGTGACGATGTTCCACGCGATGCGGCCACCGGTGAAGTGGTCGAGCGTCGTCAGCGTGCGCGCGAGCAGGTAGGGCGACTCGTAGGTGACCGACGCCGTGACGCCGAAGCCGAGCCGCTCGGTGACCGCAGCCATCGCCGGCACGGCGACGAGCGGGTCGAGCACCGGGTACTGCACGCCGCCGCGAGCGGTCGCGTCGATGCCGTCGCCGTAGACGTCGTAGACGCCCGGGATGTCGGCGAGGAACAGCGCCGAGAAGCCGCCGCGCTCGAGCGTCTTGGCGAGCTCCGTCCAGTAGCCGAGCTTGTCGAAGTCGCGCGCTTGCGACTCCGGATGCCGCCAGAGGCCCGGCGACTGATGGTTGGGCACGAGCATCTCGAAGGCGCTCAGCAGCAGCGGTCGGGTCATCGGTCGGTCCTCTCGGTCGCCGCGAGCACGGGCTCGGCGTCGGTCAGGGTGGTCTCGGGGTCGGAATCAGGGCGGATGCGCTCGGTCGCGCCATGCAGGTCGCCCAGGTCGGTGCCGGGCCGGTCGCGCGCGGGGTCGGCGGCGAACAGGGCCGCGACGATCGAGAGCGCCGCGAGCACCGACAGGTAGCCGGCGATGAGCCAGGGCTCGTTGCCGCCTGCGGAGTAGAGCAGCGCGGCGATCATCGGCATCAGGCCGCCGCCGAGCACGGAGCCGATCTGGTAGCCGAGGCTCACGCCGGAGTAGCGCACGTGCACCGGAAACTGCTCGGCGAACCACGCGGCCTGCGGCCCGTAGACCGAGTCGTGCGCGATGTTGACGCCGATCGCGACGACGAGCGGCAGCAGCGCGAGCGGGCCGGCGTCGAGGAAGGCGAAGAGCGCCCAGCCGAAGACGCCGATGGCCGCGTAGCCGAAGATCGAGACGCGGCGGCGGCCGACGCGGTCGGAGAGCCAGCTCCAGAGCGGCGTCGCGACGAGCCCGAGCGCCGAGGCGATCATGACGGCGGTGACGCCGGAGGTCGTGTCGCCGCGCTCGCTCGAGAGGTAGCTGAGCATGTAGACGGTGATGAGGAAGTAGACGGCGTTCTGGCCGAGGCGCAGCCCGATCGTGATGAGCAGCGGGCGCCGGTGGTTGCGCAGCAGCTCGGCGACCGGGGCGCGGGTGACGCCGGTCGAGCGGTGCTCCTCGAACTCGGGTGCGTCCTCGACGCCGAGCCGGATCCACAGCCCGAAGGCGACGAGCGCCGCCGAGATGAGGAACGGGATCCGCCAGCCGAAGTCGGTGAACTGCTCAGCGCTCAGCACCTGCTGCACGATGAAGAAGGCACCGGTCGCGAGCAGCATGCCCGCGGAGGAGCCGAGCTGCGTGAACGAACCGAAGAGCCCGCGGTGCCTGGCGGGTGCGTGCTCGACGCTCAGCAGCGCCGAGCCGCCCCACTCGGCACCCGCCGAGAGGCCCTGCAGCACTCGCATCACGATGAGCCCGGCGACCGCCCACCAGCCGATCGCCGAGAAGTTCGGCAGCAGTCCGATGATCGTGGTCGCGACGCCCATGAGCAGCAGCGAGGCGACGAGCAGCGACTTGCGGCCGATGCGGTCGCCGAGGTGGCCGGCGATGATGCCCCCGAGCGGCCGCACCACGATGCCGACGGCGAGCGTCGCGAACGACGCGATCGTGCCGGCGAGCGCGCTGCCCTCGGGGAAGAACTGCGTGCTGAAGATGAGGGCGGATGCGGTGCCGTAGAGGTAGAAGTCGTACCACTCGATCGTGGTCCCGACGAAGGAGGAGGCGAGCACGCGTCGTCGTTGCCGGCTTCGGTCTGTCGTGGTCATGCGGTCGTCCTCTCGTGACCCGAGGAACCGCGTCCGGGCACGCGCAGCGGGCTCGGTCGATGCCGGCCTCGGCCGGTCTCGATGCGGGAGATCCATCGGTCCTGGCCGAAGCACCCGCGCGATCACGGGTTGCTGCGGCGTCGTCGAGCCAGGTCTCTCGGCCGCTCTGGATGGTGTGCTCTCAACGTAGGAGCGCGGAGCGGCGAGCGCACGGGTGGCCCGTCACGGTCGGTAACAGAGCGGATGCGCTCTCATCGCGTAGAGCATGCTCCTGCTTTGCCACTCGGCGGGGGAATCACGCGTCGGTGTCGACCCTGCGCTGTGATACCCGGCCTGCTCGGCCATCCCCCGGATCCGCTGAGGCGATTACGACAAGATCTCGGCATGCCACCGCCAGCTTAGGATTGCGTATGGTGATGGCGCCTTGTTCGGATCCTGCCGTGCCCCGACGTCGCCTCTCCGTATAACAGAGTCGGGGTTGGCAGCGGCCACGAGTCGCAGCAAGGCAGCTCTGTATAGCCAGAGAAGGTCGCTTCGCAGATCGCACGGATTCCGATAGGTTCGATCCTGTGTCGAGCGGCTCCCGGATGCACGACAAATGGCTCAAGAGCGGGGTACCGGAATGACACAAGATCCGACGATCGAAGCGCTCAAGGAACTCATCCGAAGCTTCGTCGCAGAGCTCGACTCCCCGACGATGCCATACGTTGGTGAAGGTCTGCAGGACACTGCATACCTAACGGAGATGTCCAGCAGCGACCGCATTGCGGGCAAGGCCGGTGTTCTCATCGGTTCAACCGCTTATGATGTGTCGAGGAGCACGGAGCTGCGATGGGAAGCCACCGCGCTGAAGCGGAGCGGTCGCTACGTAACCGCTGCCGAGAAGATCATCGAGTCCTTCCGGCTGGAAGGCCACTACAACCTTCTTAACCTGCGCAATCTCTGGAAGGTGGCGCTCGTTGGCGGCGATGCGCAAGGCGCTCTTGCAATCATCCGAAAGACGATGTCGACCTACGAACGCTTCGGGACCGCACAACGTCACGAGCAGTTGCCGCACCCGCCGCACGAGGACCTGGCGGACGTTCTGGAGGCGCTCCGAACAGAGCAATCCTTCCGGTCGCGGGTGCAGGAGTTCTCGGGCAACCCGACGTACTCGTTGCCGCGCCCTTTCGCAGCAATCAAGGCCGAGGCAATGCGGGATCAAGCGCCGGGACGGTCTGCAGGAGTGCCTGTTCAGCCGGAGAAGCCGTCGGGCGCTTGCTACGTCGCGACAGCGGTTTACGGCAATTACGACGCGCCTGAGGTGGTGGTGCTTCGCACCTTCAGGGATGAGCGACTGCGACCCACCGCTGTTGGTCGAGCGTTCATCCGCGTTTACTACCGGCTCAGTCCGGCCCTTGCGCGGCACCTGCCGAAGATGCCGACGGTGAGCGCAGGCATCCGTATGTTCCTCGATTCTCTTGTGACTCGACTTGTGGCTGGCCCGCGCGACCCGCAGTGATGGGGCGCGCAGCCACGCGCAGTCAGCGACCGAGGCCGGACCAATCTCCGCGCGTCGGGACTGGCACTGGTAGAGAAGAGCCTCGATCAGACCAGGACGGGCGCCCCGATCATCCCGTAGAGGTCTTTCGGGTCCTCGGGCTCGGTGATGAGGTCGATCGGCTCTGAGTAGCGCGTCGCGGCCGTCGCCTTCTGCACGTAGCGGAGCGCCGTGAAGTCCTCGATCGCGAAGCCGACCGAGTCGAAGACCGTCACCTGCTCGCTCGAGGTGCGCCCCGCATCCGCCCCCGTGATCACGCGCCAGAGCTCGGTGACGGGGGAGTCGGCGGGCAGCAGCTGGATCTCGCCCTCGATGCGCGTCTGCGGCTCGTGCTCGACGAAGACGCTGTGGGGGCGCACGATCTCGAGGTCGAGCTCGGTCTTGCCGGGGCAGTCGCCGCCGATCGCGTTGAGGTGCGCTCCGGCCGGCACCTCGTCGACGCGCAGCACCGTCGCGTTCTGCTTGTCGGCCGTGCAGGTCGTGATGACGTCGGCGTCGCGCACCGCGTCGGCCGCGGATGCCTCGATCGAGACCTCGAAGCCGAGCTGGCGGAGGTGCCGGGCGGCCGTCTCGGCGGTGCGGCCGTCGACGTCGAATAGGCGAAGCCGGGTGACGCCGGGCAGCTGGGAGCGGACTGCGAGCGCCTGGAACACCGCTTGCGAACCGGCGCCGATCATGCCCATCCGCGTGCTGTCGGGCCGCGCGAGGTGCTTCGCCGCGAGCCCCGATACCGCCGCCGTGCGGAGCGCCGTGAGGATCGTCATCTCCGACAGGAGCGTCGGATAGCCGGTCATGACGTCGGCGAGCACGCCGAACGCCGTAACGGTCTGGAAGCCGCGCGACGGGTTCGACGGGTGGCCGTTGACGTACTTGAAGCCGTAGGCGGTGCCGTCGCTCGTCGGCATGAGCTCGATGACGCCGAGCGGCGAATGGCTCGCGACGAGGCTCGCGCTCGAACTGTTCCCAACGGCGGAAGTCGGTTTCGCGCTCGTCGACGAGGTCGGTGATGATGCGCTCGGGACCGGTCTCGCGGATCCACGCGCGCATGTTCGCGACGCTGACGAAGCGCAACCTGTTCCTTCCCTTGCTCAGCTGCGCGGCTCGACGACCGCGCGGTCGTGCGGCAGCGTGCGCCGCAGCTCGGCGCCGTCCTCGCGGATGACGACGAGGTCGCGGCTTACACTCGAGGCATGACCTTGGCGGAGCTGATCCGGGCGGCGCGTGAGCTCTCACCCGCTGACCGTGTCAAGCTCGCGGACGAGGTCATCGCTGATCTCGAAGAGAGCACTGAGGACAGCCCGCGGATGGCTGAGGCTTGGCACGCGGAGCTCCGCCTCCGCATCGCGGAGATCGAGGACTCTCGAGTCGAGCTCGTCGACGGACGCGAGACGATGCGGCTCGCCCGCGCGCGGATCGCTTCGCGTCGTGCGCAAGCGGACATGTGACGCTGTCCGACTGGAGTGAGCATCCTGCCGCGCGCGCCGAGCTGCTCGCGGCTGCGGATCGACTGCCGATCGAGGTCGCCTCCATGCTGATCGACGCCGCCGAGCGGCGGTGGAAGACGTGCCTGCTCGCCCCGACGCTTGGCCCGCTTTCGCGACCGCGACCGCGGACACGAACGCGACGATTCGACGCCGCCGCATCAGGCCGTTCCGCATGAGCGTCGTCTCCGTCGTCGCCGACCAGCGAGTTCGCGTGCTCGCATACGCGCACGAGCGGCGCGAGCCGAGGTACTGGGCGAGCAGGGTCGAAGACTCCACTTGAACGACGTGGCCGGCATCATCTCGTCGGCCTTGCACCGCTCAGCGCTGCAGTGGGGCCCGCCCGGCGATCTCGTCGAGACTCGTCAGCACGACGAGCCGCTCTGTCGCGCGCGTCGCACCGATGTAGAGGAGGTCGTGCCAGCGCGGGCTCGTGCCGTCGACATCCGTGAGCACGACCGCGGGCGCCTCGAGCCCCTTGAAGGCGTGGACGGTGCCCCACGGGGTGCCGTTGGCGTCCCCGTCGTGGCTCGCCAGCGCATCCGCCACCGCACCCGTCGCGCGACTGGCCGCCGATGCTCGGCGCGGGGAGAGGATGAGGATCTCGCGCGGATTCCAGCCGTCTTCCCAGAGCGCCATGAGCGCGCTCGCGAGCTGCTCCTGCTGCTCCGCCTCGGTGCCGTAGCGCAGGATCGTGAGCGGGAGGTCGTCCGGCTCCTCCTCGGCGTCGCGATCGAAGCCGATGTAGAGCTCGTCGTCGAGCAGCTCCTCGATGAGCTCGGCCAGCTGCGGCGTCTGGCGCACGTTGCTCGTGAGCGTCATGGTGGCGGCGTCGGGGATGCGCTGGGCGAAAGGGCTCGGTCTCGATACGCCCGACTGTGTCGGGCTACTCGACCCACGGGGTGGTTGTGTCGGGCTACTCGACGCACGGGTGGGTTGCGGCGTGTAGATGTCCTGCCGCGTGAAGTCGCCGGCGAGCACGACGCGGGCGCCGGCGAGGCCGCCCACGAGCAGGCTGTCGAGCACCTCGAGCGTCGAGTCGCGCGCGAGGTCCTGCGCCTCGTCGGCGACGAGGCACGTGAACGGCGGCTCGAAGCCCGGCGCGCGCGTCACGGCGAGCACGGCGTCGGGCAGCGTGCCGTTCCACCAGTCGTCGCCCGCATCGTCCGGCGGCGTGAGCCCCGCGGACGCGAGCATGAGCTGATGCACGCGCGCGACCGTCACTTCGCCGCGATCGCGCAGCCGGTGCTGCAGGTCAGCCTCGAGCCTGCGGTTGAAGCACGTGAGCAGCACGCGCTCCTCGCGGTTCGCGGCCAGCAGCGCCGCCCGCACCGCGACGTTCGTCTTGCCCGTGCCGGCCGGACCGGTGACGAGCAGCCGCGGGCTCGCCCCGAAGTACTGCAGCGCCCGCTCCTGCCGCTCGGTCGCCTCGCGCAGGTCGCGCTCGCGCTGCTCGCGCCGCTCGTCCATCGCCCGCGCCCACGAGATCGACGGCTGCAGCGCCTGCCGCGCCTCGGCGATGTCCTCGTCGTCGGGCCGGCCGGGCTGGTAGGCGGGCACTCGCCGCTCGAGCTCGCGCCGTCCGTGCCGCAGCACGCCGACGATGCGCTGCACGAGCCGGGATGCGTCGAGGTCGGCACGCGAGAGCGTCTCGTTCGCGGGCACGTCGATGCGCGCCTCGAGCTGATCGACGAGCTCGCCGCCGCGCATCGGGAACCACACGGCTTGCCAGATCGGGTACGGCGGCACGTACGCGCGCCGCTCGATCCACTTGCGGATGCTGCGCGAGTTGTCCCACACCTGGTCGTAGGGGGAGCGGGGCGTCGGCTCCTGGCCACCGAGCCGCCACAAGCCGTCGTCACCCACCTCGACGCGCTCGTGCGACTTCACCTCGACCACGAGCATCCCCTCGCCCGGGATGACGAGCACGAAGTCGGCCTCACCCTCGACCTGCGTCTCGTGGTGGCGGATGGGCAGGCCGTGCCAGACGATCCAGTCGGCGGTGCCGGGGTGGTCGCGGAGCGCCTCGAACACCTTGGCCTCGCCGGGCGGCGTGCCTGGGCGGATCAAGCCGGGGATCATCGTGGCCATGGGCTCAACGTAGCCGGGCGCCGGGCCGACCCTGCGCGCGACGGTCCGCGGCAGTGGAGCGCCCGCGACCGCGGCATAGGCTTCGATCGTGCTCGACCTCACGCGACTGCTCATGCTGCGGGCCGTGGCACTGCACGGGAGCATCACTGCGGCCGCGCGCGAGCTCTCCTACAGCCACTCCGCGATCTCGCAGCAGCTCTCGCTGCTCGAGCGCGAGACGGGCGCCGTGCTGCTCGAGCGCGTCGGCCGCACCGCGCGGCTGACGCCCGTCGGCCACGCGCTCGTGCAGAACACCGAGGCGGTGCTCGCCGCGCTCGAGCACGCCGAGGCCGAGCTCGCCGCAGCTCGCGAGCAGCCGCGCGGCGTCATCACCGTCGCGGTCTACACCTCGATCGGCCGGATCGTCATGCCGACGGCGCTGCAGCGGCTCGCCGAGGAGCACCCGGGGCTCGACGTGCGGCTGCGCCGCGCCGACCCCGAGGAGGCGGTGCTGCGCCTCGTCTCGCGGCAGGTCGACGCGGTCGTGACCGACACCTTCCCCGGCACGCAGCTGAGCCCGACCGGCGCGATCGAAGCCTCGGTCATCGGCCGCGACCCCGTGCGCGGCTACCTGCCCGAGCGTTTCGCCGACGCGTCGTTCCACGACATGCGAGGGATGCCGTGGGTCATGGAGCGCCGCGAGGCCCCGTCGACCGCGTGGGCGATGCGCGTCTGCCGCGAGCTCGGGCTCGAGCCGCTCGTCGCCCACGAGTCCTCCGACCTGCTCTTCCACTTGCGGCTCGTCGAGGCTGGCCTCGCGGCGGCGTTCCTGCCCGACCTCGTCGTGCGGGAGGCGGGCTCCGCGCTCGAGCCGAGCCCGCTGCTGCCCGCGAACGAGGAGCGCGACATCCTCTTCCTCGTCCGCCCGGGCGCCGGCGCGCATCCGTGGTTCGGCGTCGTGCGCGACGCGATCGCGGCGGCGCTCGCGGATCGTCAGCAGAGGTGACGATCGATCGTCGGAAAGGGTCGCTGTACCTGACGCTTGACGAGCCCTAGCGTGGGGGTGCGCGCCCGCTCGAGGCGCGCGACCCACGTCTGCGATGAAGGAGATGCGATGACGCTCACCGATGCCCACGCCGCCACGGACACCGCGCGAGTGCTCGACGCGCCCGCGCTGTGGTCGGCGCAGGCGCACATGCCCTCGGTCCTCGGCCGCCAGCTGGTCATCGACCGCGGCGAGGGCTCGTACGTCTTCACGACCGAGGGGCAGCGGCTCTTCGACGGCACCGCGGGCCTGTGGCACGCGAACGTCGGCCACGCGCACCCCGAGCTCGCCCGCGCCGCATTCGAGCAGATGCAGCGGCTCGAGACCTACCACATCTTCGCCCGCTACTCGAACGACAAGGCGCTCGAGCTCGGCGAGCGGCTCGCCGCCCTCGCGCCGATCGAGCGCGCGAAGGTCATCCTCAACTCCGGCGGCTCCGACGCGATCGACGTCGCGTGCAAGCTCGCCCGCCGCCACTGGCAGCAGCAGGGCCGCCCGACGAAGCAGATCATCCTCAGCCGCGAGCACGCGTACCACGGCCTCCACGCCTACGGCACGAGCATCGCGGGCCTGCCCTTCAACCGCGAGGGCTACGGCACCGAGTCGCTCGTGCCCGAGACGGCGCGCGTCTCCTTCGACGACCTCGCGCAGGTCGAGGAGACGATCGAGCGCATCGGCGCCGACCGCATCGCGGCGATCGTCGCCGAGCCCGTGCAGGGCACCGGCGGCGTCAACCCGCCCGAGCCCGGCTACCTCGAGGGCCTGCAGCGACTCGCGCGCGAGCACGACATCCTGCTCGTGCTCGACGAGGTCATCACGGGCTTCGGCCGCACGGGTGAGATGTTCGCCGCGCAGCGCTACGGAATCGAGCCCGACCTCGTCACCTTCGCGAAGGGCGTCACCTCGGGCTACGCGCCGCTCGGCGGCGTGCTCGTCGCGCCGCGGCTGTGGGAGCCGTTCTACGTGGATGCGTCCGAGACGCCCGTCTTCCGGCACGGCGCCACCTACGCGGGCCACGCGACCGCGGCCGCCGTCGCGCTCGCGAACCTCGACATCCTCGAGCGCGACGGGCTCGTGCCGCGCGTCCGGGAGCTCGAGGACGTGCTGCGCGCCGAGCTCCACGCGCTGCAGGAGCGCCAGGAGGCCGTCGTCGACGTGCGCGTCGCCGGCTTCCTCGGCGGCATCACGCTCGGCGAGCACCTCGTGGCCGAGCGCGTCACCGACCGCCTCGTCGACCTCGGCTTCATCTCGCGTCCGCTGCGCGGCAACACGCTGCAGCTCAGCCCGCCGTTCATCGTGAGCGACCGCGAGGTCGTCGACTACGTCGCCGCCATCGAGCAGGCCATCGTCGAGGAGGCCGGCCGATGAGCGCTGTCGCCACCGACGCGCTCATCGCGCACGACGCATCCGCCGTCGCCACCGCCGACGCGGTGATCGCGGGCCTCGACCTGCCCGCCGAGGGCATCGGGGTCGACGACCCCGCCACCGGTGAGCGCATCGCGCACATCGCCGACATCGACGTCGACGGCGCCCTGCTGGTCGTCGAGACGGCGGATGCGGCGGGTCGCGCCTGGGCGCGCACGACCCCGCGGGAGCGCGCGAACGTGCTGCACGCGTGGCACGCGCTGCTCGTCGAGCACACCGAGGAGCTCGCGCACCTCATCTCGCGCGAGATGGGCAAGCCGCTCGCGGAGGCGCGCGGCGAGGTGAAGTACGGCAGCGACTTCGTGCGCTGGTACGCCGAGGAGGCCGTGCGCCCCGCGGGCGGGTTCCGCGATGCGCCCGACGGCGGCGCGAGCATCCTCACCAGGCGTGCGCCCGTGGGGCTCTCGGTGCTCATCACGCCGTGGAACTTCCCGCTCGCGATGGCGACCCGCAAGATCGCGCCCGCGCTCGCCGCCGGCTGCGCCGCGGTCGTGAAGCCCGCGACCGCGACCCCGCTCACGACGATCTTCGCCGTGCAGCTCGCCGTGCGGGCGGGCGTGCCCGCCGACCTCGTGCAGGTCGTCACCACGTCGAGCTCGTCGCGCTTCAGCGAGGCGGTGCTCGGCGACCCGCGCGTGCGGAAGGTGTCGTTCACCGGCTCGACCGAGGTGGGCCGCACGCTCATGCGGCTCGCGTCCGACAGCGTCCTGCGCTCATCGATGGAGCTCGGCGGCAACGCGCCGTTCCTCGTCTTCGACGACGCCGACCTCGAGCGCGCGATCGACGGCGCCTTCGCTGCGAAGCTGCGGAACGGCGGCCAGTCGTGCATCGGCGCGAACCGCTTCTTCGTGCAGGACAGCATCGCCGACGCCTTCGCCGAGGGACTCGCCGAGCGCTTCCGCCAGGTGCGGGTCGGCGGCGGCCTCGGCGCCGGCACCGTGCTCGGCCCGCTCATCGACACCCGCGCGGTCGAGCAGATGGGCGCGTTCACGAGCGACGCCGTCGAGCGCGGCGCTTCGCTGCTCGCGGGCGGCGAGGCGCTCGGCGACGGCCGCTTCTTCGCGCCGACGGTGCTCGACCGGGTGCCGGCCGACGCCGACCTCGCCCTCGAGGAGATCTTCGGCCCGATCGCCGCGATCCAGCGGTTCTCGACCGAGGCGGAGGCGCTCGAGCGGGCGAACGACACCGAGTTCGGCCTCGCCGCCTACGTCTTCACCGAGAGCCTCGACCGAGCGCTCGACGTCGCCGACCGGCTCGAGAGCGGCATCGTCGGCATCAACCAGGGCGTGCCGTCGAACGCGGCAGCGCCGTTCGGCGGCGTGAAGCAGTCCGGCCTCGGCCGCGAGGGCGGCGCCGAGGGCCTCGAGGAGTACCAATCGGTGCGCTTCTACAACATCGCGCGACGCGCGAGCAGCTGAAGGACGAAAGGACGGGCGGATGCGCATCGCAGTCGTCAAGGAGATCAAGCCCGGTGAGGCGCGGGTCGGGCTCACGCCCGCCGGCGCCGAGGACCTCGTGCGCTCCGGGCATACCGTGCTCGTCGAGCGCAACGCGGGCGAGCTCGCGGGGTTCCCCGACGAGCAGTACCTCGCCGCGGGCGTCGAGCTCGTCTCGCGCGAGGAGGCGTGGGCGGGAGCGGAGCTGCTCGTCAAGGTGAAGGAGCCGACGCCTGCGGAGTACGGCTTCCTGCGCGACGACCTCGCGCTCTTCACCTACCTGCACCTCGCGGCCGACCGGCCGCTCACCGAGGCGCTGCTCGAGTCGGGGACGCTCGGCATCGCCTACGAGACCGTGAGCGACGGCGGCAGCCTGCCGCTGCTCGCTCCCATGAGCGAGATCGCCGGCAGCCTCGCGGCGCATGCCGCCGCCGCGCACCTCATGCGGCCCGCGGGCGGACCGGGCGTGCTGCTCGGCGGCGCCCCGGGCGTCGCGCCGGCCCGGGTGCTCATCATCGGCGGCGGCGCCGTCGGCACGCAGGCTGCGCAGCTGGCCCTCGGCATGCAGGCCGAGGTGACGGTGCTCGAGATGTCGCCCACGCGCATCCGCCAGCTCGACGCGCTGCTCGACGGGCGCGCCCGCGTGCTGATGTCGGATGTCGCGACGCTCGAGGCCGAGCTCGCACAGGCCGACGTCGTGATCGGCGCGGTGCTCGTGCCGGGCCGCGCGGCGCCGAAGGTCGTCTCGCGCGCGCAGCTCGCGCTGCTGAAGCCGAGCGCGCTGCTCATCGATGTGGCGATCGACCAGGGCGGCGCGTTCGAGACGTCGCACGCGACGACGTACGCCGACCCGACCTTCGAGGTCGACGGCATCCGCCACTACTGCGTCGCCAACATGCCGGGTGCGGTGCCGCAGACCGCGACGCGCGCCCTGTCGAACGCGACGCTGCCGTACGTCCGCCGCATCGCGCAGCAGGGAGCGGAAGCGGCGATCGCTGCCGACCGCATGCTCGCCGCGGGCGTGAACACTCGGGCCGGACGCATCGTGCACGCCGGGGTCGCCGAGGCCTTTCCGGACCTGCCCGCCGGGGATGCCGACGACCGGTCGCTCGCGCACGCGTAGCCGAACCTATCCGCGAGACCGACGGGCCGCCCAGCGCCGCACGGCGTTGGGCGGCTCGTCCTGTTGCGAGGACGGCCGTTCGGCGACACGTGCTCAGCCCTCGAGTCGCGGGGGTCACAGGAGCGTCGCTCCCCAGCGTCGCCCGGGGTGACCGTCTCTTTAAGCGGAACATATCATCGCGAATATGAAACCGTCGGTGCCCCTCCTCGCACCTCTGCTGCGCTCTGACACGCAAGGCAGGCTTCTCGCTGAGCTGTACCTGCACCCGGAGCGCGAGCGCTCGGTCACTGAGCTCGCGAGTGCGGCGGACACCGCCGTCGCGAACGCCTCGCGAGAGCTGGGGCGGATGGTCGACGCGGGCTTCCTGCTCGCGCGCACCGTGGGACGCAGCCGATTGCTGCGAGTCAACGAGGAGCATCCGCTCTACCGTCCTGTCGCCGAGATCCTCCGGTATGCGTACGGTCCCATCGCAGTGCTCGCGCCGCTCTTGCGGGGAGTCCCGGGGATCGATGAGGCGTACGTCTACGGCTCGTGGGCTGCCCGTCTCGTCGGCGAAGCGGGGCCCGACCCGCGCGATGTAGATGTGCTCATCGTCGGCGATGCGGTCGATCTCGCAGCGCTCGATGGCGTCGCGGAGACGGCTCGGAAACAGCTCGGTCGCGAAGTCCACCCGCGCGTGGTGTCCCGTCGCGCTTGGGGAGAGAAGACGGATCTCTTCCTGCGGCATCTGTACGATCGGCCGCTCGTGAGCATCCTGCCGGTGTACTGATGTCGTGATCTCTGGTGCCGTCGGGCGCGGGAGCGGACAGGAGCTCGCGTTGAACCGCGACGCTCACGGCAGACCCGCGCGGTCGAACTCCTGCTGCAGGTGGTCGTGCACGGCGAAGCGCTGGTCGATGCGCGCGATCCGCAATCGCTCGAACCAATGGGGCGCTGAGGGGTCGACCGTCTCGAGCGCTGGCCCGAAGCGCTCGCGCAGCTCGTGGATCCGCTCACGGTAGAGCCCCATGCCTCTGTCGCCGAGCGCGGGCGCGTACGCGACGGGATCGAGCTCGAAGTAGTCGACGTCGCCCTCGAGCTGGAACCGCATCATCCAGTCGACGCGCTTGCGAGGCGCGACGGATGCGGCGGCGGCGAGCTGGGGATGCAGTGCGAGGAGCCTGCGACACGCGTCGCCGATGATGCCGCTGGAATCGTCGGCCCGCGCGATCACCTTCACCGCGCTCGCGAGCGCCTTGTGTGCGACGGCGTAGGACTCGGCCGGATCGGTCGAGGGGAGCGCGGCCTCGAGGAGGTCGATCGCATCGTGCATCTGCTCGCCATGCTGGTCCCGGCGCTCCAGCGCCACAGCTCAGCGCGTGAGCGGATGAGCGGGAGGACGTCCTCGGCGAGCGCGGTCATGAAGTCCGTCGGCGACCCCAGCGCACGCCGCCGCGCTCGTCATCACGGCGGCTAGCCTCGACTCATGGACGAGTCGACGATCACCCCGGTAGAGCTGTCGCGCGAACTCGGCATGGATCGCAAGGGCAAGCAGATCCGCGGCTTCCTGCGCAACCCGACCGACGGCGGCGGCCCGTTCGAGGGCCACGAGATCGGCACCGAGTGGCACCTCACGCCCGAGCAGGCCGACCGCATCCGGAAGCACTTCACGCGCGCCCGCGCGGGGGAGTGAGCGCTCCTACGAGGGCCGGATGCGCTCGAGCAGCGCGTCGGCGTCCTGGAGCTGCCGGGCGAGCTTGTCGCGGCGGCGCTGCATCTCGTCGCGGAACCACGTCGCGCGCTCAGCGGGCAGCGCGCTGAGCGGATCGGCCGGTGCCGCCTCGATCGCGTCCGCGAGCTCGGCGAGCTCCTCGAGCGTGAAGCCGAAGGGCTTCATGCTCATGATGAGCCGCACGCGCTGCTCGTCGGCCTCGGAGTAGAGCCGGAAGCCGCCCTCGGTGCGACCCGACGCGAGCACGAGCCCGAGTTCGTCCCAGTGGCGCAACGAGCGCAGCGAGAGCCCGGTGCGCTGCGCGAGTTCACCGATGTGCATCGTGCCGTCGACCGTCATCTGATATCCCTCTTCAACTCTACCCTCACGTTAGGGTAGAGTCATCGGGTCGAGCACTCGACCCCGCGCTCCCATCCTCGCCCATCGGGCCCGGAGCGCCGCGCGCCGAAGCGCTCCGATCCGCCGCGGCACGCCCGCGCTGTCCCATGGAGTCTCCCGTGACCACCACCGCCCCCGTCGCCCGAGAGCGCTACCGCGACGACCCATCCGTCGCCACCGTGCTGAAGAGCCCGCGCCTCTTCACGCGCGAGGCGCTCGCCGGCCTCGTCGTCGCGCTCGCGCTCATCCCCGAGGCGATCTCGTTCTCGATCATCGCGGGCGTCGACCCGCGCGTCGGCCTCTTCTCGAGCTTCATCATGGCCGTCACGATCGCCTTCGTCGGCGGCCGCCCTGCGATGATCAGCGCCGCGACCGGCGCTGTCGCGCTCGTCATCGCGCCGATCATGCGCGAGCACGGCTTCGACTACTTCATCGCCACCGTGCTGCTCGCGGGCGCGCTGCAGATCCTGCTCGGCGTGCTGGGCGTCGCGAAGCTCATGCGCTTCATCCCGCGCAGCGTCATGGTCGGCTTCGTCAACGCGCTCGCGATCCTCATCTTCATCGCGCAGATCCCGCATCTGATCGACGTGCCGTGGCTCGTCTACCCGCTCGTCGCGGTCGGCATCCTCATCCTCGTGCTGCTGCCGAAGCTGCAGCGGGTCGTGCCGGCGCCGCTCGTCGCGATCGTGCTGCTCACCGCGGCGGTGCTCGTCTTCGGCTGGTTGGTGCCGAACGTCGCCGACCAGGGCGAGCTGCCGCGCAGCCTGCCGGAGCTCTTCATCCCGCAGGTGCCGGTCTCGCTCGAGACGCTCGGCATCATCGGCCCGACCGCGCTCGCGATGGCGCTCGTCGGACTCATGGAGTCGCTCATGACGGCGAAGCTCGTCGACGACGTCACCGACACCCGCTCCGACAAGACGCGCGAGTCTTGGGGCCAGGGCGTCGCCAACATCGCCTCCGGCATGTTCGGCGGCATGGGCGGCTGCGCCATGATCGGCCAGACGATGATCAACGTGAAGGCGTCGGGCGCCCGCTCGCGCGTCTCGACCTTCCTCGCGGGCGTCTTCTTGCTCATCCTCATCGTCGCGCTTGGCGACATCGTCGGCCTCATCCCGATGGCGGCGCTCGTCGCCGTCATGGTGATGGTGTCGGTCGGCACCTTCGACTGGCACAGCATCCGGCCGGCGACCCTGCGGCGCCTGCCGAAGTCGGAGACGCTCGTCATGCTCGTCACCGTCGCGGTCGTCGTCGCCACCCACAACCTCGCGATCGGCGTCATCGTCGGCGTCGTGACGGCGATGGTGCTCTTCGCCCGCCGCGTCGCGCACTTCGCGACCGTGACCCGGACGGCGACGGATGCGTCCGCGCACTACACGGTGGAGGGCGAGCTGTTCTTCGCCTCGTCGAACGACCTGACGACGCAGTTCTCCTACGTCGACGACCCGGAGCGCGTGGTCGTCGACCTCTCGCGCTCGCACATCTGGGATGCGTCCACCGTCGCCGCGCTCGATGCGATCGAGACGAAGTACGCGCGGCTCGGCAAGACCGTCGAGCTGCAGGGGCTCAACGCCGCGTCGACGAAGATGCACGGGCGGATGACGGGGCAGCTCGGGGGAGAGTGAGCCGCGCCGCGTCTATAGCCCGAGCACCGCTCGCGCGACGAGGAAGTAGACGATGAGGCCTGCGGCATCCACGAACGTGGTGATGAACGGGTTCGAGAAGACCGCCGGGTCGACGCGGATCGCCTTCGCTACGAGCGGCATCGCCCCGCCGACGGAGGCCGCCAGCGTGCAGATGCACAGCAGCGTGAGGCCGATGACGGCGCCGATCCCCGGCCCGTAGAAGAGCGAGGCGATCGCGAAGCCCGCGCCGCCGAGCACGACGCCGAGGCTGACGCCCGTGCGCGACTCCCGAGCGAGGACGGCGAGGATGTCGCGAGGCGTGACGTCGCCGAGCGCGAGCGCGCGAGTGACGGTCGTCGCCGCCTGGTTGCCGGTGTTGCCGCCCGTGCCGATGAGCAGCGGGATGAAGACCGACAGGACGACCATCTGCGCGATCGTGTCCTCGAAGCCCTCGAGCACCTGCACCGTGAGCGTCGCGCCGATCGCCAGCACGAAGAGCCAGACGACGCGAGAGAGCACGAGCTTGCGCACCGGCGTCGACAAGTAGGGGCGACGCAGCGGCTCGGAGCCCGCCGACCTGGCCACGTCCTCGCTCTCCGCGTCCTCGAGCAGGCTCAGCGCATCCTCGACCGTGAGGATCCCGACGGCGCGCCCTTCGGCGTCGACGATCGGCAGCGCGAGGAGCTTCCGGTCGGCGCACCGGCGAGCGGCGAGCTCCGCCGATTCCGTGACGGTCGCGGCATCGGCCTCGAGGTCGGCGGGCCGCATGATGCTCGCGATCGGCGAGTCCTCTGCGGCGCCGAGCACGTCGCGGAGCGCGACGGTGCCGATGAGCCGCCGCTCGTCGTCGACCACGAGCATCGTGTAGACGGTCTCGGCGTCGGCGAGGCGCGCTCGCACGCGCACGAGCGCTTCGGCCACAGGGTCGTCGGCGCGCAGCACGATGATCTCGGAGCTCATGTGGCGGCCGATCGAGCGCGTCGGGTAGCCGAGCACGACCGACGTGCGCGTCCGCTCGTCGTCGGGCAGTGCTCGCACGAGGCGGCTGGCGACCGACGCGGGGAGCTCGTCGAGCAGCACCGCGCGGTCCTCCGGGTCGAGCTCGCCGAAGACGTCGGTGACCTCGACCTCGTGCAGCCCCTGCACGACGTCGGCCTGCACCGCGGGGTCGAGCCGGTCGAACACCTCGATCGCGAGCGACTTGGGCAGCACCCGGAAGACCACCGCGCGGTCGCGGAAGGAGAGCCGCTCGAGCACGGCGATCAGCTCGCGGGCGGGCATCGCGGCGGCGTCCTCTGCAAGCGCCGTCAGCTTCCCGTCCCGCACGAGGCGGCGGAGTCGACGGGTCGATGCGTCGTCGCTGCGGACCGACTCGGATCCAGCCATCGCGCCCCTCCTCGTCACGTCACGGAGCCGACCGCGGCGAGCGCGCTGCGCGGCGCCTGCCGCGGGGCCCGATGCAGTCTACGGGCGGTTGAGCTGGGGTGCCGGTGAGCGGCCATGATGGAGTGGGCGCGACACCGAGGTCCGGACGCGGTGAGGGGATGCGGTGGACGCGATCGCATGGCAGGTGCTCGAGCTGTCGATCGAATGGCTCGCGCCGCACGCGTGGTGGATCATGGGCGCGATCGTCGCGGTCGCGGTGCTGCGGATGCCGCTGCTCACGCGAGCGCCGCTCACGCCTCGCCGCGACCCGTGGCGCACGTTCCGCTTCGGCCCTCGCGCTGCGGTGCTCGAGCGCGCCGGCGGTCGCTGCGAGGCGGCGCTCTTCTTCCTCGTCGGGCGCTGCGGCGCTCGGGCGACGCAGGTCGACCACATCATCCCGTGGTCGCGCGGCGGCCCCACGGTCGAGCGCAACGCGCAGGCGCTGTGCGCAGCGCACAACCGCTCGAAGGCCGCGCGCGTGCCGGCCTGGTGGTACATCGTGCGGCTCGAGCGCAGCCGTCGCGGCTACTTCCCCGAGGGGGCCGACGTGCGCGTGCTCGCACGGATGAGCGACGAGGACCGCGCCGCGCGACTCGCGCCCCGCGTGCCCGAGCCGGGCCGACGCATCCGCGCCTCGACGGGCGACCGGTGAGTGGATTCCCAGCCGCCACGCCTTGAAGCGGGCGCGGGCCCCTGCAGCGCTGGCTCACCGATCCACAGGAGGCGAGCCGATGCGAGCGATGGTCTACCGCGGGCCCTACAAGGTGCGCGTGGAGGAGAAGCCCAAGCCGAGGATCGAGCATCCGAACGACGCCATCGTGCGCGTGCAGCTCGGCGCGATCTGCGGCTCCGACCTGCACCTCTACCACGGCATGATGCCCGACACCCGGGTCGGCACGACGTTCGGCCACGAGTTCATCGGCGTCGTCGACGAGGTCGGCCCCTCGGTGCAGAGCCGCAAGGTCGGCGACCGCGTGATGGTGCCGGCCAACATCTACTGCGGCTCGTGCTTCTACTGCGCCCGCGGGCTCTACTCGAACTGCCACAACGTCAACCCGAACGCCACCGCGGTCGGCTCGCTCTACGGCTACTCGCACACGACCGGCGGCTACGACGGCGGCCAGGCGGAGTTCGTGCGCGTGCCCTTCGCCGACGTCGGCCCGTCGATCATCCCCGAGTGGATGGACGACGCGGATGCCGTGCTGCTGACGGATGCGCTGGCCACCGGCTACTTCGGAGCCCAGCTGGGCGACATCACCGAGGGCGACACCGTGGTCGTGTTCGGCGCCGGTCCGGTGGGGCTCTACGCCGCGAAGTCGGCGTGGTTCATGGGCGCGGCGCGCGTCATCGTCATCGACCACCTCGACTACCGGCTCGAGAAGGCCCGCACCTTCGCGCACGCCGAGACCTACAACTTCGTCGAGTACGACGACATCGTCGTGCATCTCAAGCGGATCACCGACTGGTTCGGGGCCGACGTCGCGATCGACGCGGTGGGGGCGGAGGCCGACGGCAACTTCATCCAGCACGTCACCTCGGCGAAGCTCAAGCTGCAGGGCGGCTCGCCCATCGCGCTCAACTGGGCGATCGACTCGGTGCGGAAGGGCGCGACCGTCTCGGTGATGGGCGCCTACGGTCCGATCTTCAGCGCGGTGAAGTTCGGCGACGCCATGAACAAGGGGCTCACGCTGCGCATGAACCAAGCGCCGATGAAGCGCCAGTGGCCGCGGCTGTTCGAGCACATCCAGGCAGGCCACCTGAAGCCGAGCGACATCGTGACCCACCGCATCCCCCTCGAGCACATCGCCGAGGGCTATCACATCTTCTCGTCGAAGCTCGACGACTGCATCAAGCCGCTCGTCGTCGTCGGCGAGCGCTGAGCAGTAGCGAGTACTGAGCACAGGAGCGACCATGCCGTACACCGCGAACAAGCCCGAGCCGCCGAGCCGTGAGGCGCTGCGCGCCCGCATCCCCGGCTGGGGTGTTGACCTCGACCCCGCCGACCGGCCCTCGGTGCCGCGCGAGCGCTTCGACCCGGGCGCGACCGGCGCGCACTGGGAGTTCCCCGACCGGCAGCCCGAGGGCGACCAGCCCCGCGAGCGCTCGATCGAGCACGGCATGCTCCCGCCCGTGTTCGGCACCTCGGTGCCGCTGCGCGGCGTCTCGGGCATGATCAGGCGCTTCGCCTACGAGCGCTTCAGCGAGGCGCGCGCCGCCCACTGGCTGCTCCTCATCGCGGGAGACCGAGTGGATGCGTGGGAGTCGCACCTGCGCTCGTTCGCCACCCTGCGCCCGGACAACCCGATCACCGAGACCGGCGTGACGGCCGAGCTGAGGCACGGGCTCACGGCGCGCGTCGGGCGGAAGCGCGCCGACGTCAACCACCAGTGGGTGGACCCGATCCTCGTCGCCGGTCCCTGGGTGCTCGTGGGGACGGCGCCGTCGCGGGACTGCGGGCGCTGCTGCGCGGCAAGCGGTAGGCGCGCTTCGGCCTCAGCCTGCTCTGCGGTGCCGAGGCTACTGTCCGAACCATGGTGAGGATGCGGTTGGCGCTCGCGAGCGCGGCGGTCGCGGCGGTCGCGCTGACGGGGTGCGGCATGCAGATCCCGGCGGACCCGGAGGGCACGCTCGACCGGGTGCGCGGCGACGTGCTGCGCGTGGGCGCGACGGAGCACCGGCCGTTCGTCGAGCTCGACGGCGCCGGCGAGCCGACCGGCTCGGAGGCGGCGCTCGTGCAGGCGTTCGCCGAGCGGCTCGACGCCGACATCGCGTGGGAGACCGGCAGCGAGGCAGAGCTCGCCGACGCGCTCGAGCAGGGCGAGCTCGACCTCGTCATCGGCGGCTTCCTCGACGACACGCCCTGGAGCGAGTTCGGCGCCGCGACCCGCCCCTACCTCGAGGCTCCCGCCGCCGACGGCACGGTCGAGAAGCACGTCATGCTCGCTCCGCTCGGCGAGAACGCGTTCCTCGTCGAGCTCGAGACCTTCCTGCACGAGGAGACCGGACGATGAAGGCGCGCACCGACCGATTCGGCCGCACGGAGCTGCCCGAGCGGCAGCAGCAGGCGCTCAAGCGCGCGATCCGCATCGAGTGGTTCACGCTGCTGTTCCTCGCCGTCGCGATCACGCTCGTGTTCCTCGTCATGGGCAGCTCGCAGGCGATGAAGGCCGCGTGGATCGAGGACCTGCTCTCGCTCGCGCCGCCGATCGCGTTCCTGCTCGCCGTGCGGCTCGTCAACAAGACGCCGACGAAGAAGTACCCCTACGGCTACCACCGCTCGGTGGGCGTCGCGCACCTCGTGGCGGGCGTCGCGCTGTTCACGATGGGCGCGTTCCTCATCTACGACTCCGCCTCGGGGCTCATCCTCGCCGAGCACCCGCCGATCGGCACCGTCGTGATCTTCGGCCAGCAGCTGTGGCTCGGCTGGCTCATGATGCTCGTGATGGCGCTCACCATCCCGCTGCCGATCTACTTCGGCAGGGTGAAGATGAAGCTCGCCGAAGAGCTGCACGACAAGGTGCTCTACGCCGACGCCGACATGAACAAGGCCGACTGGATGACCGCGGCCGGCTCGATCGTCGGCGTCGCGGGCATCGGCCTCGGGCTCTGGTGGGCCGACTCTGCGGCCGCGCTCTTCATCGCCGCGAGCATCCTGTGGGACGGCGTCAAGAACATGAAGGCGGCGATCACCGACCTCATGGACACGCGCGCGACGACCTTCGACGACGACGAACCGCATCCCGATGCCGCCGAGATCGACGACTACCTGCGTGGCCTGCCGTGGGTCGCGGAGGCCGGTTCGCGCGTGCGCGACCAGGGCCATGTCTTCCACGTCGAGTCGTTCGTCGTGCCGCGGCACGGCATGCAGCCGACGGTGCAGCAGCTCCTCGACGCGCGCGACGGCTGCATCGAGCTCGACTGGAAGATCCAGGACATCGTCGTCGTCCCCATCGACGAGCTGCCCGAGGAGGTCGGCGGACCCGGTGCGTCGCACCAGTCGGAGCGCAACCGCTGAGCGGTTGCGCGGGTCGATGCGATCCGCGCCTCCCACCCGCTGGTTGAGCCGGTCCGCGCGCGTAGCGCGCTGACCGGGTCGAAACCGCCTCCGAGGCATCCGCTCATCCGTCCTAGGCTGGCCGCGGAGGAGCCCCGATGACCGACACCGTGCCCGAGCTGCTCGCCGAGCTCGCCACCCTCGAAGACCCGCGCATGCGCGAGGTCAACGAGCGCCACGGCGACGATCACGGCGTCAACCTCGGCAAGCTGCGCGCGATCGCCAAGCGGCTGAAGACGCAGCACGAGCTCGCCCTCGAGCTGTGGGCGACCGACGACACGGCAGCCCGGCTGCTCGCGCTGCTCGTCTGCCGCCCGAAGTCGTTCTCGCGCGACGCGCTCGACGCCATGCTGCGCGAGGCGAGGGCCCCGAAGGTGCACGACTGGCTGGTGAACTACGTCGTGAAGAAGCATCCGGACGCCGAGGCGCTGCGACTCGCGTGGCTCGAAGACGCGGATGCCGTGGTCGCGAGCGCGGGATGGGCGCTGACGAGCGATCGGGTCGTCAAGCGCCCCGACGGGCTCGACCTCGCCGGGCTGCTCGACGTGATCGAAACCGAGATGGCGGATGCGCCTGACCGGCTGCAGTGGGAGATGAACACGACGCTCGCGCAGGTCGGCATCGCGCATCCCGAGCACCGCGCGCGGGCGCTCGCGATCGGCGAGCGCCTCGAGGTGCTGAAGGACTACCCGACCCCGCCGAACTGCACGTCGCCGTTCGCGCCCACGTGGATCACCGAGATCGTGCGGCGGCAGGAGGCTGCTGCGGCCCGCTGACGGTCAGTCGCCGATCCGCGCCTGCTGCGAGTCGGGGATGCCATCCGCGTTCTCGTCGATGCTGCGAGCGCGGCGCGCGTCCCAGCGCAGCAGGGGCGCGGCGAGCAGCGCGGCGATGCCGGAACCCATGAGCACGGCGAGCTTCGCGGCATCGGTGCGGGCGGCGTCGTCGAACGAGAGCTCGGTGATGAGCAGCGAGACGGTGAAGCCGATGCCGGTGAGCAGGGCGACGGGCACGAGATCGCGGATGCCGATGCCGTCGGGCAGCCGCAGCGGCGTCAGTCGGGTGACGATCGCGGTGACGCCGAGTACGCCGAGCAGCTTCCCGAGCACGAGGCCCGCTGCGACGGCGAGCAGCACCGGCTGGGCCGCGAGCTCTGCGAAGCCGCCGCCATCGGCGACCGAGACGCCCGCCGAGCAGAACGCGAACACGGGCAGCGCGATCGCGGTCGACCAGGGCCGCACCGCGGCCTCGTGCTGGTGCGTGCGCGGGGCGCGCTCGCCGTGCAGCCGAGCGGCCGGCACGGTGGCGCCGAGCAGCACGCCCGCGATCGTCGCGTGCACGCCCGACTCGTGCATGAGCCACCAGGCGACGAGCGCGACCGGCAGCAGCACCCACCAGAGGTCGTAGCGCGAGCGGGCCAGCAGCGCGAACGCGGTGATCGCCACCGCGGCGCCGAGCAGCGCGAAGAGCTGCACCGTCGCGGTGTAGAAGACGGCGATCACGACGATCGCGAGCAGGTCGTCGACCACCGCGAGCGTCAGCAGGAAGGTGCGCAGGCCGACCGGCAGCCCGCGGCCGAAGATCGCGAGCACCGCGAGCGCGAATGCGATGTCGGTCGCGGCCGGGATGGCCCAGCCGCTCAGCGCGGCCGGGTCGCCCGCCACGAGCACGATGCTGACGTAGACGACCGCGGGCAGCGCCATCCCGCCGATCGCGGCGAGCACCGGCACGGCGGCGCGCTTCGGATCGCGGAGGCTCCCAGCGACGAGCTCGTGCTTGAGCTCGACGCCGACGACGTAGAAGAAGACCGCGAGCAGGCCATCCGCCGCCCACGCGGCGACGCTCAGGTCGAGGTGCAGCGCAGCGGGGCCGACGCGCAGCTCCATGAGCGAGGTGTACGACTCGCGCCACGGGGAGTTGGCCCAGATGAGCGCGGCGGCAGCGGCGAGCAGCAGCAGCACACCGCTCGTCGTCTCGAGTCGCAGCGCTTGCGCGATGCGCGCGCGTCGCGCGCCGGTGGGGGTGCGGGTGGGCTCCACGTGGCTCCTCTCGACGCCACCGAGCCTCGTGCCCGGCGGCACGCCGACCAGGCTTCCCGGCACACCAGCTCCCAGGGTAGGGCATCCCCCTCCCGGACGTTCAGCGCCTGGTCGGCTCCTCCGGCTGGTGCCTCGCGGCCCTCGCGGCAGCGCGCTGCGCGAGCAGGCCGCCGGGGCACCACCCGCGGATCGCGCCGACGATCAGCACCGCCGCGCCGGCGGCTGCCACGACCGCGACGAGCGGGTCGCCCAGGCTGTCGAGCGCGAAGGCCGCGAGCAGCGCACCGACCGCGGCCTGCACGATGCGCTCGGCGGTGCCGGGCGCGCAGCGGATCGCCGCCCGGCGCCCGCTCACGTCGCCGAGCTCTCGTCCTGCGCCGCGATCTGCCGGCGCACGTCGTCCATGTCGAGGCCGCGCACGCCCTCGATGAGCTGCTCGAGCGCATCGGGCGGCAGCGCGCCGGGCTGCGAGAAGACGCGGACGCCGTCGCGGAACGCCATGAGGGTGGGGATCGACGTGATGCGGAACGCAGCCGCGAGCTCCTGCTGATCCTCGGTGTCGACCTTGCCGAACACGATGTCGCGGTGTTGCTCCGACGCGCGCTCGAAGACGGGCGCGAAGATGCGGCACGGGCCGCACCATGCCGCCCAGAAGTCGAGCAGCACGATGCCGCCCTCGGTGATGGTCTGGTCGAACGTGTCGATCGTGATGTCGCGAGTGGTCATGGATGCCTCCGTGCGGTGGTCGAGGGGATGGATGCGATCAGCGCTCGATAGCGAGGCCGGTCGCGGTCTCGGCGGCCTCGAGCGAGCCCAGGTCGGTGACGTCCGAGAAGCCTGCGTCGCGCATGAGCGCGACCGCTTGCGCGGAGCGGCTGCCGGATCGGCAGTAGACGAAGTAGGGCACGTCCGGGTCGAGCCCGGGCAGCGCCTCGGCGAGGTCGCCGTTCGAGATGTCGAGCAGCACCGCGCCGGCGAGGCGGGCCTCGGCGTGCTCGCCAGCCGTGCGCACGTCGACCACGACGGCGTCGGCAGGCAGCGCGACCGGGTCGGGCGCGCTCGGCGCGCACGACGCGAGGCCAAGGGCGAGCAGGAGTGCGGTCAGGGCAGCGAAGGGCTTGAGCATGGGGGTCCTTGAGGTTCGGGGGTTCAGCGGAGGGGGAGCAGCGGCAGCAGCTGCTGCACGACGATGGCGGCCGCGACGACGAGCACGAGGGCGGCGAACGCGCGGCGCAGGATGCGGTCGGGGATGCGCCCGGCGAACGAAGCGCCGAGGAGCGAGCCGAGCACGGCGAGCGCGATGAAGGGCAGCACGAGCGCCCACGGCACGTCGGCGAGCGCGGGCTGGGTCGCGAGGCGGACGAGCGTCTGCATCGCGATCACCAGCGAGGTGCCGATCGCGACGACGGCGCTCGTCACACCCGCCACGAGCAGCGCCGACGCGAGGGTCACCGGCGTCGCGAGCGACGTCACGCCGAGGTCGAGGGTTCGCGGTCGGTCGAGCGGCGCCACCCGGCGTAGGAGCCGTCGAGCTCGATGACGTCGACGCCCGCGCGCCGCAGGGCGCTCGCGACGATGCTGTTCCGCACGCCGCTCTGGCAGTACGTCACGAGCGGCCGATCGCTCGGCAGCTCGTCGAGGTGCCACAGGGCGCGGCCACCGCTCAGGTGCGTCGATCCGGGGATGTGGTCGTCGGCGTGCTCGGAGCGCGACCGCACGTCGACGAGCGTCACGTCCGCGAGCCCGTCGAGCTCCTCGGGCTGCATGAGCCGCGGCTGCACGATCGGCAGACCCTCGAGCGAGCGCGTGAAGCCGTCGACGGCGTCGATGCCGACGCGCACGAGGTGGTCGCGCATCCGCCCTGCCTCGACCTGGTCGTCGACGAGCAGCACGAGCGGCCGGTGCTCGGTCTCGGGGTCGTAGACCCAGGCACCGTAGCTCGCCGCCCTGTCGGCACCCGGGATGTTGAGCGCGCCGGCGACGGTGCCCTCGTGCACCTCGCGCTGGTCGCGGGTGTCGACGAAGATGGCGGCGTCGGCCTCGAGCAGCTCGCGCACGGAGGTGGCGGAGCGCTCCGCAACCGGTGCGAGCTCACCCAGCAGCGCGGGGCCGATGCGGTTCTGCGACTTCATCCGGGCGAAGTACGCGTGCGCGTCGGGCTGGCCCGAGAGCAGCTCGTCGACGAAGCCCTGCTCGTCGTCGCCGGCGAGGTAGGGCGCCCACCATGAGAACGCCCGCTCGTAGCCGACGGTCGTGGTGGCGATCGCGCCGAGCGCCTTGCCGCACGCGGAGCCTGCGCCGTGCGCGGGCAGCACCTGCACGTAGTCGGGCAGCGTCAGGAAGCGGTCGCGGAGGCTCGCGAAGAGCTGCTTCGCGCCCTCGAAGCGCGTGTCGACGCCACCGGCGGCCTCGTCGAGCAGGTCGGGCCGGCCGACGTCGCCGACGAAGACGAAGTCGCCCGTGAGCATGAAGCCGGGCTCGTCGGCCTGTGCGCCGTCGGTGACGAGGAACGCGAGGTGCTCGGGGGTGTGGCCGGGGGTGTGCACGGCCTGCAGCAGCACGTTGCCGACGACGATCGAGTCGCCGTCGTGCAGCAGCTCGGCGTCGGCGAAGCCCTCGCCGTAGGTCCAGTCGAGACCGCCCTCGTCGGAGACGTGCATGTGTGCACCGGTGCGAGTCGCGAGCTCGCGAGTGCCCGAGAGGTAGTCGGCGTGGATGTGGGTCTCGGTGACATGCGCGATGCGGAGGCCGTGCTTCGCGGCGAAGTCGAGGTAGACGTCGACGTCGCGGCGCGGGTCGACCACGATGGCCTCGCCGGTCGCCTGGCAGCCGATGACGTAGCTCGCCTGGGCGAGGTCCTCGTCGTAGATGCGCTCGAGCAGCATGGTCTCGTGCTCTCTTAGGCGCAGCGGCAGCGGTCAGCGGCCGGGACGCCCGCGAGGGCCTCCTCGACGTGCTGGCCGCAACCGGCCCAGGTCGGCTTGCCGCAGCGGTCGCAGGTGATGCGTGCGCACATGATTCGTCCTCTGCTCTCGGTCGTGAGTCAGCGCCCGAACAAGCGGGCGAGGAATCCGGGTCGGGCGCTGCGCGCCTTGTCGATCTCGGTCTGGGTGTGGCTGCCGTTGCACCATTGCGACGAGGGCACACCGCGCCGCACGTCCTGGATGTGCTGGCCGCAGCCTGCCCATGTGGTCCTGCCGCACACGCGGCACGTCGTCGCCCTGCACATATCGCCTCCTGGCACTCGAGCTCATATACCCCTGGGGGTATCGAAACTATACCCCACGGGGTATCGTGGATGTCAACCCAGGAGGACCGCATGACCAGCACCGCAGACCTGTCGATCGGCCACGACCCCGAGGCGAAGCGCAAGGTCGTCAACCGGCTGCGCCGCGCGCACGGCCAGCTCGCCGCCGTGATCGCGGCCGTCGAGGACGAGGCGCACTGCCGCGACATCGTGCAGCAGCTCTCGGCCGTCTCGAAGGCCGTCGACCGCGCAGGCTTCCTCGTCGTCGCGGGCGCGCTCAAGGAGTGCTTCGCCGACGAGCGCGAGGGCGGCGATGCGCGCGTCGACGAGCTCGAGAAGCTCTTCCTCTCGCTCGCCTGAAGCGGCGAGAGCGATGCTCAGGGCCGTGTGGTCCGAGTGCGCAGCCCGCGCCGCGGCGAAGCGGCCTGGCGCAGTCGGTCGCCCGCGTACGGCACGCCGCCGCGCAGGCGCCAGCCGAGCGCGAGCCACGCCGTGACCGCGCGCTCCGCGACCCATGCCGGCGCCCACAGCGCCGCGGTCGGGCGGTACACGCGCCGCCCGCCCGCGGCTCGGCGGCCGCGCTCCGCGACGGCGACCGCGGCGGCCGCCCACAGCAGGTAGCCGCGCGGCTGACGCGCCTGCAGCAGCAGCGCCGGCAGCAGCGCGAGCTCCGCCGCGAGCCTCGCCGGCTGCGCGAACGAGTCGTAGGCCTGCCGGATGCGCTGCGACCGGAAGTGCGCGGGCGTCGGCGGGCGGCGCTCGACGTAGAGGTCCCTCGCCCACTCGACGCGGCCGCCGCGCGCCTCGACAGTCCGCAGCAGCTCGAGGTTCTCGAACAGCACGTCGCCGCGGTAGCCGTCGGCGGCGAGCTCGCGACGCACGACGAGCGTGCCGGGGTAGTCGGCGCCGAGCGCGCGGTTGATGAGCGAGCGGGCAGTGTCCCAGCGCGCGTGCCAGGGGAGCGGCCGGAAGTGGTTCTGTGGCGCGACGATGCCCGCGCGCCCGAGCCGGCCCACCGCATCCGCCAGTGCCGTCTCGGTGTAGCGCACGTCGTCATCGGCGATCACGATGCGCGGCTGCTCGGTCGCGTCGATGCCGGTGAGCACACCGGCGACCTTGCCGTTGGGCGTCACGCGGTCGGGCCGGATGTGGCGCACGAGCGGCGACCACGCCCGGTGGTGCTCGGCGAAGACCGGCTCGTCCGAGCCGTCGACGACTACGACGTCGGCCCAGTCGCGCAGCCGCTCGAGGTAGGAGGTCAGCTCGGCGCGCTCGCGGCGGGAGGTCGCCGCGTCCCAGCGCAGCGGCAGGATGTAGTCGACGCCCGTCCGCTGGCTCACCGGCGCTCGGCTCAGCCCTCGGTGCCGGTGAAGAACGCCTCGGCGACGCGCGCGAGGTCGAAGAGGTCGCTCACGCCCGCGAGCTCGCGCGCCGAGTGCATCGACAGGATCGGGATGCCGACGTCGACCGTGCGGATGCCGAGCCGCGTCGCGGTGATCGGCCCGATCGTCGAGCCGCACGGCACGGTGTTGTTCGAGACGAACGCCTGCGATCGCACGCCCGCGGCCGAGCACCAGCCGTGCCAGGCGGCGGCGCCCGCACCATCGGTCGCGTAGCGCTGGTTGGCGTTGATCTTCAGGATGGGTCCGGAGCCGAGGAGCGGCTGCACGACCGGGTCGTGCTTCTCGGGGAAGTTCGGGTGCACCGAGTGACCGACATCGCTCGAGACGCACCAGGACGACGCGAGCGCGCGCATCCGCTCGCCCCGATCGCCGCCGAGGGCGATGCCGATGCGCTCGAGCACGTCCTCGAGGAACGGGCCGGCCGCGCCCGAGCGGGTCGCCGAGCCGATCTCCTCGTGGTCGAAGACCGCGAGCACCGGGATGTGGTCGCCGTCGAAGCCGTCGGCGGCCTTCGCGAGCGCGACGACGCCCGCGTGCACGCTCGCGAGGTCGTCGAGGCGGCCGGCGGCGAAGAAGACGTGGTCGCGGCCGAAGATCGAGGCGCGCGCGGCGTCGGCGGTCGTGATGTCGTAGCCGCGGATGCGGGCGGCATCGACCCCGGCGGATGCGGCGAGCTCGGCGAGCAGATCGGCCGACTCGGGTGCGCCGAGGCCCCACACCGGCTGCGTGTGGATTTGCTTGTCGAGCGTCAGGCCGTCGTTGGCGCTGCGGTCGAGATGGATCGCGAGCTGCGGCAGGCGCAGCAGCGCGCCGGAGTCGGCGAGCACCTCGGTGCCGTCGTCGAGCACGAGCCGACCGGCGAGGCGCAGCTCGCGGTCGAGCCACGAGTTGAGGAGCGGCCCGCCGTAGATCTCGACGCCCGCTTGCAGCCAGCCGAGCCGGCCGGTCGTCGGCTGCGGCTTGAGCTTGAAGCTGGGGGAGTCGCTGTGCGCGCCGAAGACCCGCACGGGCGCCGTCGCCGTCGCACCCTGCGGCACGACCCACGCGATCACGGCGCCGTCGCGCACCACCAGGTGCTTGCCCGGGGCCTCGGGCCACGCATCCGTCTCGTCGAGCGCCGTGAAGCCGGCGTCCTGCAGGCGTCGGGCGACCTCGGCGGCGGCATGGAAGCTCGAGGGGGATGCGTCGACGAAGTCGGCGAGATCCTCGGCATGGAAGACGGGTGCGTGGGGCACAGAACCTCCGGGTCGGGTGCTCCGAGCCTAGCCGCGGGCCCCGTGGGCGGAGTCGCGCCGCGGCCTCCACCAGCCACAGGTGTAGGGCGAGTTGCACGAGGTCGCCGTCGCGGTAGCGCTCGCCGAGCGCCTCGAGCTCGCGGTCGAGCTCGGCGACGCGCTCCGGCTGGTCGGCGATGCCGCGGTTGGTGACGATCGTCGGGCCGTAGGTGCGCTTGAAGAAGTCGCGGAAGTCCGCACCCGAGCCGAAGCGCCGCACGTCGAGCACCTCCTTGCGGAAGGTGAGTACGACTGTCCTCCGGCAGCGCGTCGCCATCCAGTGCTGGATCTGTACTGCTCCCGGTGCTCGATCGGCACCGGATCACCCCTGGCGCGAGTGCCGCGACAGGCGTTCACTGGGTGCCGGATGCGGAGGCCGACATGAGTGGACATGGCCAGTTCTGCCCGGTCGCGAAGGCGATGGAGCTGCTCGACGAGCGGTGGACGCTGCTCGTCATCCGCGAGCTGCTCGCCGGCTCGACGCGCTTCAACGAGCTGCGCCGCGGCGTGCCCCACATGTCGCCGGCGCTGCTGTCGAAGCGGCTCGAGCACGCGGGCCTCGTGCGCAAGCGCGTCGAGGGCACGCGCACCGACTACCGGCTCACGCAAGCGGCGGAGGAGCTGCGGCCGATCGTCGACGGGCTCGCCGCGTGGGGCGGGCGCTGGATCGGCGAGCTCGGGCAGGAGGACTTCGACCCGCACCTGCTGCTGTGGGACATGCGCCGGCAGATCGACCTCGAGGCGTGGCCGCGCCGTCGCACGGTGGTGGCGATGCGCTTCACCGACGCGCAGCCCTCGCAGTGGTGGCTCGTGTGCCGCGAGGGCGATCTCGACCTCTGCGACTTCGATCCCGGCTTCGCGGTCGCGGCGACCGTGACGACGCGGCTGCCGGTCATGACGCGCATCTGGCGGGGCGGCCGGTCGTGGCTGCACGCGCTGCGGGCGGAGGAGCTGCGCATCGACGGCGACGCGGATGCGGTCGGTCGCGTGCCCGTGTGGCTCGGCCAGGCGGGGCGGGCGTCCGTGCCGCGGCCGAGCGAGCGCGAGCTCGCGGCAAGGCGCGAGCCGGCGCTCGCCGGGACGTGAGGGTCGCCATGGTCACCGCCGTCTCACCCGACCGGCGCCGCTCGGCGAGCGGCTCGTGGGCGGTGTGGCTCATCCCGGTCGGCTTCACGCTGCTCACGCTCATCCCGATCATCTCCGGCTCCTTGCGGCTGACGCAGCTCGCCGGCGGCCCCGAGCTCATCCCTGCGGCCGCGCGCTTCACGGACTTCCCCGTGCCGGTCGTGCTGCACATCGTCGCGGGCGTGGTCTTCAGCGTCGTCGGCGCGTTCCAGTTCATCCCGTCGCTGCGCCGAGGTCGCCGCAGCTGGCACCGCTTCGCGGGCCGCATCCTCATCCCGGCCGGGTTCGTCGTGGCGCTCTCCGCCTTGTGGATGGCGACCTTCTCGCAGCTGCCGCCGGGCGACGGCCCGGCGCTGCTCGTCATCCGCTGGGTGTTCGGTGGCTTCATGCTGGTCGCCCTCGCGCTCGCGGTGCGCGCGCTCGTGCGGCGCCGCTACGCCGAGCACGGCGCGTGGACGACGCGCGCCTACGCGCTCGGCGTCGCCGCCGGCACGCAGGCGGTCGTGCTGATCCCGGGCTCGATGCTCTACGGCTCGAGCGACGAGACCTCGCGCGCGGTCGCGATGACGCTCGGCTGGCTCATCAACCTCGCCGTCGCCGAGCTCGTGATCCGGCGGCGCCGACGGCGCGCATCCGCTCTGCACCTCGCGTCATAGCGGCGCCTCCAGCACTCGCGATCGCCGCGAACTCTCATACCTCGTCGAGGTGCTGCCCCCGCGCCTTCATGGCGTGGATGATCAGCTCCGACTCGCGTCGATAGTGCTTCCGTGCCGACTGATGGAGATCAGCCAAGGCGCGCCCACTCGCGCACCGCCGCGCGGATGGCGTCGGAGCGTGTGGCGATCCCTTCAGCCTCCGCACGAGCGGTCAACGCAGCGATGGTCGTGGCGTCGAGCCGTACCGGGACGACGACTCCGGGTCCGTCACCCACGGGTGGGCGGCCGCGTCGGGGGCTCGGGAGCTTCGACGGGTCGTGGCCCTGCTCCGCGTCGTCGGCCCACGCCTGGATCTGCTCGTCCGAGACCGGCTGGCCGTGCAGGCGGTGCTCGCTCATCCACTAAGCGTATACGAAAAGCCTACAATTGCGTATACGGAATCGGGAAGCGGCTCCTGCCGTGGGTCACCGTAGCGCCTCCTTGATCTGCTCGCGCTCCTTCTCGAGCTTCCGCACGCGGCGGCTGACCTTGAACAGCCGCACCGAGCCGAGGAGCGCCGTGATGAGCACGCCGGCGATCGCGGCGAACAGCATCGCGATGCCGAGCGGCAGGCTGAACTCCAGCCCGAGGAACATGAAGTCGGCCGGCTCGTTGTTCTGCAGGATGAAGATCAGCAGCAGGATCAGGATGATCGTGCCGAGGATGAGCGCGAACCACGTAGCCCCCGAGATCCCCTGGCGCTGGTGGCCGTCGAGGCTCGAGTCGAGGCGCACCTGCTTCTGCTCCGAGGATGCGGTGGATGCGGTGGTCGAGCCGGTCGTCGACGCCGACGTCCCGGCGCTCGACGAGGTCGCGGGGACGCTGCGCGTGGCGGGCGTGGCGGTGGGGTCCTGGTTCTCGGCCATGGCGGCTCTCCTTGCTCGCGGCTTGCGCTGGTGGGGGACACGCTAGTCAGCCGAGCCTGAGATGCGGTGTGCGCGGCCGCGACCGTCGCGTTGCTTCACCGGTCAACCGGCTCCGTGCGTCGCCGCCGGTCTGCGAACGGCTGGCCCCGCACCCAGCCGGTTGAGCAATGCTCGCGAATCGCGGTCAGGCGGAACGCGGGCGCCGCTCCGGCGGCGGCGGCACCGTCTTCGCCGCGACGATGTCGGCGATCGCGATGACCACCTCGCCGCGACGGGTCGCGACCGTGCACGCGGTGTCGCCGACGTGCACGAGCTCGCCGAGCGCATCCGTCGCCGTGTGGGTGTCGCCGTGCAGCCGGTAGCGCACGACGACGCGCGTGCCGATCGGCAGCGCGTGCAGCTCGGTGGGCGTCATCGGCACATCACCAGGCGCTGCATCACCAGGAGCCCGGCGCGTAGTCCTTCAGGAAGACGCCGAAGAGGTCCTCGCCCGCCTCGCCGCGCACGATCGGGTCGTAGACGCGCGCGGCGCCGTCGACGAGGTCGAGCGGAGCGTGGAAGCCCTCCTCCGCGAGCCGCACCTTCGTGAAGTGCGGGCGCTCGTCGGTGATCCAGCCGGTGTCGACCGCCGTCATGAGGATGCCGTCGCTCTCGAACATCTCGCGCGCGCTCGTGCGGGTGAGCATGTTGAGCGCGGCCTTCGCCATGTTCGTGTGCGGGTGGCCGGGGCCCTTGTAGCCGCGGCCGAAGACGCCCTCCATCGCGGAGACGTTCACGATGTACGTGCGGCGCGCGGCGGAGGCGGCGAGGGAGGCGCGCAGCCGCGAGACGAGCAGGAACGGCGCCGTCATGTTCGCGAGCTGCACCTCGAGCATCTCGAGCGGCTCGACCTGGTCGACGTGCTGCGTCCACGAGTTCACGTGCGCCTCGTCGGGCAGCAGCCCGCCCGCGTCGATCGCGGTGCCGGCCGCGAGCCGCTCGAGCGAGCTCGACCCCGCCGCCATCGCCTGCTGCGAGAGCTCGTCGGCCGTCACCGCCGCGCTCGCGAGGATCGGGTGGCTCGCGACCGAGGCGGCGAGGGCGAGCGGATGCGCGTCGTTCGTGTGCCCGAACGTCACGAGCTCGGGGAGCGGGCCATCCGGCAGCGGCGCGAGCTCCGCCTCGACGAGCGGCGCGTAGGCGCCCGCCGAGCGGCGCACCGTCTGGGCCGCGTTGTTGATCAGGATGTCGAGGGGACCGGCGGCGGCGACCTCCTCGGCGAGCCCGATGACCTGCGCCGGGTCGCGCAGGTCGATGCCGACGACCTTGAGCCTGCCGAGCCACTCGTCCGCGTCGGGCATCCCCGAGAACCGACGCACCGCATCCCGCGGGAACCGCGTCGTGATCGTCGTGTGCGCGCCGTCGCGCAGCAGCCGCAGCGCGATGTGCATGCCGATCTTCGCGCGGCCGCCCGTGAGCAGCGCGCGCTTGCCGGTGAGGTCGGTGCGGGCGTCGCGCTTCGCGTGGCTCATGGCCGCGCACTCGGGGCAGAGCTGGTGGTAGAACGCGTCGACGAGCGTGTACTGCTGCTTGCAGATGTAGCAGCCGCGCGAGCGCAGGAGCGTGCCGGCGGTGGGGGATGCGCTGCGGGTCTCGAGCGGGATGCCGCGCGTCTCGTCGTCGATGCGGTCGGGCGCGCCGGTGGCGGTCTTCGCGACGACCGCGCGGTCGGCGGCCTGGATGCGCGCGTGCTTCGCCTTGCGGCTCGCGAGCTTGACCTCCTTGAACATGTTCGCGGTGGCCTGCCGGACGGCGACGTAGTGAGGGTCGTCGCGGTCCATGCGGTGGAGCGTCTCGAGCACGCGGAGCGTGGTGGCGACGTCGTCGGCCGAGAGCGTCTCGGGCGCGTCTGCGGGCGCGCCGGCGGGAGCCGGATCGTGGGGGAGCACAGGACAGTCTACCGAGGCCGCATCCGTGTGCACGGTGCTGCGCCAGCCGCCCGCCGCAGGCCGCAGGAGCGTGCACATCGTTCCGCGCGTCGTCGCGTCCCTCGCGAACTTGTGCACGCTGTTGCGGCCTGCGCGCCCGCCGAGCCGCATGAAGGTGCACATTGTCCGCGAGTCGTCCAGGCCGTCGCGGTCAAGCGCTCTGCCGTCTCATCGATCGAGACGCCCGAAGCAACGTGCCAAATGGTAGCAATAGTGCTACCATCGCAGTCGTGGGGAAGCTCGAGAAGCGACTCGCTGCCATGCGCAACGCCCCGACGAGCGTGCGCTTCTCCGACTTGCGAGCGGTGTGCGAGCACTACTTCGGGGAGCCCAGGCAGAGCGGCGGCTCGCACCTCGTGTTCGCCACGCCTTGGCCGGGTGACCCCCGCGTCAACATCCAGGATCGCGACGGTGCCGCAGTGCCGTATCAAGTGCGGCAAGTGCTCGCGGCAATTGAGAAGCTCGAGGAGGAACGATGAGCAGCAGCCTGCACTACGGCTACCGCACGGTGTGGTCAGAGGAGGACGGAGCCTTCGTCGCCACCGCGGCGGAGTTCCCCTCGCTGTCGTGGGTGGCGGACGAGGCGCCGGAGGCCCTGCGGGGTCTGGAGGCACTGATCGAGTCGGTCGTCGCTGACCTGCGCGAGCAAGGGGAGGAAGTGCCGGTGCCGCTCGTCGACCGGACGTACTCGGGGAAGCTCAGCGTGCGCATCTCGCCGTCGCTCCACAAGAAGGTGGCCATGCGGGCCGCGGAGGAGAAGGTGTCGATCAATCGGCTGGTCTCGCAGGCGCTCGCCGAAGTCTGAGGCTGCCCTGCGGCGAGTGCGACAGACTCGAGGCGATGCCGCTTCTCGACCTCGCCCCCTCGCCCTGGGACCCCGATGCCGCCTTCGACGCGTTCGCCGAGTGGTCGGCCGAGCGCGGGCTGCCGCTCTACCCGGCGCAGGAGGAAGCGCTCATCGAGGTCGTGAGCGGCTCGAACGTCATCCTCTCGACGCCCACCGGCACGGGGAAGTCGCTCGTCGCCGTCGGCGCGCACTTCGCCGCCCTCGCGCAAGGCAAGCGCACCTTCTACACCGCGCCGATCAAGGCGCTCGTGAGCGAGAAGTTCTTCCAGCTCGTCGACGTCTTCGGCGCTGAGAACGTGGGCATGGTGACCGGCGACTCGTCCGTGAACGCCGACGCGCCGATCATCTGCTGCACCGCCGAGATCCTCGCGAACCTCGCCCTGCGGAACGGCGAGGAGACCGACGTCGGCCAGGTCGTGATGGACGAGTTCCACTTCTACGCCGACTCGCAGCGCGGCTGGGCGTGGCAGGTGCCGCTCCTGACGCTCCCGCAAGCGCAGTTCATCCTGATGTCGGCGACGCTCGGCGACGTCTCCCGCATCGCCGACGACCTGAGCCGTCGCGCCGGCCGCGAGACCGCGCAGGTCACGGGCGTCGAGCGCCCCGTGCCGCTCACCTACGAGTACGCGATGACGCCCGTGCACGAGACGATCGAGGAGCTGCTCGCCACCCAGCGCTCGCCCGTCTACATCGTCCACTTCGCGCAGGCCGCGGCCCTCGAGCGGGCGCAAGCGCTCACCTCGGCGAAGATCACCACTCGCGAGCAGCGCGACGAGATCGCCCGCGCGATCGGCGACTTCCGCTTCACCACGCGCTTCGGCCAGACCCTCTCGCGGCTCGTCCGCCAGGGCATCGGCGTCCACCACGCGGGGCTGCTGCCGAAGTACCGCCGGCTCGTCGAGCAGCTCGCGCAGCAGGGGCTGCTGCGCGTCATCTGCGGCACCGACACCCTCGGCGTCGGCATCAACGTGCCCATCCGCACGGTGCTCCTCACGGGACTCACGAAGTTCGACGGCACCCGGATGCGTCACCTCACCGCGCGCGAGTTCCACCAGATCGCGGGTCGCGCCGGCCGCGCCGGCTACGACACCGCCGGCACCGTCGTCGCGCAAGCGCCCGAGCACGAGGCCGAGAACGCGAAGATGCTCGCGAAGGCCGGCGACGACGCGAAGCAGCGCCGCAAGCTCGTGCGGAAGAAGGCGCCGGAGGGGTTCGTCTCGTGGGGGAAGCCCTCGTTCGAGAAGCTCATCGAGGCCGAGCCCGAGCCGCTGCAATCCCAGATGCGCATCAGCCACTCGATGCTGCTCAACATCATCGGCCGCGGCGGCGACGCGTTCGCCGAGGTGCGCGAGCTCATCGAGTCGTCGCACGAGCCGCGCGCGAAGCAGCTCGAGCTCAAGCGGCGCGCGCTCGCGATCTACCGCACGCTCCGCACCGCGGGCATCGTCGAGCAGCATCCCGATCCCCGAGACGCCGACGCGCCCCCGCGCATCCGCCTCACCGTCGACCTGCAGCCGAACTTCGCGCTCAACCAGCCGCTCTCGCCGTTCGCGCTCGCGGCGATCGACCTGCTCGATGAGGCCAGCCCGACGCATCCGCTCGACGTCGTCTCGGTCATCGAGGCGACGCTCGACGACCCGCGCCCGATCCTCTCGCAGCAGCAGTTCCTCGCGCGCGGCGAGGCGGTCGCGGCGATGAAGGCCGAGGGCATCGAGTACGAGGCGCGCATGGAGCTGCTCGAGGACGTCACGCACCCGAAGCCGCTCGAGGAGCTGCTCACCGAGGCGCTGGCGATGTTCGCCGAGTCGCAGCCGTGGGTGCGCGACTTCGAGCTCTCGCCGAAGTCGGTCGTGCGCGACATGTGGGAGCGGGCGATGACGTTCGCCGACTACGTGCAGCACTACGGGCTCTCGCGCTCGGAGGGGCTCGTGCTGCGGTACCTGTCGGATGCGTTCCGGGCGATCCGGCAGACGGTGCCCGACGAGGTCAAGGGCGAGGAGCTGCTCGACCTCATCGAGTGGCTCGGCGAGGTCGTGCGGCAGGTCGACTCGAGCCTGCTCGACGAGTGGGAGGAGCTCATGCACCCCACAACGCCGGGCGAGGCGCCGATCGCGCCCCCGCCGCCGCCCTCGGTCGTCGCGAACCCGCGCGCGTTCCGCGTGCTCGTGCGCAACGAGCTCTTCCGACGCGTGCAGCTCGCGGCGCTCGACAAGCACGAGGAGCTGGGCGAGCTGGATGCGTCGTCGGGCTTCGACGCGGATGCCTGGGGCGAGGCGCTCGACGCCTACTACGACGAGCACGGCTCGATCGGCACGGGGGCGGATGCGCGGAGCTCGCGGATGCTCGTCATCGACGAGGGCCCGCAGGTGTGGGAGGTGCAGCAGATCCTCGCCGACCCGGCCGGCGACCACGACTGGCGCATCTGGGCGACGATCGACCTCGCGGCCTCCGCGGAGGAGGGCCGCGCGGTCGTGCGGGTGACGAGGGTGGGGCGGCTCTAGCCGCCCCAGCTTCCGCGGTCGGTCCCGCGGCCGACGCTGTGCCTCAGGCTCCGGGCGAGAACGCTGCCGTCGAGCCGAGCTCGCCGGCGACGAGCCGGGCGGTCACCTCGGTGAAGAGCTCGACACCGGCGAGGCTGTCCTCGTCGGCGGTCCGCTCGCCCTCGTTGTGCGAGATGCCCTCGATGCTCGGCACGAACACCATCACGGTCGGCGCGACGTCCTTCATGTTCGTCGAGTCGTGCCCGGCGACCGTCATCGTCGGCACATGGGAGAGGCCGAGGGCCGCGGCCGCAGAGCGTGCGAGCTCGACGCCCTCCGGCTGGTAGGCGAGGAGTCCCCACTCGTGCGTCAGGCGGCGCTCGATCCGCACGCGGGCGCGCTCCTCGATGCCGGCGAGGCGCTCCTCGAGCAGCTCGTTGGCACCAGCCAGCACCGCCTCGTCGGGGGAGCGGAGGTCGAGGTTGATCTCGACGAGCCTCGCCACGGTGACCGGCGAGTTCGGCGCGAGCTCGAGCTCCGACACCGACGAGTGGAGCATCCCCGCGGGCAGCTCCTCGGTGAGCTCTCGCGCCGCGACGATGACGAGCGCCGCGCCGTACAGCGCGTCGCGGCGATCAGCCATGATCGTCGATCCGGTGTGGCTCTGCTCGCCGTGCACCGCGATGCGGTACTTGCTCGCCGCCCACGTGCGGTCGACGAGCCCGATCGTCGTGCCGGACTCCTCGAGTCCGCGGCCCTGCTCGATGTGGATCTCCGCATAGGCGGCGATGGGCGGCGGGGTGAGGTCGAGCGCGTCCTCCGGCTCGGCGATCGCCTCGGCGACGGTGACCCCGGCGCGATCGGTTGCGCTCAGCGCTGCCTCGAGCGGCAGCTTGCCGGTGAGCACGGAGCTGCCCATCATGCTCGGCGTGAACCGGCTGCCCTCCTCGTTGAACCAGTTCACGACCGCGAGGTTGCACGCCGGGCGCAGCTCGCCCGCCCGCACCCGCCGCGCGACCTCGCGAGCGGCATGCGCCGCGGCCAGCACGCCGTACGCGCCGTCGTAGCGGCCTGCGAGCGGCTGCGAGTCGAGGTGCGAGCCCACGAGCACGTAGGGCGCACCCGGCACGAGCTCGATCAAGCCGAACTGGTTGGAGATCGCGTCGTGGCGCACCGCGAAGCCGGCTCGCTCGAGCCAGCCGGCGAACCATGCGCGCACCTCGTGATCGGCGGCACTGCCCGCCTGGCGCTCGACGCCGCCGCCCGGCGTCGCGCCGAAGGTCGACATCTCGGCGAAGTCCTCGAGGAAGCCCGAGTCGTGGTGGTCCATGTGCGCTCCTTCGCTCGGTGCCGCATCGCGCGGCATCCGCTGTGTCGTCACCGCTCGCTCAGCTCGCCGTGCACGGCCTCGCCGCCGACGAGCGTCGCGACGACATCGATGTCTCCGATCCGGTCGGTCGGCACCTCGCACGGGTCGTCGGCGAGCAGCACGAGGTCGGCGAGCATGCCGCGGGCGATGATGCCCTTCCGGTGGCCCCAGCCGGTCGCTGCCGCGGGCCCGGCCGTGCACGCCCGCAGGGCCTCCTCGACGCTCAACCGCTCGTCGGGTCCGTACAGCGCACCGCTCTCGGTGGTGCGCTCGACGAAGGCCTGGACGATCCGCAGCGGCTCCCCGGGAGCCACCGGTCGGTCGGAGCTGCCGGCGAGCACAGCACCGGCTCGCAGCACGCTCGCCGCCGGATAGGAGCGCGCGGTGCGCTCGGGCCCGAGGCGCGCGGCCATCCCGTCGCCGTACTCGGTGATGAAGCGCGGCTGCGGCACGAGGCTGACGCCGAGGCGCGCCATGCGCTCCAGCTGGTCGGGGCGCACGACGCCGCCGTGCTCGATGCGGTTCGGCAAGGGCGCCGAGCCGTGCCTGCCCTGCGCTTCGTCGACGAGGTCGAGGGCGTAGTCGACCGCGGCGTCGCCGATCGCGTGCAGCGCGAGCGCCCACCCTCCGGCGGCGGCCGCGAGCACCCGGTCCCGCATCTCCTCTGGGTCGCCGAGCAGGTAGCCGTGGTTGCCGTGGTCGTGCTGGTAGTCCTCGTGCATCGCGGCGGTGCCGCCGAGCAGCGAGCCGTCGGTGAACACCTTCACCGGGCCGAGCTGCAGGCGCTCGTCGCCGAGACCGCTGCGGACCCCCGCTGTGAGGCCGATGGCGCGCGGGTCGTCGGCGTGGCCCTCGAGCTCCGTCAGCGCGTCGAGGGTGATCATCGCCTGCATCCTCGTGCGCAGCAGGCCCCGCTCGAGCGCCCGCTGGTAGGCGGCGAACTCGCGGGGGCTGTGGCCGATCCATCCGCCCGCGATGCCCGCATCGGTGACGGACGTGATGCCCTCTCGTGCGTAGCGGGCGGTCGCCCGACCGAGCGCGTCCTCTATCGCGGTGAGCGGATCGGGCAGGAGCACGTCCTGGACGATCCGCATCGCGTTCTCCTCGAGCAGCCCGGTCGGCCGCCCGCGCTCGTCGCGCGCGATGACGCCGCCCACCGGGTCGGCCCTGGGCCCGTCGTCGATGCCGACGCGACGCAGGCCGGCGGAGCTCATCGTCGCTGCGTGGCCGGATGCGTGCTTGACCCAGACGGGACGGCCCTCGGCCGCGCGGTCGAGCGCGTCGCGGTCGAGCCGCCCCGAGAGGCCGAGCGGGTTGAAGCCGGACGCGATGATCCAGCCCGGGCCGTCGGTCTCGGCGGCGCGTGCCGCGACCAGCCCGTAGATCTCGTCCGGCGTCGATGCACCGGCCAGGTCGAGCTCGGCGAGCGTCTGGCCGAACCACACGCTGTGCGAGTGCGGGTCGTTGAAGCCGGGGAGGATCACGCCGCCGTCGGCATCGATGCGCCGATCGGCCCGCACGCCGTCGAGCTCCTCGTCGAGGCCCACGATGCGGCCATCCCACACGCCGATGCGGCTCGCGAAGGGGCGCGCAGGGTCGACCGTGCGCACGCGGGCGTCCTCGATGATGGCGTCGATGCGCATGCGAGGCCTCCTGGTGCTGCTCGTCGCCCATTCAATCTGGGCAGCAGTACAGCGACAATGCCCCACGGCACTGGATCTGCGCCGTAGACTGTGCAAGCGCACACTTCGTCGCGCGAGCTCTGGCAAGGAGGTCTCGATGGATCCCGCTCCGCCGCAGCGCGCTGATGCATGGCAGGCGCTCGTCGATCGGCTCGACGTCGAGATGCACAGCATCGTGGACGACTTCACGCGAGAGTTCGGTGAGCGCGCTCTCTACGAGAGCGACGCGGTCTCGCAGCAGGACCTCCGCGACACCGCGGAGGCGACGCTGCGCATGCTCGTGGCGCGCATGGCCGGGCGCAGCCCGACCACCGACCAGGCGGCGCTCGCGACATCGCTCGGGGTGCGCCGCGCGCGCCAGGGCGTGCCGCTCGATGCGCTGCTCGAAGCGGTGCGGATCGACTTCCGAGTGCTATGGCGGTGGCTGCAGCGGCTCGCGGGGGAGGATCAGCGGGCCGATCTCGTGGACCAGGTCGAGTCGGTGCTCACCGTCGTCGAGCAGTACGTCGACGAGGTGCAGCTGTCGTTCATGCGCGAGACGGCAGCGATGCAACGCGACGCCCGCCTGGCGACCGAGCGCCACCTCGCTCGCCTGCTGAGCGGCGATCCGCCTCGGCCGAGTGCGGTCGAGAGCATCGCCCAGGGTCTCGGCGTCCCTGCGGATGCGGAGTTCGAGCTGATCGCGGTGCCGGTCGAGCGCATCGAGCTCGCGCAGCGGGCGGCGGAGCCGCGCCTCGCCGCGGGAAGCCTCTTCGGCCACAGCCACGGGGACGCCTACTGCCTCTTCTGGGTGCGGGAGGAGGGCGACCGGTTGCCGGAGGAGCTCGCGGACCTCCCCGGGGTGCATCTGCGGCGGCTTCCCGGGCTCCTCTCGGTCGCGACCGGCGCCGGTACAGCGCGCGCTCTCCTCGCGGCAGTGCCGGCATCAGAGTCGCTCGCCCGCGTCGAGGACCTCTGGCCCGCGGTCGCGGCCCGACGGCTCGCCGAGATGGTGCCGGGTTTCGTCGAGCAGCGCCTCGCGCCGCTCGACGAGCTCTCCGACTACCAGCGCCGGGCGATCCTCGAGACGGTGCGCGTCTATCTGCACACCGGCTCGGTGCACGCGACGTCGAAGCGCGTCTTCTGCCATCGCAACACCGTGCTCAATCGGCTGTCCGCCTTCGGCGAGCGCACGGGGCTCGACGTCCAGGTGCCGACCGATGCGGCGCTCGCGCACGTGCTGCTGGCGTCTGCCGCGGTGGCCGATCGGCCATGATCCCAGCAGCGGCTTTGGGCGGCTGCACAATCCAGCGCCGCCATTGTGCGTGCTGCTGCCATTGAGCATGTGCAAATCGCTCCGCGACGATGACAGGACGACGTAGCACGCCCCGATCGTGCCGTCCGCCGCCGATTCGCACCGAGCCGGCGAGAACCGTCCAGCACCCCGACGCCCGCGACCCCAGTGGAGCTCGAGGAGGAGAGCAGCATGACTCAGACAGAGAACGCCGACTCGTCGCGCGAGGCGGCGGAGATCGTCGTCAGTCCCCGCGACGTCCGCCGCATCGCGACCGCCGCCTTCGTCGGCACCGCGCTCGAGTGGTACGACTACTTCCTGTTCGGCACCGCTGCCGCACTGGTGTTCAACCGACTCTTCTTCACCGAGCTCGACCCGACTGCAGCGGTCCTCGCATCGCTCGCGACGTTCGGCGTCGGCTTCGCCGCCCGTCCCATCGGCGCCTTCCTGTTCGGCGTGCTTGGGGACCGCGTCGGCAGGCGCCCCACGCTCATCCTCACCATCGTGCTCATCGGTGTCGCCACCGGCCTGATCGGGCTGCTGCCCACCTACGCCGACATCGGCATCCTCGCCCCGGTGATGCTCGTCGTGCTGCGGCTCTTCCAGGGCCTCGCGGTGGGCGGCGAGTGGGGCGGCGCGACCACGATCGCGATCGAGCACGCCCCCGTGCACCAGCGCGCCCGCTACGCCGCGCTCGTGCAGGTCGGCTCCCCCGTGGGCACTCTGCTCTCCTCTGGAGCGATCGCGCTCGTGCTGCTGTTCCCGCCCGCCGACTTCGACGCATGGGCATGGCGCCTGCCGTTCCTCGCGGCGTTCCCCCTGCTCGGTGTCGCCCTCTGGATCCGGCTCAAGGTCGAGGAGTCGCCGATCTTCGAGGATCTCGTCCGCCTCGACAAGCGAGCGAAGGTGCCGGCGCTGCAGGTGTTCACGAAGGCCTGGGGCCGACTCATCGTCGCGATCGCCGCGGCGTTCCTGGGCGTCGGCGGCTTCTACGTCATGAACACCTTCGTCGTCAGCTACGCCGCCAACACCCTTGGCATCGATCGCCAGATCGCGGTGAACGCGACGCTCATCGCTGCTGCGGCGCAGATCGTCGTCATCCTGCTGTGCGGCCGCCTCGCCGAGCGCGTGGGTCCTGGTCGGGTCACCTTCTGGGGCGGTCTGCTGACCGCCGCGGCCGCGGCGCCGATCTTCTGGCTCATCGACACGGGGTCGCCGCTCGCGATCACCTTCGCCGTGACCGCAGGCATCGCGCTCCTGACGATCACCTATGCCGTCACGGGCGCGCTGCTGTCGGAGCTCTTCCCGCCGGAGCTGCGCTACAGCGGCGTCTCCCTCGGCTACAACATCGCCGGCGCCCTCTCCGGATTCCTGCCGTTCGCGGCGACGTGGCTCATCAGCCTGAGCGACGAGGCGGTCTCGTGGCCTGCCGTCGTCATCCTGGCCGTGGTCTCGCTCATCACTGCCGCCGGAGGGTTCTTCGGCGAGCGACTGCGAGTGCGTGACAAGGAGCTTGTGCAGACGGCGTAGTCCGCTCGAGGGTCGGTGCCTCCGGGCACCGGCCCTCGTCCTACCCCAGTGCGGCTCGCCGGTCGCCTCCTCCTCCGCGGCCGATCGTGACGAGGGGACGCTACGGCGGCGGGAGCCTGAGGGCGACGCCCGGATCGGCACGGCATGCTGGAGGCTCGACAGGGCTGACGAAGGAGCACCATGCCGCTGCAGGGGGAGTACGCGCCGAGCGAGTCGGAGTGGGCGCGCAAGCAGGCCGAGACGTTCGAGGCCACGGACGGCCGCGAGGCCAACACGCTGCGCGGCAAGCCGATCATCGTGCTCACGAGCGTCGGCGCGAAGAGCGGCAAGCTGCGGAAGACCGCGCTCATGCGCGTCGAGCACGAGGGGGAGTACCTCGTGGTGGCGTCCAAGGGCGGCCACCCCACGCATCCGACCTGGTACTGGAACCTCAAGCGCAACCCGCACGTCGAGCTGCAGGACGGCGCCGAGCGGCACGACTACCTCGCGCGCGAGCTCGAGCCGGGCGAGGAGCGGGATGCGTGGTGGGCGCGCGCGGTCGAGGCCTGGCCGGACTACGCCGACTACCAGGTGAAGACCGACCGGCTCATCCCGGTGTTCCTGCTCACGCGCATGGAGGGCTGAGCGCAGAGGCGGCCGTCGGGCGTGTCCCTGAGCTCGAGGCTGCGCGGCTGCCCGCTCTGCGCGCCGGTCGGGCGCAGCACGAGCGAGCGCACGAGGATGCCGGACACGACGAGCCGGGGGAGCGTCGGGACCGCCGGGCCGGCCATGCGGTGATCATGGCAGACGGCCGCGGGCCGCGCCGGGCGCGTGCCGCTCGACCGGCCCTGTGCGCGGCCGAGCCCTCGTCGGCGGCTGCCCTCGCAGCCACCCGGTTGAGCGGATTGCGGCTCGGGTGGGCGAGGCGTCAGTCGGCGGTCGCGGCGGGCGCGAACTCGGCGGCGAGCTCGGCGGCGAGCTCGGCGACGTCGGTGTAGCCGGCGAAGTCGCGCTCAGGCTGCGCCGCGCGATCCGCGTCGGCGACGAGCGCCTTGACGCGCTTCACGACCGTGCGCGCGGGCGTCGCCCGCAGCTCGTGCCCGACCGCGGCGAGCCACGTCTCGGCGGCAGCCTTGAGCGCGACGTAGTTCGCGTTGCCCGCAGTGGGCCGCTCGAGCCCGGTCGTCGAGACGATCGCGATGACGCCCGCTGCCGAGCGCCCGATCGCGGGCGCGAGCGCGCGCGTGGTGTTGCGCAGCGTGCCGACGACCCGCTGCTCGAGCCATGCCCAGTCCTCGTCGGACTGCCCCGCGAGGCCGCCGCCGCCGCGCCAGCCGCCCACGAGGTGCACGAGCCCGTCGAGCTCGTCCACCTCCTCGGCGAGCGACCGCACCGCCTCGAAGTCGGTCAGGTCGCACTCGAAGCGAGCCGAAGCATCCACGAGCCCGAGGCGGTCGGCGTTCGAGCCGACCGCGATCACGTGGTGGCCTGCCTCGAGCAGGGCGGATGCGGTGGCGTGCCCGAGCGCGCTCGTGGCGCCGGCAATGAGGATGCGCATGCGCCCAGTCTGCCCGGCTATCGGTCGGCGTCGATCATCGCGAGCTCGACGCCGGCGGTGATCGAGGCGATCGCGAGCACGAGGCCCAGGAGCGCGGCCGGCCACGCCCGCCGGGCGCGAGGCAAACCACAGCACGCCCATCAGCACGAGCGCCGGGTGCGCGGCGATGAGCGGCAGCAGGAGGAGCGCGCCGCTCCACACCCGATCGGCGCATCGGTCGGGCGAGCGGGTTGCTGGATGGAAGCCTCACGTGCGAGGCGGCACGGGCAGCCGCTGCTCGATGAGCGACGCGGCCCGCGCCGGGCCGCCCGCCGCTTCGAAGCCGGCCGCGACCGCCTCGACGCCCGCGCGCATCCCCTGGGCCCGCCGCACCGCATCCCGCAGCCGCTTCGGCTCGAGCCGGTGCCGCGGCACACGGACGCCGGCGCGCGCATGCTCGACGCGCGCCGCGACCTCGAGCTGGTCGCGGCCCCACGGCACGACCACCACCGGCACGCGCATGGCGAGCGCCTTCTGCGTCGCGCCCATGCCCCCATGCGTGATGGCGCAGACCGCTCGCGAGAGCACGAGCCCGTGCGGCACGAAGTCGACGACGCGAGCGTTGGCGGGCGGGTCGCCCTCGAGGCGCACGCCCGCCGGCATGGTGGCGACGACCGTCACCGGCTCGTCGCGGAGCGCCTCGAGCGCGACGCGGACGATGTCGGCATCGGCCTGGAACTCGCTCGAGGTGGTCACGAGCACGATGGGGCCGTCGATCGCCTCGAGCCAGTCGGGGGCGGGCAGCGGCGGCTCCCACGTGGTGGGGCCGACCATGACGAGGTCGGGCGCCCAGTCGGGGTGCGGATACTCGAGCGGCTCGGCGGTCGTCACGAGCGTCAGCGGCGCGAGCCTGTCGGCCTGGCTCGCGCTGATGATCGGCGGCACGCCGAGCCGCTGCCGCAGCGGGTTGAGCTGCGGCAGGATCAACCGCTCCATCGCCCCGTTCACGACCCGGTAGGCGACCGCATCGCGTGCTCGCCCGAAGGGCCCTCGCATGGGCCGCAGGCCAGGACCGAACGGCGGCGTGCCCTTGGAGCGCACCGCGGGTGTGTAGGGGGAGAATGCGACCCACGGCAGCCCCGAGCGCTCGGCCGCGGCGGCAGCACCCCACGAGTTGATGTCGGTGATCACGAGATCCGGCTGCGCGCGTTCGAGCAGTCGCTGCAGGTCGTCACCGTCGAAGGCGCCTCGCGCGACGAAGGTCTCGATCGCGCGAGCGAGGCCGTCGAGCGGCTTCGTCGCCTGCCAGTCGGTGATCTCGACCGCCTCGATCCGGGGGTCGATGGCGTCGGCGTCGAACCCGAGCTCGCGCATCCGCTCGACCTGGTCGCCGAGCGTCCGGAGCCGGATGCTGTGCCCGCGCCGCTGCAGCTCGAGCAGCACCCCCGTCAGCGGCAGCAGGTGCCCGATCGCGGGGCTCGTGTAGGCGGCGATGACGGCCAAGCGGTGCCTCCTCCGACGTCCTCGCGCGGCCGGCACGGTGGCCGATGCCGGACGGCGCCTTGAGCGGGAGGCTAGTCGGGAAGGTGCGTGCGGGGAAGGGTCGCGATCGCCGGCCGTGCTCGGCCATCACTCCGGCGAGAAGAGGTCCTCGATCGTGCAGCCGAAGACCGCTGCGAGCCGGAACGCGACCGGGAGCGAGGGGTCGAAGCGCCCCTTCTCGATCGAGATGACGGTCTGCCGGGAGACGCCGAGCTCGTCGGCGAGCCGCTGCTGCGACCAGCCGAGCTCCGCCCGGCGCTCGGGAAGGGCGTTGCGCATCAGGCATCCGCTCGCTTCGCGAGCTGATAGCGCACGCCGAAGTCGGCCATCACCATCGTGCCGAGCACGATGAGCAGGATCCCCGTGTTCACCTGCAGCTGCGTGAACGAGAACAGCGCGGCACCGATGCCGACGGTGATGAGCACGTCGTGCATCGTGCCCTCGGCCGCCTTCGCGTACCAGCGCGACTCGATCGAGTCCTCCGGCCGCTCGATCGAGCCCTTGAGCGACGAGCGGTCGACGAGCAGCGCCCACGGCAGCATGACGCTCACCGGCAGCGTCACGACCGCGACGATCGCGAAGCGCATCCATGCCTCGCCGGTCTCGCCGATCCAGGCGTAGAGCCCCCCGAGGCCGCTCGAGATGGCGAGCCCGATGAGCAGCGAGACGAGCACGAGCGCCGCTGTGCCGCCGCCGAAGCGGGCTCGGCCGATGGTCGACTGCGGGGCGGATGCGGTGGGGTCGCTCATGGCGTCTCCTTCGGTCGAGCGTAGGTCGATGTCAAGGAGACTCTACGGTCAAGTCTGCTTGACTGTCAAGCACACTTCACTCACCCCGCCGCGCTCAGCGCCGGCCGCTCAGTAGGCGAAGGAGATGTGCTCCCGGCGGTGCGCGCCCGCCTCGATCTCGTCGACGACCGCGAGCGCGAAGTCGGGGCCGGAGATGACCGAGCCGCCGTCCGCGTCGAAGAACGCGTCCTCGCCGCCCGTGCGGTACTCGCCGCGGCGCGTCTGGTCGGGCACGAAGCCGCCGAACGTGCCGGCGGGCGAGACGTAGGTCCAGTCGACCCCGTCCGTCGCCGCGACCCGCTCGTAGGCCGAGAAGAGCTCGAGCGACTCCGGCTTGTACTCGGGCGCGAACGCGTCGGTGTTCACGATCCGCTCGCCGTCGGCGTCCTTCAGCGAGCCGAACCCGCCGACGATGAGGAACCGCGCACCGGTCTCCGCGACGCGCGTCGCGACGTCGGCATACGCATCCGCCACCTTGCCCTCCATGTCGCCGCGCGGCGAGAGCGCGCCGACGACGACCTCGGCGCCGTCGAGCGCCTGCGCGAGCACGTCGCCGTCGAGCACCGAGCCGCGGATGACGCGCGCGCCCTCGGGTGCCTCGCTCGGCGTCGAGCGAGAGACGAGGGTGAGCTCGTGCCCGCGGCTCGCGGCCTCCTTCGCGATCCATCCGCCCGCGAACCCCGTCGCGCCGAGCACCGTGATCTTCGCCATGCCGTCCTCCTCGAGAAGTCTGTGTCCTCGAGCCAACCGAGACGATGCCTGGTGCATTCCGCGCGCGGTTCCGTCCCCTGTCACCCGACTCCCAGGAGGCTCGGATGCGACACGCGGGCCGCGTGCCGACGCCCCGCCGGTGGCGTCGGTGCTCCGCCCGAGGTCACCCGATCTCGGGCTTCGATCGTTCGGGAGGAACCACATGTACGTCCACCGCCAGGAGCTGCAGCACAAGGCCACGCCGGACAAGCCCGACGCGGTCTACGCGCGCAAGCTGCAGGAGGTGCTCGGCGGGCAGTACGGAGAGATCTCGGTCGCGATGCAGTACTCGTTCCAGGCCTGGAACATGCACATGCCCGGCAAGTACCGCGACCTCGTCTTCGGCATCGCCGCCGAGGAGATGGGGCACGTCGAGATGCTCGCCGTGATGATCGCGCAGCTGCTCGAGAAGGCGCCGCTCGGCATCACCGATGACGCCGTCCAGTCCGACCCGACGGTCGCTGCCGTCGTCGGCGGCACCGACATCCAGCACGGCATCGTCGCCGGCGCCGGCGCCCGCCCGGTCGACTCGATGGGCAACCCGTGGCAGGGCAGCTACATCACGGCGAGCGGCAACCTGCTCGCCGACTTCACGTCGAACGCGAACGCCGAGATGCAGGGCCGCGTGCAGGTCGCCCGGCTCTACCACATGACCGACGACCACGGCGTGCGGGACCTGCTGAAGTTCCTGCTCGCGCGCGACACGATGCACCAGAACCAGTGGATGGCGGCCGCGGCGGAGCTGCGCGAGGAGGGTCTCGAGGGCTGGCCGGTGCCGTCGAGCTTCCCGCAGCGGAAGGAGCACACCGACGTCTCGTACGAGTACATCAACTTCAGCGACGGCGAGGCCGCGAGCGAGGGCAGCTGGGCGAAGGGCCCCACGCCCGACGGCCACGGCGAGTTCTCCTACCGCGCCGAGCCGGGGCCCGGCGTGCCGATGCCGCCCGCGACGCAGCCCGACGCGCGCTGGTACGGCACGACGCCGAAGCCGAACACGATGGAGAAGATCGCCGGCGAGGTGCAGGACAAGCTCCACATGGAGTGAGCCGCGCTGCCCGGCGACGGGTGCGGAACGACCGACGGGGTGCTGGCGAACCAGCACCCCATCGGTGCGAGCGCACCCGTTGCAGCGGAAGAGCGGCGGCTACACCGACTCGGCGGTGATGCCCTTCGTCGAGCCGATGACGTTGCGCATCTTCTTCTCGAACGCCTCGTAGAACATCGAGAGCGGGAATTCGTCGTCCATCACGAGGTCGGTGAGCTGGCGCGGCGTGCCGTCGAGCGGCAGGTTCCCGGCCTTCCACGCGGATGCGGGGTGCGGCTCGACGACGGAGGAGACGAGCTCGTAGGCGGCGAGCCAGTGCGCGACCTTGGGGCGGTCGATCGACTTCCAGTAGAGCAGCTCGATCGCCTCGCCGAGCTTGTTGACGACGTCGGGCACCTCGTCCCAGTCGAAGGCGAGCTGCGTGTCGGTCCAGTGCAGCACGCGGTGCTGGTGCAGCCACGCGAAGAGCAGCTGACCGCCCAGGCCGTCGTAGTTGCGCACGCGCGAGCCCGTGATGGCGAAGCGGAAGATGCGGTCGAAGATGACCGCGTACTGCACGAGCTTCGCGTGCTTCGCGAGGTCGCGGTCGGCATCCGTCGCCCGGTCGTCGGCCGCGATGCGCCGCTCGATCGCGACCGCCTCGCGGAACGCGGTGAGGTCGCAGCGCAGCTCCTCGAGCGAGTAGAGGAAGAACGGCATGCGCTGCTTGATCATGAACGGGTCGAACGGCAGGTCGCCGCGCATGTGGGTGCGGTCGTGGATGAGGTCCCACATCACGAAGGTGCGCTCGGCGAGGCCCTGGTCGGCGAGCATCTCGGCGGCGTCGGCGGGCAGCTCGAGCTTCGTGACGTCGCACGCGGCCTCGACGACGCGGCGGAAGCGCGCGGCCTCGCGGTCCTGGAAGATCGCGCCCCACGTGAACGTCGGGATCTCGCGCATCGCGACCGTCTCGGGGAAGAGCACGGCCGAGTTGGTGTCGTAGCCGGCGGTGAAGTCGATGAAGCGCAGCGGCACGAAGAGCTTGTTCGAGTAGTCGCCCGCCTCGAGGTCGGCGATGAACTCGGGCCAGATGACCTCGACGAGCACGGCCTCGACCTTGCGGTCGGGCGAGCCGTTCTGCGTGTACATCGGGAACACGACGAGGTGCTGCAGGCCGTCGACGCGGTGCTCCTGCGGCTGGAACCGCACGAGCGAGTCGAAGAAGTCGGGCTCGTCGAAGCCCGAAGCCTCCCAGCGCTCGAAGTCGAGGGCGGCCTGCTCGAGGTAGGCGGCGTCGTGCGGGAACTCGGGGGCGATGTCGCGGATGCCCTGGGTCAGCTCGGCGACGTGTGCGCGGGCGCTCTCGTGGTGCGCGGCGTCATCGATCGCGCCGCTCTTCGACTGGAGCGGCTGGAGCGCGGTCGCGGCGGCCTTGATGCGGAGCCAGGCGGGGTGCTGGCGGAGGTCGGCGGCGGTGGCCTGGGTCATCGTCATGGGAGCCTCCCTGGCGGTCGGTGCGGGCTGCGGATCAGCGGGCCGGATCGGGCGGATCAAGCCGTCGGGCGCACCATCGGTGCGTGTTTCCAGCGTATGGGCGGCCCAGCGCACGTATCTTGCGTTCAGGCCGCCCTTTCCCGCCAGTTCTGCGCCGCACGAGCGAGCCTGCGGTCTCGCGCAACGCTCTTGCGCGAGGCGCTGAGCATCGCCTCAGGAGGCGGCGAAGTCGGCTCGGCGGGCCGTAGCGTTCGGCACGCTGGAGGCTGGCCATCGAGCGGGAGGATGCCATGGACGGCGCACCGAGCCCGCGGCCGCCTGCGTCGCACGTCGGCGCGCAGGTCGTCGCCGTGGTCGCGCTGCACTTCGGCACCGCCGTCGTGGCCGAGCGCTTCGGCGCCGCGCGACTCGGCCGGCTGCTGTCCGTGCCGCTGCCCCACGGCGGCGGGCTCGGCGCGACGATCGCCGGCTGGGCGGTCGCCTCGGCGGGGCCGCTCGCCCTGTGGGCGCTGCTCATCGTCGCCCGTGCCCTGATCCTGCGGCGCGGCGACTCGAGCTTCTGGTTCATCGGCGCGGCGATGCTCGTCGCCGCGACGACGTTCGCCATCGCGATCACGCACGGCGTCGTCGACGGCGGTCTCGACGTGCGCTCGGTCTCGGCGGCGATCGCCGGCTGGCTCCTGCCTGGATGCGCGGCACTCGTCGCGGGGGCGGTGCACCTCGCGAGGCGGCGAGGCGAGCGGCCCTGAGCCGCTCCGGCTCGCTTCAGACGAGCGAGCTCGCCACCAGGAAGCCGGCCCAGCTGCCGACCGCGGCGGCGATCGGCGCGAAGATCGCCCAGCGCTGCTTCGTCGCGGCGGCAGCTGCGCCGATGCCGTTGCCGATGAGCGTGCACGAGAGCAGCGACACCCAGTAGACCAGCCGCGCCGGCCCCTGGTCGGCGCCCGACGCCTGCGCGGCCTCCACGAGCGACCCGTCGCCGATCGGCGCGAGCAGCAGCAGCCCGACGATGTTCGCGAACACGAGCACCCACGTCGCGAGTCGCCAGCGGTCGGCCGGCGTCCACTCTCGCTGCGGCTCGAGCTCCTCGTCGTCCCACTCGATGCTCACGACTGCGTCACCTCCGGCGTGACGGGACCCGACGCATCCGCCATCAGAAGATCATCGGCCGGTCGTCGTCGAGCTCGGTCTCGAGGTCGAGGTCGACCACCACCGGCACGTGGTCGCTCGGGGCGTCGCCCGAGCGCTCGTCGCGGTGGATCGCCGCGCGCGTCACGAGGTCGGCGAGCTCGGGGCTGCCGAGCACGAAGTCGATGCGCATGCCCTCATCCTTGTTCCAGCGCCCCGCCTTGTAGTCCCAGTAGGTGTAGCCGGGGGCGCGGTCGCGCACGACGTCGACGAGGCCCGCCTCGAGCAGCGCGCCGAACGCCTCGCGCTCGGGCTGCGACACGTGCGTCGAGCCGTCGAACACGCCGATGTCCCACACGTCGGCGTCGAGCGGCGCGATGTTGAAGTCGCCCATGAGCGCGAGCGGCTGCCCGCGCCACTCGTCGAGCAGGCCCGTGAGCACCCGCAGCCACTCGAGCTTGTAGCCGTAGTGCGCGTGCGTGAGCTCGCGGCCGTTGGGCACGTAGAGGCTCCAGAGCCGCACGCCCTCGACCGTCGCCGCCATCGCGCGCGCCTCGACCACCGGGTCGCCGGTGTTGGCGTAGCCGGGCTGGCCCGGGAAGTCGCGCTCGACCTCGGTCATCGGCAGCCGCGACGCGATCGCGACGCCGTTCCACTGGCTGTGGCCGTGCGCCTGCACCTCATAGCCTGCGGCCTCGAACGCGGCGTAGGGGAACTGCTCCGTCTTGCACTTGATCTCCTGCATGGCGAGCACGTCGACGTCGCTGCGCTCGAGCCAGTCGACGATGCGGGCCGTGCGAGCGCGCACGGAGTTCACGTTCCAGGTGGCGATGCGCATGCTCTGAGCCTAGATGGGGTCGCGGATGCGCGGGGTTGGGGCACGCACGTACCCCTGGTGCACACTGGATGCATGGGAACCGCGCGCGAACGCTATCTCCAGGCGCTCGATCTCTTCTCCGCCGAGGCTCGAGCCGGAGCGGACCGACTGGGTCTGCCGTCGGCGTGCTCCGACTGGTCGATCGCCGACGTCGTCCGCCACGTCTCGGGCGTGCAGGCCGAGCACGGCGGGGCCGCGCTGCTGGGCAGCGGCGCCGGCTCCGAGGAGCGGGCGCACCTCGAGATCATGGGTCCGGGCGGCGACTTCGAGGCCGTCGAGCGCTGGGAGGCGCTCGCGGCGCAGCTGCGCTCCGCGGCGCACACCGCGGTCGAGGAGCGCTTCGCAGGGCTCGCCCTGCCGACGCTCGACATGGCGCTCCACGCGTGGGACGTGCGCTGGGCCTCGGCCCGCGTCGGCCTCTCCGGCAACCTCGAGTTCCCCGCCGACCTGCTCGGGTGGATGGAGGCGTTCCGCGACAGCGCCGACGAGGCGGCCGTGCGCCGGCCCGGCATCTTCGACGCGCCGATCGAGCCGCCGGCCGGTGCGACGCGGTCGGAGCGCCTCGTCGCGTGGGCGGGCCGCGACCCGCGCACGGGCATGCGGCCGCGCGCCGACAGCGTGCCCGTCCCGACCGACGCGTCCTGACGCATCCGCGAAGTAGCCTGGTGGGCGTGACTGCGCGCGACCGACTCATCCAGCTCATCCGCGACGAGGCCGTCTTCCACGGCGACTTCGTGCTCACGAGCGGCAAGCGCGCGAGCTACTACATCGACCTCCGCAAGCTCTCGCTCGACCACCGCGCCGCGCCGCTCATCGGCGACGTGCTGCTCGACCTCGTCGCCGACATCCCCGATGTCGCGGCGGTCGGCGGGCTCACGATGGGCGCCGACCCGCTCGCGAACGCCGTGCTGCACCGTGGGCTCGCGCGCGGGCTCGAGGTGGATGCGTTCGTCGTGCGCAAGGAGCCGAAGGACCACGGGCGCGGCCGGCAGATCGAGGGACCGGAGCTCGCGGGCAAGCGCGTCGTCGTCGTCGAGGACACGTCGACGACGGGCGGCAGCCCGCTCAAGGCGATCGAGGCGCTGCGGAAGGTCGGTGCCGAGGTCGTGGCCGTCGCGGTGATCGTCGACCGCGCGACCGGCGCGCAAGCGGTGATCGAGGCGGCGGGCGTCGAGTACCGGGCGGCGATCACCCTCGACGACCTCGGGCTCGAGCCGCAGTAGCCCCGCCCGACATACGTCGAACTTCCCTCTCCGGCGGGCTCTCGTGGCGGGAACCCGCACCTCCGGGAAGTTCGGCCAGAGCGCCGTGTCAGACTTGCTATCTGACAAGCGGCGGATGCGGGAGGTCACGTGGGCGGAGTGCTCGTCGGCTTCGGCATCATCGGCTTCGTCATCCTCGTCGGCTGGCTGCTCGCGCGCTTCCGGATCGTCGATCAGGAGGGGCGGCTCGTGCTCAACCGCACGAGCTTCTTCGCCGCGAGCCCCGCGCTGCTCTTCACAGTGCTGAGCGAGGCCGATGTAGGCCTGCTGTTCTCGAGCGTGCTCGCGGTCGCGCTCGTCGCGTTCGTCGCGGTCGCACTCATCTATGCCGTCGTCGCGCGCATCTGGTTCACCCGCGATCCGAGCCGGATCGCGATCGCCGCGACCGCGACCGGCTACTCGAACATCAACAACATCGGGCTGCCCGTCGCGATCTACGTCATCGGCGACGCGAGCTTCGTGGGGCCCATGCTGCTGCTCCAGCTGCTGCTGCTCGCCCCCGCCCTGCTCGCGACCCTCGACATCCTGACCTCGGGTCGCGCATCCGTCTCGCGCATCCTCACCCAGCCGCTCCGCAACCCGATGCTCATCGCGTCGGCCCTCGGTGCGCTGGTCTCGGCGCTCGAGATCGAGCTGCCCGCCCCGGTGCTCGCGCCGCTCGAGATCCTCGGCGGCGCCGCGGTGCCGCTCATGCTGCTCGCGTTCGGCATCTCGCTCAGCGGCGACCGGCCGCTGCAGCCGGGCTCCGGCCGCAAGGAGGTGGCGCTCGCGGTGCTGCTGAAGTCGCTCGTCATGCCGGTCGTTGCCTTCGCACTCGCGCGCTTCGCCTTCGGCCTCGACGAGCAGCTCGTCTACGCGTGCACCGTGATGGCGGCGCTGCCGAGCGCGCAGAACATGTACCAGTACGCGCTCCGCTACGACCGGGCGACCCTCATCACCCGCGACATCGTGCTGCTGACGACCTTCGGGTCGTTGCCGGTGATGCTGCTGATCGCGTGGCTGCTGGGGCCGGCTTAGGCGCCGCTCAAGCCGGGCCACTCGGTGAGCGGCGGTGCCGGCCGCAGCCGGCCGGTCTCGGGCACCGGCAGCTCCCAGAAGCGGGCGTCGCCGCCGACCGCACCGAGGTCGTCGCGCTTGACGCGCACCCGCTCGGGCGTCACCTCAGTGACCCGCACGCGCACGTCACCGTCGTCGAGCGACAGCAGGAACGCATCCATCAGCCACGCGATCGAGTGCTCGTCGAGCGCCTCCTCGGCGGCGAGCCAGTCGCCGGCGGCCGCGAGCGGGCGGCCGAGCAGGTCCATGGGCTGGAAGCCGTCGCCGATCATCCGCACGTAGCCGACGGTCTCGCCGTCGGGGCGACGGTGGGGCATCCAGTCGCTCGGGATCATGCCGGCCACGATACGGCGGATGCGCTGGGGCACGTCGGGCGGGATGGCCTACGGTGTGCGCATGAGCGACGCCGCACCGCAGCACCCACCGCACGTGACAGCCGGGCAACCGCCGCAGCAGTACGCGCCGCCGCCCGCGCGCCGCGGCGGCCGGACGTTCGCGATCCTCGCGCTCGCCTTCGCCGGCCTCGAGGTGCTCACCGGGCCGCTCATGGTGCTCGTGCTCAGCGGAGCGATCCGCGCTGGTTTCGACCCCTCGGGCATCGACCTGCTGAGCGGCGGCGTCGGCGCGCTCAGCGCGGTGCTCGGCGCCATCGCCGCCGCGCTCGCGATCGTCTCGATCGTCCGGCGGGAGCCGGCGCCCCTGCTCGCCGGCATCGCGCTCGGTGTCGCGATCTCGGCGCTCGCGTCGCTGATCGCGTCGGCACTGCAGGTCGTGCTCTTCTCGTTCTGAGCCGCGGGCGCGGCGGCGCTCACGGGCGTCGCGGCCGCTACTGCGAGAGCTCGCGGTCCAGGCGGTCGAGCAGCGCCTCGAGCGAGATCTCGAACTCCTCGTCGCTGCGCTCCTCGCTCAGCAGGGGCCGCAGACGAAGGACCTCCGGCGCGTCCTCGAGCGTGAGCTCGCCGTCAGCGTGCGGGATGGTCGCGTCCCCTTCGTCGAGCGGCTCCTCGACCGGACCGGTGTCGGCTCCCCGCACCGACGACTCCAGCAGCAGCTGCCCGAGCAGGAAGCTGCTGAAGAGGCGGTAGGTCGTGACGGCCTGCTGATCGCTGAAGCCCTGCTGCACAAGGGTGCTGAGCAGGGTCTCGACGACCTCGACGCTGCGCAGCGGCGGCCGCAGCCACGGTGCCGCCGGGTGCCGGGTCGCGACGAGCGGGAAGGCCTTCGGGTGCTCGATCGCGATGCGACGCACCCGATGCGCGAACAGCTGGAGGAAGCCCTGCCAGTGCTCGGCGAGCTCCTCGTCGAGCTCTGCCGTCAGGTCGCCCATGAGCCGGTTCACGACGCCCTCGAGCAGATCCTCCTTGCCGTGCACGTAGCGATACAGCGCCATCGCCTCCACGCCCAGGTCTTGCGCAAGCGATCGCATGGTGAGGCCGTGGGGTCCTGATCGGTCGATGTGCGCGAGGGCGGCGTCGATGACCAGCTCTTGGCTCAGCCGCCGCGCGGGCGCGGCGGACTCCGGCTTGCTGGTCGATCGCTTCGTCATCCGTCTTCCCTCTCGGTGCGGTGGCCCGCGCTCGCGCCCAACGCTACTGTGGTTTACGTTGTAAACCGATGGCTCACGACGACACCGTCACCCATCGATCCACGACCCGACCACGCTTGCGAGGAGCAGCCGTGCAGCGCACGAACGAGACCGACGGCCTCATGACGCACCTGTCCGCCGCGATCTCGACGCGCGCGGACCGGGCGAGGCTGCGAGGCGCACGCCGCCAGGCGCCGGTGACGACCGAGTTCGAGATCCGCATCCTCCGCGAGGGCGACCGGAAGGTGCTCCACGCCGGTGCGGTCTCGTCGCTCGTCTCCACCGCCTTCCTCGAGGCACTGTTCATGACGACGAGCGACGCGACGCTGCAGCGCCTCGTGCCGAGGAACCCGCGCGCGCCGCTGTGGGTCATCGCGCGCGGCGTGCACCGCGACTTCGACGAGGCGGCGCTCGCGAGCTTCGCGAGCCGCATGGGCCGACCGGATCTCGCGGCGGCGCTCGGAGAGCCCATCGCCGACGGCACGGTCACGATCGAGGAGCGCTGGGTCGCGATCGGCGGCGGTGCGCCGCCGCTGCTCGAGCCGAGGCTGCGCTGCGGCGACGCACTCGTCGGGCACGAGCCGACGGGCGACCCCGACGATGACGACACGGCTGGTGCCCGCCGCGACTGAGCTGAGCGCAAGGGCTCGGTGCGGCCCGCGCCGAGGACGCGGCCCGGGAGCGTGCCGACGAGCGTGCGCTCGCGGAATCGCCAAGCCGACGCATCCGTTGCATCAGTCGTTGCGGTTCGGGCGAGAGGGTGGCGGTGCGGGAGCAGGGGGAGCGGCGAGCGACCGTCGTGGTCATCGGCGCGGGTCAGGCCGGGCTCTCGGCCGGCTACCACCTGCAGCAGCGCGGCTTCGCGAGCGCGCTCGACGAGCCCGAGGCCGAGCGCACCTTCGTCATGCTCGACGCGGATGCGGCACCCGGCGGCGCGTGGCAGCACCGGTGGGAGTCGCTCCGGATGTCGACGGTCAACGGGATCTTCGACCTGCCGGGCTTCGCGCAGCCGCCGATCGACCCGGCCGAGCCGAGCCGCACCGCCGTGCCGCGCTACTTCGCCGCCTTCGAGCGCGAGATGGCGCTGCCGATCCTGCGGCCCGTCGCCGTGCACGCGGTCGAGCGCGCCGACGACGACCCCGAGGGCGAGCTGCTGGTCGAGTCGAGCGCGGGCCGCTGGCGCACGCGGGCGATCATCAACGCGACCGGCACGTGGGACAACCCGGTGCTGCCGCACTACCCGGGCGCCGAGCGGTTCCTCGGTCGCCAGCTGCACACGCGCGACTACACGTCGGCCGACGAGTTCGCCGGGCAGCGGGTCGCCGTCGTCGGGGGCGGCATCTCCGCCGTGCAGCTGCTCGACGAGCTCTCCCGCGTCGCCGAAACCCGCTGGTACACGCGCCGCGAGCCGGTCTTCCTCGAGGGCGACTTCGAGCCCGAGATCACGGGGCGCAAGGTGATCGAGCAGGTGACGGCCGATGCCGAGGCCGGCCGGCCGACCGGCAGCGTCGTCTCCTACACCGGCCTCAACTGGACGCCGTACGCGCGCGCGGCGAAGGCGCGCGGCGCGCTCGAGCGGCGACCGATGTTCGTCTCGATCGAGCCGCATGGCGTGCGCGAGGCCGACGGCACCCTCCTGACCGTCGACGCGATCCTCTGGGCGACCGGCTTCAAGGCCGATCTCGCGCACCTCGAGCCGCTGGCCTTGCGGAACGAGCTCGGCGCTGTGCAGGTGCGCGGCACGCGCGTCGTCGAGGAGCCGCGCGTGCACCTCATCGGCTTCGGCCCGAGCCAGTCGACGGTCGGCGCGAACCGCGCCGGCCGCGCGGCGGCGCGCGAGCTCGACCGGCTGCTCTCGTGGGCCGACGACCGGGCGCTCGCGGCTCCGGGCCAGCGGCGTAGCGTGGAGGCGTGAGCCTCGCCGACCGCCTCCTCAAGCCGCCGCCGCGAATCGTCGCCGGCGAGCCGGGCACGGGCTGGCTGGGGCTGCTGACCTCCTGGGCGGCCGTCGGCTACGGCGCGGCTGCCGCGGCGAAGGCAGGCGGGCTGCTCATCTCCTTCGACGACGGCGCGTGCGGCATCCACTCGGCCACGGTCTGCCAGGTGGCCGGCTGGGGCGGCCTGCTCATGGGCGTCGTCGTGCTCGGCGTCGCGGCGCTGCTCTCCATCGTCGTCGCGCGCGGCTTCGGCCCGCCGACGACGTGGTGGGTGCTGCCGGTCATGCTCGGCGCGCTCGCGCTCGCGCCGTTCCAGGCCGCGCCGGGCGCGAGCATCCCGTGGGTGTGGCTGCTCGTCTCGGCGGCCGCCGCCCTCGCGGCGCTCGCCCTCGCGAGCATGGTCGTGCGGCGGGGGAGGGCGGCGCTGTTCGGCTGGATCCGGCTCGACGGGCTCGACGCGCGCGAGGTGCCGCATCGGCCGCTCGACCAGCTCGTCGCGCCCGCCGCCGTCGCCGTGGCGACCGGCGGGGGCTTCTTCGCGGCCAACGTCGTGCGCCTGCTCTCGGAGGCTTGAGCGCCCGGCCGTCTCACCGCATCCGTCGTGCCGTCGACCCGTCAGACGTCGACGTGCGGCTCGTCGAGCTCTGACTCGACCGGGGTGCGCTCGACGAGCTCGTGCACGCCCGCGAGCATCTCGTCGGGCCGGAACGGGTAGGTCTCCACGAGCGCGGCGTTCGAGATGCCGGTCATGACGAGCACGGTGTGGAGGCCCGCCTCCATGCCTGCGACGATGTCGGTGTCCATGCGGTCGCCGATCATGCCGGTGACCTCGGAGTGCGCGCCGATCTTGTTGAGCGCGGATCGGAACATCATCGGGTTGGGCTTGCCGACGATGTAGGGCACGCGGCCGGTCGCCTTCGTGATGAGCGCGTTGATCGCGCCGGTCGCGGGAAGGATGCCGGCCTCGCTCGGGCCCGTCGCGTCGGGATTGGTCGAGATGAAGCGCGCGCCGTCGGCGATGAGCCGGATCGCCTTCGTGATCGCCTCGAACGAGTACGAGCGGGTCTCGCCCACGACGACGAAGTCGGGATCCGTGTCGGTCATCGTGAAGCCCGCGTCGTGCAGCGCGGTGATGAGCCCCGCCTCGCCGATCACGTAGGCCGAGCCGCCCGGCATCTGGTCGTGCAAGAAATCGGCGGTCGCGAGCGCGCTCGTCCAGATGCGCTCCTCGGGCACGACGAGGCCGGATGCGCGCAGGCGCGCTGAGAGGTCACGGGGCGTGAAGATCGAGTTGTTCGTGAGCACGAGGAACTCGACGCCCTGCGACTGCCACTGCTCGAGCAGCTCTTGCGCGCCCGGGAGCGGGTGCTCCTCCTTCACGAGGACGCCGTCCATGTCGGTGAGCCAGCACTCGATGTCTGCCCTGGTGCGCATGGAAACAGCGTACGGGCACAACTGTTGCGATGTCTGATCCTTCGAATTTGAAGCGACTTTGGACGATGCTGAGGTTTCATCAAGCGAAACTCAGCCACCACTGCGCCTTTGGAACCGGTTACTTGAGTTCGGCTCAATACGTTCGAGGCGCCCACCGGAGGGCACCGTCTCGCCCTGCGAGAGCTGGCCGTGCCTGCCGGCTTTCCCTCCCTTCCACTCCGTCACGAGGAGCAGAACCCGCATGCGCACGCGCACTTTCGCAGCACGACGCTCGTTCCGAGCCGTCGCCGCTGCCCTCGTGCTCGCGACTGCGGTAGCGCTCCCGCTGACGCCCCTCGCCACGTCCGCGGCCTCGGCTTCGGCGACGAGCACCGCTCCCCAGCCGGAGCCGTCGCCGGAGCCGACGGCGACGCCCGAGCCGGCCGTCACCCCTGCGGCAACGGAGGCGCCCGTGGCTCCCGCGCCCGAGCCGGCGGCTGTGGCGAGCCCGAGCGCGACCCCGACCGCGACGCCGGTTCCGGTGCCGAGCCCGGCGCCCGCGCAGGATCCCGTGCCGGCTCCCTCACCGACCCCGACGGCTCCGGTCACGCGGTCGCTCATCGCGCCCCAGGCGACGGTGGTCTCCCCGACCGCGATCGGCGGGCCCGAGACCAGCGTCGAAGCACCGTACATCTCCTGGCAGACGTCGCCGGCCGTCAGCGGCGCCACCTTCACCGTCCAGTACTCGACGCGACGCTGGGTCGGGCTCTGGATCTTCGGCTACTGGACCGACTGGACGAGCTACAGCGCGCCGGTGACCATCACCGACTGCACAGCCGCGCCCTGCGTGCCCGGCGGAGACCTCGACCCGCAGCCCGGCGAGTTCCAGCTGCAGCACATCGGCTCGCAGCGGATCCAGACCGACACGAGCACCACCCGCAACCGCTACCTGGTGACCCCCGGCGCAGCCCCTTCCGGATACGCCTGGGAGTCCGAGGCCGGCGTGGCTGCGGATGCCGCGGACTGGAGCGGCGCGACGCACAGCTTCGGCACCTTCGAGCTCGGTCGCAATGCGCCCCTCCCGTGCCTCGGCAACGGCTTCTACTCGCTCCAGCAGGACGGCACGGTCGTGCGCGTGACGACGACGGGCGCCGCGAACGGCGCGACGCTGGCCACCGTCGGCGCGTTCCCGAACGTCGCCCAGCAGGCCAACGCGCTCGCGATCGGCCCGGGCGGCACGGTCGCTTACGCAGTGGAGCGCACCTCCGGCTCGGGCACCGGCATCAACGCGATCCTCCGCTACTCGGTGAGCGACGGCTGGCAGCGCCTGCCGAGCTCAGCGGCGTCGACGACCGTCGGCGTCATCGCCGGTGGTGTGAACCCGCTCGACGGCAACTACTACTTCGGAGGATTCCGGACCGCATCCAGCCGCGTGCACGTCGACCTCTACCGCTATGTGCCGAGCACCGGCGGCTCGAGCCTCGCCGGCACCTTCAACACCAACCTCAGCGCGAGCGGCTCGAGCAACGGCGACCTGGCGTTCGACGCGACCGGCACGCTCTACGTCGTCCGCAGCTCCACGTCCGACGCCCAGCTGTACTCCGTGCCGGCATCCTCGATCGTGGCCGCCACGAACGGAGCCACGCTGCCGTTCTCGACGGTCTCGCAGGGCGCGATCGGCAACCTCAGCGGCGTCAACGGGATGGCGTTCGAGGGGAACGGGACGCTGTACCTGGCCGACTCGACGCGGGCGATCCGCGTCAGCCTCAACGGCACCTCCGCATGGACCGTGGTGACGGATCCCGTCACCACGCAGCTCGGAGCCAGCGGCGACCTCGCCGGCTGCAGCGTGCCGCCCACGCTCACCCTGCAGAAGGACGTCGTCGGCCGCGTCGCCGCCACAGACCAGTTCCGGCTCTCCGTCACCGCGGGCTCGCGCTCGTTCGGCTCGGTCGAGACCACCGGCTCCGCGCTGGGCGTGCAGACCGCGCAGGTAGGCCCGGTGCCGGTCGTGGCCGGTCAGAGCTACTCCCTGGCCGAGGAGATGGTGACGGGGAGCGCCAACCAGTACTCGTCGACGCTCGTGTGCGTCGACGAGCTCGGGACGACGCTCGCATCGAGGACGGGACGGACCGGTCAGGTCGCCATCCCGGACCGCATCGGCGCCCGCGTCGTGTGCACCTTCACCAACGCTCCGCTCGTCTCGACGATCGTCGTCCACAAGGTCGTCCAGGACGTCGCCGGGCAGCTGCGGAACGGCGGCGGCTGGACGATGCGCGCGGACGTCCGCGCCGAGACCGGCAGCGTCACGCCGCCGACCGCGGCGCAGCAGCAGACGGGGTCGGGCGGCGCCGCGAGCTGGACGATCCGCTACGGGAGCGCCTCGGCGCGCGCCGCGGTGACGGTCTCGGAGATCCAGCAGCCGGGCTTCGTCTTCGTCGAAGGGCAGTGCGAGGTCCGCGGAGCCGGGGGCGAGAGCCGGGAGGTCGCGCTGCCCGGCGAGGCCGGCACGACCCTCGCTGGCATCGCACCCGGGTCCGCGATCGAGTGCACGTTCGTCAACCGCGAGCTGCCGACGACGCTGACGCTCGTCAACGCCATCGGCTTCGGCGACAGCGGCCTCGCGCCGCAGTGGACGCTGCTCGGCACCGGCCCGCAGGGGTCGCTCGCCGGCCCAAGCGGCGCGACCGGCTCGACCGGCGCGACGGCGAGCGTCACCGCCGGCGTCGCCTACGCGCTCAGCGCGACCGGCGGTCACGTCGCCTACGCGCAGGTCGGCAGCTGGGCCTGCGTGGATCAGCGCGGCACCGCGGTGCCCGTCACGGCATCCGGCGCGAGCCTCGTCAAGGGCACGCAGGTGACCTGCACGGTGACGCACTCCACGGCCCGGATGACGCTGCTGAAGCACATCGACGGCTCGACCGGCGGCTCGCTGCACCCCGATCGGTTCACCCTCACCGCGACGCCGGCGAGCTTCGCCGGGCTGGCGCCCACCTCGGTGCCGGGCAGCGAGACCGAGGTCGCGAGCGGCGCGGCGGCGAACCGCTTCGAGGTGCGTCCCGGTCACGGCTATGCGCTCAGCGAGCACAGCGACTACGCGGCACTCGGCCTGCGCCTCGAGCGGCAGACGGGCCCGGACACGTGGGAAGCAGTCGCCTCGCACACTGTCCAGGTGCCCGCCGGTGAGCACCACGTCTACCGCTTCGTCGCGGCTCCCGTGCCGGCGCTCGCGCTGCCCCTCACGGGCGGCGTCGGCTCCGACACCTACGTGATGGCCGGGGGCGCGCTCGTGCTCCTCGCCCTCGCGTCCATCCTCTTCCGCTCGCGCCGGTCGGCGCAGCGAGAGCACGAGTCCTCCCAGGGCTCGGTCAAGACCCCGTCCATCAGCTTGCTCATCGCACGAATCCAGAGAGGAGTTGCCGCCATGGCAACCACCAAGAAGGGCCTGACGGCGCGACTCGCCGCCGGCTTCGGCGCGGCCGCGATCGCGACCGTCACCATCCTCGGCGGAGCGTTCCCCGCATCCGCCGCCGTCGACAACATCGACGAGAACCCCGCCGGCGGTCGTTCGCTCACGATCCACAAGTTCGCGGAGCCCGAGACGGCCACGGCGCTCCCGAACGACGGCTCGCAGCTCACCCCGACGCAGCTCAGCGGCCTGACCGCGCTCAAGGACGTGCCGTTCTCGATCCAGCGCGTGCAGGGCATCGACCTCAACACCACCGAGGGCTGGGCGCTCGCCGACGGACTGACCGTGGAGGAGGCGACCCGCGACTTCACGCTCGTCGCCGCAGGCTCCGGCTTCACGGCAGCCGACGGCTCGCTCACCTTCGCCGGCCTCGACGCGGCCGTCTACCTCGTGACCGAGAACGCCTCGACCGCGCACGACATCGCGTTCACCGCCGACCAGTTCCTCGTGTCGGTGCCGATGGCCCTGAACAACCGGTGGCTGTACGACGTGCACGTCTACCCCAAGAACGCCGTCACGGGCATCGAGAAGAGCTTCACCAACGGCCTCGCCACCGGCCTCGGCGACCGCGCCTCCTGGAGCCTGACGGTCGACGTGCCCGAGGTTGCCGCCGGCAAGACCCTCTCCTCGATGGTCATCACCGACACGCTCGACCCGCGCCTTCGCTACGACGGCGCGACCGTGACCGGCACGAACGTGTCGCTCGTGCCCGCCGACTACGCCGTCGCGGCGACCGGCCAGACCTTCAGCGTCACCTTCACGACCGCCGGCCTCGCAACGCTCGCCGCCGCGAACGACGCTTCGATCTCGGTCTCCATCACCACGACGGTCACGTCGCTCGAGGCCGCCGCCCCTGCGCAGGCGGGCGTCGTCGCGAACCAGGCGACGCTCACCGTCAACGGCACGTCGTTCCCCTCGAACTCGGTCACCACCGAGTGGGGCAGCCTCTCGATCCTCACCTACGAGGAGCGCGCCGACGCGAGCGACAGGACCGGCGCGCTCGCTGGCGCGGAGTATCGCGTCTACCCCACCGAGGCAGACGCGCTCGCGGGCACCAACGCGATCACCATCGACGGCCGGTCGACGTGGATCTCGGGCGATGACGGCATCGCCTTCCTGCCGGTGCTGCCGCAGGGCGCGTACTACGTCGTCGAGACGAAGGCCCCGGTCGGCTATGCGGCCGACCCGACGCCGCGCCGCCAGGCGACCGTCCAGACGGGCGACCTCGACCGCACCACGATCGACGCCGAGTACGCGAAGAAGCAGGTCCCGGCATACGCGCTCCCCATCACGGGTGGCAGCGGTCAGATGGCCTTCATGATCGGCGGCGCCGGCCTCATCCTCGGCGGACTCGGCTTCGTGCTGCTCCGCCGTCGCAAGACCCAGGCCGGCGAGCAGGCCTGACCTTGACCGAGCCCCGCAGCAGTGACCCCAGCCGCTGCTGCGGGGCTCGACCCTCTCCCGGAGGAGCAGCAGCGCCGGCATCGGCGAGCCCGGCCGCCGCCGCGCCGCAGCGCCGCCGGCGCAAGGCGAGCACGACCTCGCTCGTCGCCGCGCTCATGGTGATGGCGGGCATCGCGATCCTCCTCTACCCGACGATCGCGAGCTGGTTCTCGCAGCTCGAGCAGTCCCAGCGCGTCGACGACTACGCCGAGGTCATGGAGCAGCTCGGCCCCGAAGGCCGTGAGCAGGAGCTCGCCGACGCCCGTGCCTACAACCAGACCCTCACGGGCGGCGCGCTCATCGACCCGTACGGCCGCACGCCGCTGAGCGATCAGCGGGCGATCGTCGCGGCATACGAGCAGCAGCTCGACCTCGGCCCCGCCGAGGTGATGGCACGCATCCGCATCCCCTCCATCGACGTCGATCTGCCGATCTACCACGGCACCGACGAGGAGACGCTGCGGAAGGGCGTCGGGCACCTGCTCGGCTCGGCGCTCCCCGTGGGCGGCCCCGGCGCCCACAGCGTGCTGACCGGCCACCGCGGCCTGCCGGAGTCGGTACTCTTCAGCGACCTCGACCAGGTCACGGTCGGCGAGACCTTCGAGCTCGACGTCTACGGCGAGGTGCTGACCTACGAGGTGCGTGACGTGCAGGTCGTCGAGCCCGGCGACACCGAGCTGCTGCTGCCCGAGTCGGACCGCGACCTCGTGAGCCTCGTCACCTGCACGCCGCTCGGCATCAACAGCCACCGCATCGTCGTCGTGGGGGAGCGCATCCCGACCGCCGAGGCCACAGCCGAAGCCGCCGCCATGCCCGAGATCCCCGGCCCGCCGTGGTGGGCGGTCGCGCTCTCGAGCGGCTGGGCGATCGCGGTGGGCGGGCGCAGCCTGAGCGCCAAGCTGGTCGCGCGACCGGCGCGCTCGGCGTCCGTGACGGGGACGTTCCTCATCCTCTGAGCGCCTAGCCTGGGTCGGTGCAGCCCGCCGACGAACCCCAGCTCGAGGTCGGCGTCGGGCCGTGGTCGGGCGAGTGGCCCGACGACGAGCGCCTTGACCCCGAGCTGCTCGAGCACGGCGACCGCCGCAACGTCGTCGACCGCTACCGCTACTGGCGGCTCGAGGCGATCGTCGCCGACCTCGACACCCGCCGCCACGGCTTCCACGTCGCGATCGAGAACTGGCAGCACGACCTCAACATCGGCTCGATCGTGCGCACCGCGAACGCCTTCGCCGCATCCGCCGTCCACATCATCGGCAAGCGGCGCTGGAACCGCCGCGGCGCGATGGTGACCGACCGCTATCAGCGCATCGAGCACCACGAGACGACGGATGCGTTCGCGGCCTGGGCGAGGGACGCCGGCCTCACGATCGTGGCTGTCGACAACACCGAGGGGTCGGTGCCCGTCGACGCGGCGCCGCTGCCCGAGCGCTGCGTGCTGCTGTTCGGGCAGGAGGGGCCGGGTCTCACGGATGCGGCGATGGCGGTCGCGGATGCGCACGTGCAGATCCGCCAGTTCGGCTCGACGCGGTCGATCAACGCGGCCGCGGCGGCCGCGATCGTCATGCACGAGTGGGTGCGGGTGCACTCGGCGCACTCACCGGCCGTCGAGTAGGGCCGGAGGCCCGTATCGAGACGAGGGCTGGTGGTCTCGATATGCGCCCGCGGCGCTACTCGACCAGCGGAAGAGGTTCGGCGCTACTCGACCAGCGGGTTGCGTGGGGCGGGCTGGCACCGGGGGCACCACTGCACCTGCCGGAGCATGCCGTCCTCCATGCCGAGCATCGCGTCCCGGATGCGCGTGCCGCACCGCAAGCACGGCTGCCCGCCGCGGCCGTAGACCCACGTGCGGCGGCCGCGCCGCGCATCGCCCGTGAAGGTGCGCTCCGTCCGGTCGCGGTTCGCGATCATCAGCCGCCGCGCGAGCGCGACGATCGGCTCGACGTCGACCTGGTCGATCGGCGTCGCAGGGTGCACGCCGCGCAGGAAGCACAGCTCGCCGCGGAAGACGTTGCCGAGCCCCGCGACCGCCGTCTGGTCGAGCAGCGCGACGCCCACCGGCACCCCGGTCGCGCGCAGCCGCCTGGCCGCCTCGGCCGCATCCGCCTCGCTCCACTCGGGCGAGATGAGGTCGGGCCCGAGGTGCGCGACCGCATCCCAGTCGCGCTCGCGCGGCAGCAGCTCGAGCACCGGGAGGGCCGAGCCGACGATGTCGTGCTCATCGGTGGCGAGCACGACCCGGATGGTGTGGGCCGGCACGGGCGCGCGGCGACCGTGCTCGAGCACGTGCCACAGCCCATCCATGCCGGCGTGCGAGTGGATCGTGTGCCGCTCGCCGCGCATCAGGAGGTGCTTGCCGACCGAGCGCACCTCGTCGATGCGCTCGCCGCCGAGGTCGGCGGTCGCGAGCCGCGGCACGCGGAAGTCGCTGCGCGTCAGGACGCGCCCGGCCATCGCCTGGCCGAGCCGCACCGCGGCGCGGTAGATCGTGTCGCCCTCGGGCATCAGCCGCCGCCCATCGAGTCGCGGCCCATCAGTGGCCGATCCGGAAGCCGCGCGGTGTGCGGCGCAGGCCCGCGCGGTCGAGCAGCGGCGCGACGTCGGGCTCGAGCGACGAGCGGCCGTCGACCGTCTCGACGACGCGACGCCGACCGCCCAGCCGGATCACCGCATCCGTCATGCTCGACAGCGCCTTGACGAGCACGTCCTCGTCGTCGGTGAACGTCAGGAGCGAGCGGCCGCCGCGCTCGAGGTGCAGCACGCAGCGCCCCGAGGCGATCGTCGTAAGCGCGCCGACGCGGCGGGTCGGGCGGTGGTCGCCGCGCGCCTCCGGCCACGGCAGCGCGGCGCCGAACGGGTTCGCGGGATCGACGGCCGGCACCGTCGCGACCGCTTCGCTCACACCGCCCGACTGGCGTGACCGCAGCGCGTCGACGACCGGCCCGTCGGCGAACTGCGCTGCCCCGAGCCCGTCGACGAAGTAGCCGCGGCGGGTGTGGCCGGCCTCCTCGAAGGCCTTGAGCACCTGGTAGACGCCGTGGAAGCCGCCCGGCACGTCCTCGGCGACGACGCTCCCGCGCGTGACGACGCCGTAGCGGGCGAGCAGCGCATCCGCCACTTGCGCGGCGCGCTCGGTCGTCGAGCCGGCCGACTTCGACGCGAGCAGCCACCGGCCCGCGAGCGTCGGCAGCGCCTCCGCGCGGATCGGCCGCGCGGTCGCGAGCCGCCGCCGGCTCACGGGCGCCGCCCGCCGGCTCGGCGCCGGGGGCGTCCGGGCGCGGGCGCCGAGCAAGTGGGCGCGCAGCGGCGCGATCGTGTCGTTCGTGATGCGGCCCGCCCACACGAGCGGCCACAGCACCTCGCCGAGCCGCACGAGGTCGAGCGCGGCGATCTCGCTCAGCTGCCGCGCGAAGAGCGCCCCGCCGCCGCCGAGCGCCTCGAGCACGGCGGATGCGTCGGGGTCGTCGTGCTCGACGTCGCGGCGCTGCTCGACGGTGTCGGCCGCGCGCAGCACGATGCGGCCGTCGCGCGCGCTCAGCTCGCCCGCGCCGACCCACGTGACGAGCCCCGCGGCGGTCACCTCGTCGAGCATCGACGGCCGGTAGTCCTTCACGCGCGAGGGGAGGATGAGCGTCTCGAGGGCGCTCAGCGGGAGCGGCGCGCCGTCGAGCCGGTCGATCGCCTCGAGCAGCCCGTCGACGCCCGAGAGCGGCCGCGTCACGCGCTGGTGCGCGAGCAGGTGATCGGCGAAGACGGCGTGGTCGACCGGCTCGACATCGCTGCGCAGCGCCTGCAGGCTGCGGCGCTTGAGCCGCGAGAGCACCCCCGCGTCGATCCACTCCTCGCCCGTGCCGCGCGCCCGGTAGGCACCCGGCACGACGCGCCCCTGCCGCTCGAGCGCGCGGAGCGCCGAGCGCACGACCGCGGGCGCGAGCGTGAGGCGAGCGGATGCCTCCTCCACCGTGAACGGACCGTGCGTGCGCGCGTGCCGGGCGACGACGTCGCCGATGGGGTCGGCGACCGCGTCGAGCAGCGCCGAGGGCACGCCGGGCGGCGGCGGCACACCGAGCGCGTCGCGGAGCCGCGCGACGTCCTCGATCGCGGCGAGCCGCTCGTCGGCGCCGATCCGCACCCGCACGACGCGCCGTGCGGCGACGAGCTCGTCGGCGATCGCGGCCGCGGCCGCGGCCGTGAGGTGCCCGGGGGCCGCAGGTGACGCATCCGGTGCCGACCCATCCGTCACCGGCTCGCCGGCCTCGACGGTCGCGCCCGGCACGCCCTCGAGCCGCACCGCGAGCTCCTCGACCGTGAGCGGGCCGAGCAGCCGCAGCAGGTCGGCGGCGCCCTCGACGCCTCGCGCCCGGCGGTCGGGCGCGAGCCGCTGCAGCTCGAGCTCGGTGCGGGCGACGATCTCCTCGTCGAGCAGCTCGCGCAGCGCCGACTGGCCGAGCACCTCGGCGAGCAGCGCCGGATCGAGCGTGAGCGCGGCAGCGCGGCGCTCGGCGAGCGGCGCGTCGCCCTCGTAGAGGAACGCGCCGACGTAGCCGAACAGGAGGTGGTGGGCGAAGGGGGAGGGGCTCGGCGTCTCGACCTCGACGACGCGGATGTCGCCGTGCTGCAGCCGCTCGGCGATCTGGCGCAGCGCCGGGAGGTCGTAGGCGTCCTGCAGCACCTCGCGGAGCGCCTCGAGCACGATCGGGAAGTCGGGGTAGCGCTTCGCGACGTCGAGCAGCTGCGCCGCCCGCTGCCGCTGCTGCCACAGCGGCGCGCGGCGGGAGGGGTCACGCTTGGGCAGCAGCAGCGCGCGCGACGCGCACTCCCGGAAGCGGCTCGCGAACAGCGCCGTGCCGCCCGCCTCGGTCTCGACGATGCGCTCGAGCTCGTCGGGCTCGAAGCGGATGAGCTCGGCGCCTGGCGGGTCGGCGTCGGAGTCGGGGATGCGGATCACGATGCCGTCGTCGGAGGCCATCGCGGCGGCGCCGAGGTCGCGGTCCTCGCGCAGCCGGCGGTCGATCGCGAGCGCCCACGGCGCGTGCACGCGCCGGCCCCACGGGGAGTGGACGATGAGGCGCCAGTCGCCGAGCTCGTCGCGCGAGCGCTCGACGACGAGCTGCGCGTCGGTCGGCACCGCGCCGGTCGCGGCGAGCTGGTCGCGCACGTAGGCGTCGAGGTTGCGGATGGCCCGCTCGTCGGAGTGCGGCAGGTCGATGCCGGTGCCGGCGGCGAGCGCCGCGGTCGCGCGGCCGATCGAGCGGCCGAGGTCGGCCGGGCGACCCTCGGCGTCGCCGTGCCAGAACGGCAGCTTGCCGACCTCGCCGAACGCGGGCACGACGAGCACCCGGTCGTGCGTGATGTCGACGACGCGCCAGCTCGTCGCGCCGAGCGCGAAGACATCGCCCGCGCGCGACTCGTAGACCATCTCCTCGTCGAGCTCGCCGACCCGCGCGCCCGGCCGGCCCTCCTGCCCGGCGAGGAAGACGCCGAACAGGCCGCGGTCGGGGATCGTGCCGCCACTCGAGACGGCGATGCGCTGCGCGCTCGGCCGACCGGTGATCGTGCCCGCGTCGCGATCCCACACGACGCGCGGGCGCAGCTCGGCGAACTCGTCGCTCGGGTAGACGCCCGAGATGAGGTCGAGCGTCGCGTCGAAGGCGCTGCGCGGCAGCTGCGCGAAGGGCGCCGAGCGCCGCACGGTCCGGAACCAGTCGTCGACCACGAGCTCGTCCATCGCGGCGGCCGCGACCGTCTGCTGCGCGAGCACGTCGAGCGGGTGCCGCGGCATGCGGATGGGCTCGAGCTCGCCGCGCGCCATCCGGTCGGCGACGACCGTCGCGTGCAGCAGGTCGGCGCGGTGCTTGGGGATGAGCACGCCGCGCGACGCGTCGCCGACCGAGTGGCCGGCGCGACCGACGCGCTGCAGGCCGCTCGCGGTCGACGGCGGCGACTCGACCTGCACGACGAGGTCGACCTCGCCCATGTCGATGCCGAGCTCGAGGCTCGAGGTCGCGACGACGCAGCGCAGCCGCCCCGACTTCAGCTGGTCCTCGATCTCGGCGCGCTGCTCCTTCGAGACCGAGCCGTGGTGCGCGCGAGCGAGCGGCGGCGCATCCGCGTCGTCCCCGCCGGCCTCGCGCGCCGCGGCGCGCTCGGCGAGGCGCAGGCGGATGTGCTCGCGCACGTCGCGCAGGACGACGCCGTCCCCGCTCGCGCGCGACCGCGCATCCGCCCCACCTTCGCCGCCGAGGCCTTCCGCCTCCGCCGCGTCGAGCCGCTCGGCATCGAGCTCGTTGAGCCTGGCGGTGAGCCGCTCGGCCGCGCGGCGCGCGTTGACGAACACGATCGTCGAGCGGTGCCGGTCGACGAGCTCGAGCACCTCGCGCTCGATGTGCGGCCAGATCGACTGCTGCTCGGGCTGCTCCTCGATCGAGCCGAACGCGCTGCCCGTCGGTGCGGACCCGGGCTGCTCGCGCCGCTGTGGCGCCCGCAGGTCGGTCATGTCGTCGACCGGCACGGTGATCGTGAGCTCGATCGTCTTCTCGCTCGGCGGCGCGACGATCGTGACGGGGGCCGGTCCGCCGAGGAACGCGGCGACCTCCTCGACCGGGCTCACCGTCGCCGAGAGGCCGATGCGCTGCGCGGGCCGCGCGAGCTGCGCGTCGAGCCGCTCGAGGCTCAGCGCGAGGTGCGAGCCGCGCTTCGTCGGCACGACGGCGTGCACCTCGTCGACGATCACCGTCTCGACGGTGCGGAGCGTCTCGCGCGCGCGGCTCGTCAGCAGCAGGAAGAGCGACTCGGGCGTCGTGATGAGGACGTCGGGCGGGTGCTTCGCCTGCGCGCGCCGCTCCTCCTGCGGGGTGTCGCCCGTGCGGAGGCCGATGCGGATCGGCGGCGGCTCGATCCCGTCGTTGCGGCCCTGCGCCGCGATGCCCGCGAGCGGGGCGCGCAGGTTGCGGTCGACGTCGACGGCGAGCGCCTTGAGCGGCGAGACGTAGAGCACGCGCACCCCCGGCTCGCGCTCAGCGTGCGGCGCGGCGTCCTCGCGGTGCAGCCGATCGATCGACCACAGGAACGCCGCGAGCGTCTTGCCCGAGCCGGTCGGGGCGACGACGAGGGAGTGGTCGCCGCGCGCGATCGCGGTCCACGCCTCCTCCTGCACCGGCGTCGGCGCGGCGAACGCCCCCGTGAACCACGCGCGGGTCGCGGGGGAGAAGAGCTCGAGGGCGGCGCCCATCCGGTCAGTACAGCACAGCGGCGCTCAGCGTCCGCTCGGCCCGCGCTCGGGGTAGCCCTCGACGCTCCCGGGTCGCGCGGCTACTGTGAGCCAATCCGACGCGGCGAGGGCCGCGACCGAGCGAGGAGGAACCGTGCCGGATCAGCTCGACTTCGACCGCGGCAAGCGCCCGCGCACCGTGCTGCAGGGGTGGTACGGGCACCCGTTCCATCCCGTGCTCATCACCGTGCCGATCGGCTCGTGGATCGCGAGCCTCGTCTTCGACGTGCTCGCGATCTTCGCCGACGACCCGTCGGGCTTCCTGCTCGGCGCGCAAGTGCTCATCGCGATCGGCATCGTCGGCGCAGTGCTCGCTGCGGTGATGGGCGTGCTCGACTACTCCGTGATCCCCGGCCGGACGAAGGCGAAGCGGATGGGTCTCATCCACGGGGTGCTCAACACCGTCGCGCTCGCGGTCTTCGCGATCGGCTGGTTCGTCCGCTCGAGCGAGGGGCACGACGAGGTGAGCGTGGCCGCCGTGGTGATCAGCCTCGTCGGCATCGCGCTCGTCGGCGTCTCGGGCTTCCTCGGCGGCGAGCTCGCGTACCACTACGGCATCCGCGTCGCTGCCGAGAAGGACCAGGCGGAGGGGCTCGCCCAGCGGTCGTAGCGCCCCCCGTTCGTCGAGTAGGGTGCGCGCAGCGCGCCGTCACCCCCGTTCGTCGAGTAGGGTGCGCGCAGCGCGCCGTCACCCCCGTTCGTCGAGTAGGGCGCGCGCAGCGCGCCCGTATCGAGACGCGCGAGATCTCGATACGGCGGCCTTCGGCCGCCTACTCGATCTAGCGTCCTCCGGGCTCAACGCCGCTGCGCGGCATTGAGCCCTCCGGACGCTAGTCCGTGCCGAGGTCCATCGCCGCGCGGTCGTTCCACTGCTCGATCGCCTCGGGGTCGGCGTCGGGCGATGCCACGATCTCCTCCGAGCGCCCGATCTCGAGCGCGCCGAGCAGCTTCGCCGTCTCCCCCTCGACGAGGCCCGCTGCCGCGTAGCCCTCGAGCCGTGAGCGCGAGTCGGCGATGTCGAGGTTGCGCATCGTGAGCTGGCCGATGCGGTCGGAGGGGTCGAACGCAGCGTCGCCGACACGCTCCATCGAGAGCTTGTCGGGGTGGTACGAGAAGGTCTCGCCGCGAGTGTCGACGATCGAGTAGTCCTCGCCGCGGCGCAGCCGCAGCACGACCTCGCCCGTGACCGACGAGCCGACCCAGCGCTGGATCGACTCGCGCAGCATGAGCGACTGCGGGTCGAGCCAGCGGCCCTCGTACATGAGGCGCCCGAGGCGGCGGCCCTGCTCGTGGTACGTCGCGATCGTGTCCTCGTTGTGGATCGCGTTGAGCAGCCGCTCATAGGCGATGTGCAGCAGCGCCATGCCCGGCGCCTCGTAGATGCCGCGGCTCTTCGCCTCGATGATGCGGTTCTCGATCTGGTCGCTCATGCCCAGCCCGTGCCGGCCGCCGATCGTGTTGGCCTCGTGGACGAGGGCCACCGCATCCGGGAACTCGCGCCCGTCGATCGAGACGGGGCGCCCCGCCTCGAAGCCGATCGTGACGTCCTCGGTCGGGATCTCGACCGACTCGTCCCAGAACTTCACGCCCATGATCGGCTCGACGACCTCCATCGAGGTGTCGAGGTGCTCGAGCGTCTTCGCCTCGTGCGTCGCGCCCCAGATGTTCGCGTCGGTCGAGTAGGCCTTCTCGGTCGCGTCGCGGTAGGGGTAGCCGTGCGCGACGAGCCACTCCGACATCTCCTTGCGGCCACCGAGCTCGGTGACGAAGCGCTCGTCGAGCCACGGCTTGTAGATGCGCAGGCCCGGGTTGGCCATGAGGCCGTAGCGGTAGAAGCGCTCGATGTCGTTGCCCTTGTAGGTCGACCCGTCGCCCCAGATCTCGACGCCGTCCTCCTTCATGGCACGCACGAGCAGCATGCCCGTGACCGCGCGGCCGAGCGGCGTGGTGTTGAAGTACGTGCGGCCGGCCGAGCGGATGTGGAACGCGCCCGTCGCGAGCGCGACGAGGCCCTCCTCCACGAGCGCGTCCTTCGCGTCGACGAGTCGTGAGCCCTCCGCGCCGTAGGCGGTCGCGCGGCCGGGCACCGCGTCGATGTCGGGCTCGTCGTACTGCCCGATGTCGGCGGTGTACGTGTACGGCACGGCACCGTTGTGACGCATCCACGCGACGGCGCACGAGGTGTCGAGGCCGCCCGAGAAGGCGATGCCGACGCGCTCGCCGACGGGAAGGGAGGAGAGGACCTTGGACATGCCACAATCCTACGTTCGGGTCGGATGCGTCCTGTCCGTCGGGCGTAGGCCCGCAACCTGGGAGCACGCCCATTGCCGCCCTCAGCGCGGCATGCCACGCTTCGATCGGGGGACACGACCTGTCCCCCGCCAGCTTCTCGCGACACACCAGCTCGCGATTCGATCGGAGGCGACGATGCAGGTCGATGAGCAGTTCGAGGTCGATGCGCCCCGCGCAGCGGTGTTCCGCCTGTGGACCTCGTTCGAGCACTACCCGGAGTTCCTGACCGGGGTCGACTCGGTGTACGCCGAGACGAGCGAGCGCATGCGCTGGCGCGTGTCGCTCGGCGGGCTGCCGTCGAGCTTCTACGCGGTCGTCACGGAACTCGTGCCCGACGAGCGGCTCGCGTTCGTGAGCGTCGACCAGTCGACGCTCGGCTGGTGGGTCGATCTCGCGGAGGTCACGCCGCACCGCACGCGCGTCACCGTGCGGGTGATCGTCTCGCCGCGCGGCGACGTGCCGCGCCGAGCCGGTGACACCGAGCTCGACGAGCTGACGATCCGCTGCGACCTGCTGAGGTTCCGAGCGCTCGCGGAGGGCACGCTCAGCCAAGCGGCATAGCGTCGCACATCCGATCCACAACAGGTAAGGAGCATCGCCATGCCGCAGGTCACCGACAGCATCGACGTCAAGGCCCCGATCAGCGCCGTCTACGCGCTCTGGACGCAGTTCGAGGACTTCCCGAAGTTCATGGGCGGCGTCGAGTCCATCACGCAGCAGACCGACACGATGCTCCACTGGGTCGTCTCGATCAAGGGCGTCGAGCGCGAGTTCGACGCCGAGATCACCGAGCAGCACCTCGACGAGCGAGTCGCGTGGCGCAGCACGGATGGCGAGACGCACGCCGGTGTCGTGACCTTCCACCGCATCGACGACGACGTGACGCGCGTCAACGTGCAGATCGACTGGAAGCCGCAGGGCGTCGTCGAGGCCGCCGGTGCGCTGCTGCAGGTCGACGACCTGCAGATCAAGCAGGACCTCAAGCGCTTCAAGGAGCTCGCCGAGGCCGCGCCCGCCCAGCAGGCGGTCGACCAGGGCTGGGACGGCGACGTCGAGCGTCCGGCCGACCGGCTCGGCCAGTAGTCGGGTAGGCCGGTAGTCGGGTAGGCCGGTAGTCGGGTAGGCCAGCAGCACCGCAGGCTCGGCCGATCCACAGCCGACGGCGGGGTGCGCTCGCGTAGCGTCCGCACCATGGGCATCGAGCACTCGAGCATCGTCGACGCGCGTCTCGCCGACGTCTTCGCCTGGCACACGCGCCCGGGGGCGCTGCAGCGGCTCTCGCCGCCGTGGCTCCCCGGGCGCGTCCGCCGTGAAGCGGGCTCGCTCGCCGACGGTCGCGCCGAGCTCGCGCTCCCCGGCGGCATCGTCTGGGCGGCGCAGCACGACCCGAGCGGATTCGAGCCCGACCGCGCCTTCATCGACGAGCGAGTGGATGCGGGCCTCGGCTCGATCCCGCTCGCTCCGCTGCGCTGGCGGCACGAGCACCGCTTCGAGCCGCGCGGCGATGATCGCACCCTCGTGCACGACCGCGTCGAGACGATCGTCGGCTCGCGAGCGCTGCGACCGATGTTCGTCTACCGGCACCGGCAGCTCGCCGACGACCTCGCCGCGCATCGATCGGCGGCGGCCGATCCCATGACGGTCGCCGTCACCGGCGCGAGCGGGCTCATCGGCACCGCGCTCACCGCGCTGCTGACGACCGGCGGCCACGACGTCGTGCGGCTCGTGCGGCACGATCCCTCGTCGAGCGGCGACCGGCGCTGGGATCCCGACGCGCCGGCCGCCGACCTGCTCGAGGGCGTCGACGCGGTCGTGCACCTCGCCGGTGCGTCGATCTTCGGCCGGCTCGGCGAGCAGCATCGGCGGGCCGTGCGCGACAGCCGCATCGGACCCACGCGCAAGCTCGCCGAGATCGCCGCCGCGAGCGGCGTGCGCGCGTTCGTGAGCGCCTCGGGCATCGGCCGCTACGGCGTCGACCGCGGCAGCGAGCAGCTCACCGAGGCCGCCGGAGCCGGCGACGACTTCGTCGCTCGCGTCGTCGTCGACTGGGAGGCGGATGCGGCGGTCGCCGCCGAGGGACGCATGCGTGCCGTGCAGGTGCGCTCCGGGCTCGTGCAGTCGCCGCGCGGCGGGGTGCTGCAGGTGCTCGCACCGCTCTACGCGGCGGGCCTCGGCGGCCCGCTCGCCGGTGGCGAGCACTGGCAGTCGTGGATCGACCTCGACGACCTGCTCGACGTCTACTTGCGGGCGCTGACCGACGAGCGGCTCTCGGGCCCCGTCAACGCCGTCGCGCCGCACCCCGTGCAGCAGCGTGAGTACGCCGAGACGCTCGCTCGCGTGCTGCGCCGCCCGGCGCTCGTGCCGACGCCCGCGCTCGGGCCGCGCGTGCTGCTCGGGCGGCGCGGCGCCGAGGAGCTCGCGCTCGCCGACCAGCGGGTCGTGCCGGCGCGGCTGACCGAGCTCGGGCACCGCTTCCGGCGGCCCCGGCTCGAGGACTCGCTGCGGCACCAGCTGGGCCGCATGCGCGAAGCGGGCCGCTAGGCCCCAACTGCCCGCCAGAGCGGCGGCGACGAGAGGAGATGAGATGACCGGCATCGACCCGAACGCGCAGGACCCGGGCCAGGACGAGGCCGCCGAGGAGACGAACGCGCACGCGCGCGATGCGGCGGAGCAGGATGAGAGCCCCGCGGAGGCGCAGCGCGAGAATGCCGAGGAGTCGGACGGCTACGGCTATTGAGTGCGAGCGCGCCGGGTGACCGGTCCGCCCGCGCTCGCCTCAGCGCGCGACGGGAGCGCCGAGCGCGCGTGAGATCGCGTCGGCGGCCGCGATCGCCTGGGGCGCGAACGCCTCGATGCTCGAGCCCGGGTGCTCGAGGGCGATCGACGAGATCGAGAGCCCGTAGCGCACGCGCCCGAGGTGGTCGCTGATCGGTGCCGAGACGCAGACGGTGCCGCGCTCGTTCTCGCCGAGGTCGAGCGAGTAGCCGCGCTCGCGCACGCGAGCGAGCTCCTCGTGCAGGCGCGCGGGATCCGTGATCGTGTTCTCGGTGCGCGCGGGCAGCCCGACCTGGTCGATGAGCCGGTCGACCTGCTCCGGCGACCACGCGGCAAGGACGGCCTTGCCCATGCCGCTGCAGTGCATCGGGATCGAGAGGCCGACGCGCGAGCCCATCCGGTAGGGCTTCGAGGAGTCGCGCCGGATGACGTAGACCATCTCGGCGCCGTTCTCGACGCCGACGTGGACCGTGCAGTCGACCTCGCGCACGAGCTCGTCGACGATCGGCTCCGCGATCGACGAGATGTCGAGCCGCGAGATGGCGCTGCCGGCGATCGAGAGGAACCTGGCACCGGGCTGGTAGCCGCGCTCGCTGTCGCCGCTCACGAACCCCTGCTCCACGAGCGTGGCGAGGATGCGGTGCACCGTCGCCTTCGCGAGCCCGGTCTCCTCGACGATGTCCGTGAACCGGGAGTGCTGCGTCGCCGCCTCGAGCACGCGCAGGGTCTTCTCGCTCGCTCCCATCGAGGGCGCGGGGCTCGTGTCGAGCATCCTGGGCTCGGCCGTCATGATCTGCCTCATCTCATGTCGACGATCGCGACACCGTCCATGTCGTCGAAGGACTGGTTCTCCCCGGCCATCGCCCACACGAACGAGTAGTTCGATGTTCCCACGCCGGAGTGGATCGACCATGAAGGCGAGAGCACGAGCCCGCCGTCGCCGACGACGAGGTGCCTGGTCTCCCGCGGCTGGCCCATGAGGTGCACGACGCGCGCGTCCTCGTCGACGTCGAAGTAGACGTAGAACTCCGTGCGGCGGTCGTGCGTGTGCGAGGGCATGGTGTTCCACATGCTGCCGGGGTTCAGCTGCGTGACGCCCATCACGACCTGGCAGCTGCGGACGCCGTTCTCGTGGATGTACTGGTTGAGCGTGCGGCGGTTGGAGGTCAGCGGGTCGCCCAGCTCGCGCACCGTGCCACGACCCGGCTCGACGAGCGCGCTCGGGTAGGTCGTGTGCGCGGGGGCGGAGAAGCCGTAGAAGCGCGCGGGGGCGTGCGCGTCGTCGCTCTCGAAAGTGACGTCTCGCACGCCGCGGCCGAGGTAGAGGCACGCGCCGTTCGCCATCGCGTAGCGCTCGCCGTCGGCGACCACCGTGCCGGCGGCGCCGATGTTGACGATGCCGATCTCGCGGTGGTCGAGGAAGTGCTCGCTGCGGATCTCGGGCACCGCCTCGAGGCGCAGCGGACCGTCGGTCGGCACCGCGCCGACGGCGACGACGCGGTCGTAGTGGGTCACGACGGTGCGCACGGTGCCGGGCACGAAGAGGTCCTCGACGAGGTACCGGTCGCGCAGCTGCTGCTGCGTCCATCCGGGGACCTGCTCGGGCGAGGTGGGGCCGTAGACGAGGGTCATGGTTACTTCCTTCCGGTCGGTGCGGCGATCACAGCAGCCCCATCAGGCCCGGGAGCCAGAGGGAGAGCTGGGGGACGAAGACGATGACGAACAGCATCGCGACGAGCACGATGAGGAACGGCACCAGCTTCACGATGACGGGCTCGAGCCTCGCCTTCGCGACCTGTGTGCCGACGAAGAGCACGGGCGCGGAGGGCGGCGAGATCACGGCGATCGAGAGGTTGAAGACCATCATGATGCCGAAGTGCACGGGGTCGACGCCGTAGGAGACGGCGATCGGCAGGAAGATCGGCGTGAAGATGAGGATGGCCGGGGTCGGGTCGAGCGGGATGCCGATCAGCAGCAGCACGAGCATCATGATCAGCAGCACGACGACCTTCGAGTCCGTCCAGCCGAAGAGCGACTCGGCGATGAGCTGCGGGAGCCGCGCGTAGGTCATGACGTACGACATGATCGTCGACACCGCGATGAGGAAGATCACGATCGCGCTCGTGCGGCAGGCGTCGTAGAGGATGCGCGGGAGGTCCTTCACCGCGATCGTGCGGTAGACGAATGAGAGGGCGAGCGCGTAGAGCACGGCGATCGCCGAGCCCTCCGTCGGGGTGAAGAAGCCCGCGACGATGCCGCCGATCGCGACGACGATGAGTCCGAGCGAGGGGATCGCGCGCCACAGCGTGACGAGGATCGTTCTGAAGGGCGGCCACGGCTCGCCCTTGAGGTCGGGTCGGCGACGCGCGGCGACGAACACGACCGCGGCGCACGCGAGCGCCCACAGGATGCCGGGGATGTAGCCGGCGATGAAGAGCGCGCCGATCGAGGTGCCGCCCGCGGCGAGCGAGTAGACGATGAGCGTGTTGCTCGGCGGGATGAGCATGCCGGCCGGCGCCGAGGCGACGTTCGCGGCGGCGCTGAAGGACTTGTCGTAGCCCGCCTTGCGCTGCATGGGCGCCATGGTCGAACCGACCGCCGCGGCGGTCGCGACCGCGGAGCCCGAGACGGTGCCGAAGATCGCGTTGGCGATGACGTTGGTCTGCACGAGCGGCGCGGGGGTGCGCCCCACGAGCACGCGCGCGAGGTTGATCAGGCGTTCGGCGATGCCGCCGTTGTTCATGATGACGCCCGCGAGGATGAAGAAGGGGATCGCGAGCAGCGCGAACGAGTCGGCGCCGCCGAGCATCTGCTGGGCCGCCGTGATGGCGCCGCGCTCGAAGTCGACGATGAGCAGCAAGCACAGCGCGCTCGGCAGCGCGATCGAGATCGAGACGGGCGCGCCGATCGCGAGCAGCAGCATGAGGCCGCCGATCAGGATCGCGCTGATGGTGCCGGGATCGATCACAGTGCCGCCGCCTCGAGGTCCTCGTCCGGGGTGCCGACGTGGCCGACGTAGCGGCTCGAGAAGGCGCCGGCGATGTGGATGAGCAGGTAGATGGTCAGGAGCACGCCCGCGATGGGCAGCGCGAGGTAGAGCTGGCCCTGCGAGAGGGGCAGGAGCGGGTTCTTCTGGCTCCAGGCGAGCATCGACTGCTGCAGGCCGCCGAACACCATCACGTACAGCACGAACGCGAGCGTCGCGAGGTAGGCGAGGAGGTCGGCGACCCGCTGCAGGGAGCGCGGCAGGCGCTCGACGAGGAAGTCCATGATGACGTCAGCCTTCTCGCCCACCGCGATCGCGATGCCGATGAGGCTCACCCACACGAAGGTGTGGCGCGCCGCCTCCTCCGACCACGCGCTCGGCTGGCCGAGCACGAGGCGGGTGAAGACCTGCCAGGCGACGAGGCCGACGAGCAGCGCGAACAGCGCCACGCACACCGCGCGCAGCGAGTGGTCGAGCCAGGCCCTGGCCGTCGTCATGAGCTCCCTCATCGCCATCAGCCGCGCGCCGCCTCGATGGCGTCGTAGATCGCCTGCGTCACGTCGGTCGTGACGCGCTCCTCGTGGAGCGGCTGCACGGCCTCGCGGAACGCGTCGACGTCGGCGTCGCTGAACTGCGCGCCGGCCTCCTCGGCCGCGGCGACGGCCTCGTCGACCGCGGTCGCGAAGAGCTCGAGCTCGGTGTCGACGGATGCGTCGAGGAGCTCCTGGAAGATGGCGCGCGTCTCGTCGTCGAGGCCCTCCCAGACCGCGGGGCTCGCGATGAGGTAGTCGGGCATCATGAGGTGCTGCGTGCGCGAGTAGTAGCCGGCGATCTCGTCGTGCGAGAGCGTCGAGTAGATGAGCTCGTTGTTCTCGGCGCCGTCGAGCACGCCCGACTGGATCGCCGTGTAGACCTCGCCCTGCGCCATCGGCGTGCCGACGCCGCCCATGAGCTCCATCATCCGCACGTTCGTGTCGGAGCCGATCACGCGGATCTTCTGGCCCGCGAGGTCGGCGGGGGTCTCGACCGGGCCGACGCTCGAGTACACGTTGCGCACGCCGCCGTGGTAGGCCGTGAGCACCTGGATGCTGTCGTCGAGCAGCGAGTCGTACAGCTCGCCGACGATCTCGCGGTCGTTGAGCACGCTCATCTGGTGGTCGGGGGAGTCGTAGAGGTACGGCAGGTTGACGACCGACATGTCGGTCTCGAAGTTCTCGAGCAGGCTGCCGGCGACGATCGCGAAGTCGATCGTGCCCGACTGCACCTGCTCGATCGTGGCGGCCTGGTCGCCGAGCGTCTCGTCGGTGTAGAGCTCGAGCGAGTAGGCGCCGTCCGTGCGCTCCTCGAGCTCGTCCGAGAGCTGCGCGAGCGCTTGGGCCTGCGGGTGGTTCGCGTCCTGGTTGAACGCGACGCGGAAGGTGGTCGCCGGCTGCTCGCCGCCGTCCGCCGAAGCGCCGGAGCACGAAGCCAGTGCCAGCGTCATGACTGCCGCGGCGCTGATCGCGCCGAGCGTGCGTCCCTGCATGGGGTTCCTCCTCGTTGAGTCGCCAGTCCGGTCGCACTTGCGCCGGTGGGTGGGTCGGGGGCTACTCTAGCCAGACAGAACCGAGTTGCGCCAGACGGAACGCGAAACAGAACCAAGTTTCATACTGACGCGGCTCTCCAGCTCGAGGAGGAGACGGCGTTGCGAGCAGCGAAGTACATCGGCGAGGGCCGCATCGAGGTCGGGGACGCCGAGCCCCGCTTGCCCGGTGAGGGCGAGGTCCGCATCCGGGTCGCCTTCAACGGCATCTGCGGCACCGACCTGCACATCGTGCAGGGCCACATGGATGCGCGGGTCGAGATGCCCGCGACGATCGGGCACGAGATGAGCGGCGTCGTCGAGTCGGTCGGCGAAGGCGTCGACCTGCCGGTCGGCACGCAGGTCACCGTCATGCCGCTGCGCTGGTGCGGCGAGTGCGCCGCGTGCCTCGCAGGCCACCAGCACATCTGCCAGCGCCTCGACTTCGTCGGCATCGACTCGCCCGGCGCGCTGCAGGAGCTCTGGACCGTCCCGGCGTCGATCGTCGTGCCGATCCCGGACGGCGTCTCGCTCGAGCACGCCGCGCTCGTCGAGCCGCTCGCGGTCGCCGTGCACGACGTGCGGCGCTCGCGGCTCGAGGCGGGGGAGACTGCCGTCGTCATCGGCGGCGGACCGATCGGCCAGCTCATCGCCGTCGTGGCGCGAGCCGCCGGCGCCACCGTGATCCTCGCCGAGCCCGACGCCGCGCGCCGCGCGTTCGCCGAGCAGCAGGGCGCGATCGCCGTCGACCCGATCGGGGGCGACCTCGCGGCGGTCGTCGAGGAGCGCACGGGCGGCGCGGGCGCCGACGTCGTCTTCGAGGTCGCCGGCACGCGCGGCACGGCGCTCGACGCGACCCGCCACGCGCGCACGCGCGGCAGGGTCGTCTTCGTCGCGATCCACCCGGAGCCGGTGCCGGTCGACCTGCACCGCATCTTCTGGCGAGAGCTCGAGGTCCTCGGCGCGCGCGTCTACGAGCGCGAGGACTTCGAGCGCGCCATCGAGCTCCTGGCCGCCGGCGCCGTGCCGGCCGAGGCGCTCATCACTCGCGTCGTCGCGCTCGACGACACCATGGAGGCCTTCGACGCGCTGCTCTCGGCTGCGGCGATGAAGATCCTCGTCGACGTGCAGGGGGCACACGCATGAGCATCTCGTTCGATCTGGCCGGCTCGACTGCTGTCGTGACCGGAGCGCGGCGCGGCATCGGCTTCGCCATGGCCGAGGCGCTCGCGGAGGCGGGCGCCGACATCATCGCCGCCTCGGCGAGCCAGGAGGTCGACGGCGGTGCCATCGGCGAGCGCGTGCGCGAGCTCGGCCGCGCGTTCGAGGGCCACGCGGTCGACTTCCGCGACCGCGACGCCGTCGCCGCGTTCGGTGCCGCCGTGCGCGACCGCGCCGACATCCTCGTCAACAACGCCGGCACCATCCGCCGCTCACCCGCCGCGGAGCACCCGCTCGAGTGGTGGGACGAGGTGCTCGACGTCAACCTGCGCAACCAGTTCGTGCTGACGCAGGCCGTCGCGGGCGGCATGCTCGAGCGCGGCTACGGCCGGATCGTCTTCACCGCGAGCCTGCTGAGCTTCCAGGGCGGCATCACCGTGCCCGGCTACACGGCGGCGAAGTCGGGCATCGCAGGCCTCGTGAAGGCGCTCAGCAACGAGTGGGCCGCGCGCGGAGTGACGGTCAATGCGATCGCCCCCGGGTACATCGCGACCGACAACACGGCCGCGCTGCGCGCCGACGAGGACCGCTCGCAAGCGATCCTCGAGCGCATCCCCGCGGGCCGCTGGGGCCGAGCGGAGGACCTGCAGGGCGCGACCGTCTTCCTCACGAGCCCGGCCGCCGGCTACGTCACGGGCGTCACGCTGCCCGTCGACGGCGGCTGGATGGCGCGATGACGCTCGAGCTCGGCGGCGTCGTCCCGCTCGCGACGGTCGCCGACGAGTCGAGCGCCGACGCGATCGCCGACGGCCTCGTCGCGGGCGGCCTGCCCGTGCTCGAGGTGACGCTGCGGAACGCGTTCGGCCTCGCGGCGATCGAGCGGATCGCGGCGCGCGGCGACGTCGTCGTCGGCGCGGGCACCGTGCTCGACGTCGAGCAGCTGCGCCGCGCTCTCGACGCGGGCGCGCGGTTCGTCGTCTCGCCCGGCCTCGCCGAGGACGTGGTCGAGGCGGCGCTCGCCGCCGGCGTGCCGGTGCTGCCGGGCGTGCAGACCGCGACTGAGGTGCAGCGGGGGCTGCGGCTCGGCCTCGACCGGCTCAAGCTCTTCCCCGCGGGCGTCGCTGGCGGGCTCGGCCTCGTCGGCGCACTCGCGCCGGTGTTCCCTGACGTGCGCTTCATGCCGAGCGGCGGCGTGAGCGCCGCGAACCTCGGTGACTACCTCGCGCACCCCGCGATCTTCGCCGCGAGCGGCTCGTGGATCGCGTCGCCCGAGCGCGTGGCCGCGGGCGCGGAGGCGGTCGCCGAGGCGGCTCGCGAGGCCGTCGCCATCCAGGAGGCGCTGCGATGAGCGTCGTCGCCCTCGGCGAGTCCCTCGGGCTGCTCGTCGCCTCCCGCATAGGCCGGCTCGAGCTCGTGCCGACGATGGAGCTCGGCTTCGGCGGTGCGGAGAGCAATGTCGCGATCGGCCTCGCCCGGCTCGGCACGCCCGTCACGTGGATGGGACGGCTCGGCGACGACGCGCTCGGCCGGCTCATCGCGCGGCAGCTGCGCGCCGAGGACGTCGAGGTCGCGGCCTCGCGCGACCCGCTCGCGCCCACCGCGCTCATGCTCAAGGAGCGGCCGGCGCCCGGCGCGAGCGCGGTCTCGTACTACCGGGCCGGCAGCGCCGGCTCCCGCCTCGCGCCCGAGCACCTCGACCTCGATCGCATCCGCGCCGCGCGCGTGCTCCACATCACCGGCATCACCGCCGCGCTCGGCGATGCGCCGAGGAGCGCGCTCGACGCCGCGATCGCCGCCGCGCGCGACGCCGGAACCCTCGTCTCGTTCGACGTCAACCACCGCTCGCGGCTGTGGAGCGCCGACGCGGCGCTTCCGGTGTACCGCTCGCTCGCCGCGCGCGCCGACATCGTCTTCGCGGGCGAGGACGAGGCGGAGCTGCTCACGGGCGAGCGCGAGCCCGCTGCCCAGGCGGCGGCGCTCTCCGCACTCGGCGCGGCCCAGGTCGTCGTGAAGCTCGGCGCGGAAGGCGCGCTCGCGCTCGCCGACGGCGAGCAGCGGCAGCAGGCGCCCTTCCGGGTCGAGGCGATCGACACCGTCGGCGCGGGCGACGCGTTCGTCGCCGGCTACCTCGCCGAGCTGCTCGCGGGCGCCGGCCTCGAGGGCCGGCTCCGCACGGCAGCGGCGTGCGGCGCGATCGCCTGCACCGCGCCCGGCGACTGGGAGGCCGCACCCGACCGGTCCGCGATCGCGCGGCTGCTCGGCGGCGGCGACCCCGTGCAGCGCTGAGAGCCGCGCCGCTGCGGCGGTGCGGCTCAGAGGTCGTCGACGCGCCGCTGCTCGACCCAGCGCTTGCCCGTGTCGCCGCCCCGCGCGACGCGGCCGGGGCTCGGGTAGCCGTCCTCGCCGCGCCGGAAGCCCGGCGCCTCGAAGTCGCGCTGGTGGCGCGAGCAGTACGCCTGCACCCGCTCGATGTCGTCCTCCGGCACGGCGTCGAGTCGCGCGAGCTGGAGCCGGGGCGGCCCGCCGCGGCAGCCGCGAGGGCCCGCCCCGAGGCTCGATAGGGTGGGGTGTACGCGAACCCGTCGAAGGGATGGCCCACCCATGCCAGGAATCGTCATCGTCGGCGCCCAGTGGGGCGACGAGGGCAAGGGCAAGGCGACCGACCTGCTCGGCAGCCGCACCGACTTCGTCGTGAAGTTCAACGGCGGCAACAACGCCGGCCACACGGTCGTCGTCGGCGACGAGAAGTACGCGCTGCACCTGCTGCCCTCCGGCATCCTGACTCCGGGCGTCACGCCCGTGATCGGCAACGGCGTGGTCATCGACCTCGAGGTGCTCTTCCACGAGCTCGAGGCGCTCTCGGCGCGCGGCGTCGACGTGTCGCGGCTGCGGATCTCGGCGAACGCGCACATCATCACCGACTACCACCGCACGCTCGACAAGGTGACGGAGCGCTTCCTCGGCAAGCGCTCGATCGGCACGACCGGGCGCGGCATCGGGCCGGCCTACGCCGACAAGATCAACCGCGTCGGCATCCGCGTGCAGGATCTCTTCGACGAGTCGATCCTTCGCCAGAAGATCGAGGGCGCGCTCGACTCGAAGAACCACCTGCTCACGAAGGTCTACAACCGCCGCGCGGTCACGTGCGACGAGATCTTCGACGACCTCACCTCCTACGTCGAGCGGCTGCGGCCGATGGTGGCCGACACGGGCCTCGAGCTCTCGCGAGCCCTCGACGACGGCCGCACCGTCGTGTTCGAGGCCGGCCAGGCGACGATGCTCGACATCGACCACGGCACCTATCCCTTCGTGACGTCGTCGACTGCGACCGCTGCGGGCGCGGCCTCCGGCTCGGGCGTCGCGCCCTCCCGCCTCGACCGCGTGATCGGCATCGTCAAGGCGTACACGACGCGCGTCGGCGCTGGCCCCTTCCCGACCGAGCTCTTCGACGAGTGGGGCGAGCTGCTGCGCAAGCAGGGCTTCGAGTTCGGCACGACGACCGGCCGCCCGCGCCGCTGCGGATGGAACGACACCGTGCTGACCCGCTACGCCTCGCGCATCAACGGCCTCACCGACATCGTGCTGACGAAGCTCGACGTGCTCACCGGCATCGAGTCGATCCCGGTGTGCGTCGCGTACGACGTCGACGGCGAGCGCTTCGACGAGCTGCCGGTCTCGCAGAGCGACTTCCACCACGCGAAGCCCATCTACGAGTCGCTGCCCGGCTGGAGCGAGGACATCACCGGGGCGCGCGAGCTCTCCGACCTGCCGGCGAACGCGCGGGCCTACGTGCGCTTCCTCGAGGAGCGCTCCGGCAGTCGCATCTCGGCGATCGGCGTGGGCGCCGACCGCGAAGCGATCGTGCAGGTGCACGACCTCATCGACTGATCGATCGGGCCTCGAGCCGAGGAGGGTTCACGCCGCAGCGTCGGGCTCGAAGCCGATGAGCCAGCGGAGGCCGAACCGATCGACGACCTGCCCGTCGCTCGCGCCCCACGCGCGCTCCTGCAGCGGGTCGACCACCGTGCCGCCCTCCGCGAGCAGCGCGAACCAGCGCGAGAGCGTCTCGCCATCGGCGGTGCCGAGCAGCGCGATGCTCGCGCCGGTCATGCTGACGGATGCGTCATCCGGGCCGGCGTCGGTGCCGAACAGCGTCACGGGGCCGGCGAGCACCCCGTGCGCGATCGCGTCCGGCGGCCCGTCGGTGCGCCCGAAGTCGGCGTAGGTGTGCAGCTCGAGCTCCCCGCCGAACACGCGGTGGTAGGAGCTCAGCGCATCGCGCGCGGTGCCGGGGAACCAGAGGTACAGGGCCTGCGTCATGACGCCGACGCTAGCGCGGGCGCGTGGGGATGCGCCGGGCGGCCGGAGACCGAGCGTCAGACGATCGCGAGCGGCTGCGTGTTGGTCGAGACCGTTGCGCGCGGGCCGAGGCCGCCGGTGCGGCCGAGCTGCACGAGCTTCGCCACGGCCGCGAGCAGCAGCGCCACGAGCAGGGCGTTGCGCGCCGACAGCAGCAGCACCGCGAACCACTCGAGGCGCACGAGCGGCATGTAGAAGATCGGGAAGATGAGCGTCGTCAGCAGCGACGTGACGAGCAGGAGCGCCGTCATCCGCCGCCACCAGGCGGTGGGGCGCGCCATCGCGACCGCGGCGATCGGCAGCAGCCACAGCAGGTACTGCGGCGAGCCGACCTTGTTGAAGACGATCGAGGCGGCGACGAGCGCGAAGGCGCCGACGAGCAGCAGCTCGCGCGAGTCGGCGCCGCGCCGCCTGGCCCAGAGCAGCAGCACCGCGATGCATGCGACGGCGGCGATCAGCAGCGGCGTCGAGAGCAGGATCGCCCCGCCGTCGAGCGGGCCGACGACCTCGCGAGTCGCGAGCGCGCGGTTCTGGTACACGCGGGAGCCGAACACGTCGAGCGCTGCCGCCCACACCCACGGCGTCGCGATCGGCGCCTCGAGCTGCAGCGCGCGGTCGGTCTGCATCGTCAGGAAGCTCAGGAGGTGCGGGATGCCGCCGAACGTCGCGCTGATCGCGGCGGTCGCGGCGGTGACGCCGAAGCCGGCGAGCACGACGAGCCAGCGATCGCGGTGCACGGCGACGACCGCCGCGATCACCATCGCGGGCCACACCTTGATCCAGGTCGCGACCGCGAGCAGCGCGCCCGCGACGAGCGGCCGGCGAGAGAGCCACACGAGCCCGACGATGACGAGCGGCCCGGTGATGCCCTCGAGGCGCAGCAGCGCGACGGGGCTCAGCAGCAGGAAGCCGAGCATGAACGCGTGCGCGGCGAGCATGCCGCGGCGGCTGCGGCCGCCGTCGCTCAGCACCCAGACGGCCCACCAGTTGAGCGCGGCCGTCATGAGGAACCACAGCAGCTGGTAGAGCGGGGCGCCGAGCAGGTTGGCCGCGCCGATCGGCAGCCACGCGAGCAGCGGGTAGACCCAGTCGGCGTCGATCCCGACGATCTCGTCGCCCTCGAACGCGGCCATCGCCCACTCGCGGTAGAGCGGCAGGTCACCGACCGTGCCGCCCGCGATGATCGCCGGCAGCAGGGCGAGCAGCGAGGCCCCGTGCAGCAGCAGGAAAGCGCGCACGAGCCAGCGGCGCGTGAGCATGCGGTCGGCGAAGTCAGCGGTCTGCGCGCGACGGATGATCCGCGGAGCGACTGCCGCGCGATCGTTCGTCTGCCCAGCCAAGCGATCTCCTCGTCCCGTGTGCCGCGTCAGCGTATGGCGCGTTCCTGAGAGCCTGCCGGTCAGATGACGCCGAGCGCCAGCATCGCGTCGGCGACGCGGTTGAAGCCGGCGATGTTCGCGCCCGCGACGTAGTCGCCCGGCCGGCCGTACTCCTCCGCCGTCTCGGCGCAGCGGTCGTGGATGCCCTTCATGATCTCCCGCAGGCGCGCATCCGTGTGGTCGAAGGTCCAGGAGTCGCGCGACGCGTTCTGCTGCATCTCGAGTGCGCTCGTCGCGACGCCGCCGGCGTTGACGGCCTTGCCGGGGGCGAACGCGACGCCCGCCGCGGCGAAGACGCGCGCCGCGCCCTGCGTCGCCGGCATGTTGGCACCCTCGCCGACGACGGTGCAGCCGCCCCGCACGAGCGTCGCCGCGTCGTCCTCGTCGAGCTCGTTCTGCGTCGCGCACGGCACGGCGATGTCGCACGGCACGGTCCAGATGGATGTGTCGGCGGTGAAGGAGGCGTGCGGCCGGTGCTCGACGTACTCGGCCATGCGGCCGCGGCGCACCTCCTTGATCTCCTTCACGAGCTCGAGGTCGATGCCCCGCTCGTCGACGACGAAGCCGGAGGAGTCGCTGCACGCGATCACGGTGCCGCCGAGCTGCTGCACCTTCTCGATCGCGTAGATCGCGACGTTGCCGGAGCCGGAGACGACGACGCGCTTGCCCTCGAAGCTCTCGCCGCGCGAGCGCAGCACCTCCTCGAGGAAGTAGATCGTGCCGTAGCCGGTCGCCTCCTTCCGCACTTGCGAGCCGCCCCACGTGATGCCCTTGCCGGTCAGCACGCCCGACTCGTACTCGTTCGTCAGCCGCTTGTACTGGCCGAACATGTAGCCGAGCTCGCGGCCGCCGACGCCCATGTCGCCCGCGGGCACGTCGGTGTACTGGCCGATGTGGGTGCGCAGCTCGGTCATGAACGACTGGCAGAAGCGCATGATCTCCGCGTCGGACTTGCCCTTCGGGTCGAAGTCGCTGCCGCCCTTGCCGCCGCCGATCGGGAGGCCCGTGAGGGAGTTCTTGAAGATCTGCTCGAAGCCGAGGAACTTGATGATGCCGAGGTAGACGCTCGGGTGGAAGCGCAGGCCGCCCTTGTACGGGCCGAGCGCCGAGTTGAACTGCACCCGGAAGCCGCGGTTGATCTGCACGACGCCCGCGTCGTCGATCCACGGCACGCGGAAGATGATCTGCCGCTCGGGCTCGACGATGCGGCCCAGGATCTGCGCGTCGACGTAGTCCGGGCGCTTCGACACCACGGGGCCGAGGCTCTCGAGCACCTCGAAGACGGCCTGGTGGAACTCGGCCTCGCCGGGGTTGCGGTGCAGGACGTCCGCGTAGACCGGCTCGAGGTGGGGGTGGAGCTGCGACAAACGAGGCCTCCGTCACGTGTCAGACAACCGGTCGATCGTACCGCAGGGGTGCCGCAGACCCCTGACCGGTCGTCGCCCGCTCACGCTCCGGAGCGCAGCACGCCCTCGAGGCCCGCGTCGGGCCGCCGACCGGTGAGCAGGCGCAGGGCCTCGATGCCCGTGCCCCGAGCGGATGCGTTGGCGGCGGCGAGGTGCAGGGCGTCGAGCACGTGCGCGGCGGCTGGCGCCCACGCGATGCCCGCGGCGTCGGCGATGTCGATGCCGTGCACGGTCAGCTCGAACACCCGCGTGCGCAGGTACTCGCCGAGCCGCATCGCGATCGTCGCGTCGCCGCCGATCGCGATGCACCGGTCGAGGCCGGCGGCGGCGATCGCGGTCGCGGCCTCGACGCGCATCGCCTCGATCTCGGCGGCGAGCTCGTCGCCGAGCGCCGCGCCGGCCGCGCGGCCGCGCAGCAGGATCGCCTCGTCGTCGCCGTGCTGCCGCAGCACGACCTCGAGGTACTCGCTCGCCGAGTGGATCGTGAGCTCCTCAGGCTCCGGATGCTCGAGGTAGGCGGTGACGGTCGTGATGGCCCGGGAGGTGTGCCCGATGAGCTCGCGGAGCGTCCACTCGCCGAGCCCCGGCCCGTCGAGCCGCTCTGGCGGCACTCGTCGGACGAGCTGCACGAAGTCCTCGGCGGCGACGGCGAACTGCACGGTCATGCGCGCATGCTCGCATGGCGCCCGCCGCGCGGCAACGGTGCCGCCAGAATGGCCGGGTGAGCATCCTCGACCCGGTCGTCCTGACGCATCCGCTCGTCACCCTCGAGCCGCTCGGCCACGAGCACGCGCCGGCGCTCGCCGAAGCGGCCGCCGAGGGGGAGCTGTGGCGCCGCGCCTGGTACACGAGCGTGCCGGAGCCGGGCGAGGTCGCCGCCGAGATCGATCGGCGGCTCGCGCTCCACCGCGTGGGATCGATGGTGCCGTGGGCGATCGTCGTCGGCGGGCGCGCCGTCGGCATGACCACCTACATGCACATCGAGGCCGAGACGCCACGGCTCGAGGTCGGCTCGACCTGGATGGCGGTCTCGGCGCAGGGATCGGGCGTGAACCCCGCGATCAAGCTCATGATGCTCGAGCGCGCGTTCGACGAGCTCGGCTGCGTCGCGGTCGAGCTCCGCACCCACTGGCACAACCGGCAGTCGCGCGACGCGATCGAGCGGCTCGGCGCGAAGCTCGACGGCGTGCTGCGCAGCCACCAGGTCTACAAGGGCACGCTGCGCGACACGGTCGTCTACTCGATCATCGCCTCGGAGTGGCCGGCCGTGCGGCGGGGGCTCGAGGCACGGCTCGACGCGCGCTGAGCCAGCCCGCTCGCGGCTGGCTCCCCAGGAACGCGGAGCCGGCGTCGTTAGCCTCCCTCCATCGCGCCGCGACCGTGGTGCGGGAAGGAGCCTGAGTGACCCGCATCGACCGCCGGCCCGGACTCCCGCCTGCCGAGGCGCCGAGAGCGGTCGATGCACCCGTGCGGCTCGTCGCGGTGTGGATGGTGCTCACCGCGATCGTCGCGCTCGCGATGGCGAGCCTCTCGACGCCGACCTCGGTCGTCGGCTGGGTGGCTCTCGCGGTCGCGGCGCCGGTCGTCGGACTCGCGCTCCTGACCGGGTCGCGGCACGTCGTGCTGCTCGTCGCCGCGAGGCGCGCGTTGCCCGCCGCGCCGCCCACCGCGACCGCCTCGAGCGACGAGCGGGTGGCGATCCTCTTCCCGGTCGCCGACGACTTCCGCGCCGACGTCGTGCGGCGGAGCGCGCGGCAGTCGCACGCGCGCACGCGCACCGTCGTGCTCGACGACTCGTCGAGGCGCGAGACGCGAACGCGCATCGACGCGCTCGTCGCCGAGGGCGTCGTCGAGGTGCACCGGCGGTCGGGGCGCGGCGGCGCGAAGGCGGGCAACCTCAACGCGTGGCTCGATCGGCACGGCGATGAGGCCGATCGCATCGTCGTGCTCGACGCCGACCAGGAGATCCCCGGCGACTTCGTCGAGCGGGGGCTCGCGCGCTTCGCCCGGCACCCGGATGCGGCGGTCGTCCAGGGCAGCATCGGCATGCGGCGCGAGGGCACGTCGTTCGTGCGCGACTTCGGCGGCCTCTTCGCGCGGCACGCCGCCATGCAGCTCGCCGGGCGCGACGCGCTCGGAGTGAGCGTCTTCTGCGGCCGCGGCGCGATGCTCGACGTCGCTGCGGTGCGGGAGGCGGGCGGCTTCCCCGAGCTCGTGATGGAGGACACCGCGCTATCGGTCGAGCTCGCGCGGCGCGGGCACCGGCTCGTCGCGGCGCCGGAGCTGCGCTCGCTCGAGGACGCCCCCGTCGACCACGCCGCGTTCGCGGTGCAGTTCGGGAAGTTCGTCGAGGGCGCGGTGCAGCTGCTCGCGCGCTCGCGCGGCAGCCTCGTCGACGGGCGGCTCGGGGCGCTCCGCCGCGCCGACCTCGCGCTCGACCTGCTCGTGCCCGTGCTCGCCGCGCTCGTGCCGCTCGTGCTGTTCGCCTACTCGCTCGTCGCCGCCGCGACGCTCGCGCCGGCCTTCCCGTGGCAGGTCGGCATCGTGCTCGGCGCGCTCGGGCTCGCGCCCCTCGTGCCGGAGGCCGCGCACCGAGCGCGCACGCGCGGGCTGCTCGCGAGCGCGACGTTCACCGTGCGCGCGGCGATGCTCTACGCATCCGTCTCGCTCGTCGCCACGCGCGCCATCGTGATGGTGCTCGTCTCGGGACGCGCGCGCTTCCACGTGACGCCGAAGCAGGGCGCGGGCGCGGGCGTGCTCGCGGTGGTGCAGCGGCGCGGCATGGAGGTCGCGGTGGCTGCCGGGGCGACCGGGCTCGCGGCCGTCGCGGTCGAGCGGCCCGACATGGCGCTGCCCTTCGTCGGCATCGCGGCGGCCGGGCTCGCGTTCGGCTGGCGCGACGCGCTCGAGCCGCAAACGGCGCGCGCGGACTGAGCCGCGCGGCGCGAACGAGCGCCGGCGCGAACGAGCGCCGGCGTCTCCCGTTCTGCAGGTGATCCGGCCGGTGCGAGGGAAGATGCCCCTCCGGGTGCCCGGATCGCCTGCGAAACGGCTGGACGGGGAGGGCTGCGATCGCGGATGCGGGAGCGCTGCGCGGCGCGAGCGGCTGCCCGCGCGACCTAGGCTGGGGGGCATGACGAGTCCCGAGGAGCAGCTGCTGCGCCTGCGGCGCTCGATCGACAACGTCGACGCCATCCTCATCCACACGCTCGCGGAGCGGTTCAAGCTCACGCAAGCGGTCGGCGAGCTCAAGGCGGCGAACGCCATGCCCCCGTCCGACCCGGCCCGCGAGGCGACGCAGATCGCGCGGCTGCGCCGGCTCGCCGAGGAGGCGGACCTCGATCCGGAGTTCGCGGAGAAGTTCTTGAACTTCGTGATCGCCGAGGTCATCCACCACCACGAGCGCATCGCGAGCGCCGAGTAGCGCGTATCAGGGGCGGCCTTCCGCGGCGGCCGCGATGTCGGCGAGGTCCTGCTCCATGGCCTTTCGGGTGGCCGCCATGCCGAGCCGCGCGGTGAGCTTCGCGGCGGCGCGCTGGATCCACGACGGCGACTCGTAGGAGCCCGAGAAGCGCATGCGCAGCAGCGTGCCGGCCCCGCCCTCGATCGGCTCGAGCGTGAACTCCGTGCGGTAGCGCATGCCGTGCGACTCGGCGGCGATCGTCGTCGAGCGCCCGGGCACGATGCCGACGACCTCCAGCTCCTCGCTCGCCTCGCGGCCGAGCATGGTGCGCGTCTCGCGCCAGCGGGTGCCGATCGAGTAGCCGGCCCCCGCGAGCCGCTCGACGCGCGTCACGCCCGAGAGCACCGCCGCGGTGCCCTCGAGGTCGGTGAGCACGCGCCACACCGCATCCGTCGAGGCATCGATCGACCGCTCGAGGGTCAGCGAGAGGTCGCTCATGCTGCCGGGGGCCAGACGCCGATGACGAGCGCCATCGCGGTGACGACGAGCAGCTCGTTGAGGATCGTGAAGCCTGCGACCTTGAGGCCCCGGGGGTCGAACGCGTCGTGCACGAGCACGCGCGCGGCTGTGAATCCGACGAAGAGGATCCAGCCGGTCACGAGCGCGTTGAGCAGGAAGCTGCCGCCGTAGAACTGCTGCGAGATCCAGGCGGCGCCGGCGAGCACCCACGCGGTGACGAAGGCGCAGAGGATGAGCATCGGGTACACCCACGGCTTCGGCCCGCTCGTGACGCTGTCGGAGGTGTGGCCGACGGCCTTCATCCACGCGTTGCCGAGCACCTTCGGCTGGTAGTAGACGAAGCCGACGACCATCGCTGCGACGGTCGCGAGCAGCACGGCCCAGATGTTGATGGCGGGGACGGTGAGCTCCATGGTTGGAGCATAGGCTCGCGCGGCCGCCGCCGCACCGCGCGAGCCGCGCAGGTCAGGCGAAGCGGGCGAGCGGTGCGCGGTTGGCGGCGCTCAGCTCGTCGAGCGGGATCGTCGCGATGTCCTGGATCTCGATCGCGCGGCTCTCGGCGTCGGTCACGCCGATGCGCAGCACCGGTACGCCGCGCGCCTCGCACATGCCCGTGAACTTCACCTCGTCCTCGCGAGCGACCGCGACGATCGCGCGCGCCCCGGTCTCGGAGAAGAGCGCAGCGGTCTCGTCGATCCCGTCGCGCTCCATGAGGCCCGAGAGCCAGATGCGGGCGCCGATGCCGAAGCGCAGGGCACCCTCGACGACGGCGGCGCCGAGGCCGCCCTCCGAGAGGTCGTGCGCGGCGGTCGCGAGGCCGTCGAACGCGACGCCCTGCATGAGGCCCGCGAGCTGCCGCTCGGCGGCGAGGTCGACGCGCGGCGGGAGGCCGCCGAGATGGCCGTGGATCGTGCCTGCCCACGCCGAGCCGTCGAGCTCGTCGCGCGTCGTCCCGAGCAGGAAGATCGCCTGGCCGTCGTCCTGCCAGCCGGAGGGCAGGCGGCGGTCGACGTCGTCGATGATGCCGAGCACGCCGACGACCGGGGTCGGGTGGATCTGCGTCTCACCGGTCTGGTTGTAGAACGAGACGTTGCCGCCCGTGACCGGGATGCCGAGCTCGACGCATCCGTCGGCCAGGCCGTCGACGGCCTCGGCGAACTGCCACATCACCGCGGGGATCTCGGGATTGCCGAAGTTGAGGCAGTCGCTCACGCCCACGGGCGTCGCGCCCGTGACGGCGACGTTGCGGTAGGCCTCGGCGAGCGCGGCCTTCGCGCCCTCGCGCGGGTCGAGCTGGCAGTAGCGGCCGTTCGCGTCGACCGCGACGGCGAAGCCGAGCCCCGACTCCTCGTCGATGCGCACCATGCCGGCGTCGTCGGGCTTCGACAGCGCCGTGTTGCCGAGCACGTAGTCGTCGTACTGGTCGGTGATCCACGACGGGTCGCCGAGGTTGGGGGAGCCGATGAGCGCGCGCAGCTGCTCGCCGAGCTCCTCGCGAGCGGCGCGGGGGAGCGAGGCGGCCGAGTCGGCCTGCAGCGCGTCCTGCCACTCGGGGCGCGCCATGGGGCGGTCGTAGACGGGGGAGTCGATCGCGACGGTCTTCGGGTCGACGTCGACGATCACGTCGCCCGAGTGGGTGATGACGAGCCGGCCGTCGCCGGTGACCTCGCCGAGCACGCTCGTCTCGACATCCCACTTGCCCGTGATCGCGAGGAACTCGTCGAGCTTCTCGGGCGCCACGATCGCCATCATGCGCTCCTGCGACTCCGACATGAGGATCTCCTCGGCCGTGAGCGTCGGGTCGCGGAGCAGCACGTGGTCGAGCTCGACGCGCATGCCCGAGTCGCCGTTGGCGGCGAGCTCGCTCGTCGCGCACGAGATGCCCGCGGCGCCGAGATCCTGGATGCCCTCGACCACGCCCGCGGCGTAGAGCTCGAGGCAGCACTCGATGAGCACCTTCTCGGCGAACGGGTCGCCGACCTGCACGGCGGGCCGCTTCGCGGGGCCCTCCTCGTCGAACGACTCGGAGGCGAGGATCGACGCGCCGCCGATGCCGTCGCCGCCCGTGCGGGCGCCGAAGAGCACGACCTTGTTGCCCGCGCCGGTCGCGTTCGCGAGGTGCAGGTCCTCGTGCCGCAGCACGCCGACGGCGAGCGCGTTCACGAGCGGGTTGCCCTGGTAGACGGCGTCGAAGACCGTCTCGCCGCCGATGTTCGGCAGGCCGAGGCAGTTGCCGTAGAACGAGATGCCGCCCACGACGCCGTGCACGACCCGCGCGGTGTCGGGGTGGTCGATGTCGCCGAAGCGCAGCGCATCCATGACCGCGACCGGCCGCGCGCCCATCGAGATGATGTCGCGCACGATGCCGCCGACGCCCGTCGCCGCGCCCTGGAAGGGCTCGACGAACGAGGGGTGGTTGTGCGACTCGATCTTGAAGGTGACGGCCCAGCCCTCGCCGACGTCGATGACGCCCGCGTTCTGGCCCATGCCGACCATGAGCCGCTCCTGCATCTCGGGCGTGACCTTCTGCCCGAAGGTCCGCAGGTGCTTCTTCGAGGACTTGTAGGAGCAGTGCTCGCTCCACATCACCGAGTACATCGCGAGCTCGGCGCTCGTGGGCCGACGGCCCAGGATCTCGCGGATGCGCTCGTACTCGTCGGGCTTGAGGCCGAGGGCGGCGAACGGCTGCTCGCGCTCCGGGGTGGCGGCGGCGCGCTCGACGGTGTCGCGTGGAGTGGAAGCGGTCACGACTCTCCTAGGAGGTGGCTCGGCGGTCCCTCGATCCTATCGAGCGGGCGGATGCGTCGGCTCGCGCGCCGTCGTCGGCGTCGGTCGCGCGGCGCCCCGGTCAGCAGATCAGTCGAACCACTCGGTCGGCGGGCCTGCCGTGAGCAGCGCGGCGAAGACGATCGCGACGAGCACGAGCGCGACGACCGCGAGCAGGATCGGGTGCGTGATGCCCCAGCGGAAGGCGCGATCGATCCAGCGGTCGTCGCCGGGCTCGCCGGTCGGCTCGGTGCGCCAGCGGCCCTCGAGCGCGCCGCTGCGGACGAGGCGGCGCTCCCACGGGATCGTCGCGTACGGGATCACGGCCGTCAGCACGCCGAGCGCGACGGTGCCGACACGCCAGCGCTGGTTGTGGCCGACGACGAGCTGCATCGCGGCGTAGGAGAGGAAGACGAAGCCGTGGATGGGGCCGGCGACCGGTACGAGGGCGTCGATCTCGAAGCCGTACTTCGCGATCATCGCGATGATGAGCAGCGTCCACGTGACCGCCTCGGCGATCGCGAGGAAGCGGTAGAGCCGCTTCGGAGCGAGCCCGGTCGCGGTGTCGGTCGACGCATCCATCATGTAGCCAGTCTACGCACGTTGCCTCGCGCGTCGCTCGGGCCTGTCCCGCTCATCGAGTAGGCCCGCAGGGCCGTATCGAGATGACGACAGGTCGGTCTCGATACGACCGGCTTCGCCGGTCTACTCGACCAGCGGTGACTGCTAGGCGGCGACGGCCTCGAGCGCCGACTTGAAGATCTCGAGCCCGTCGATGCCGGCCTTCATGCGCGTCGTCGTCGGGCCGAAGCCGAGCTCGACCGCGTGCTCGGGGTGCGGCATGAGCCCCATGACGTTGCCGGCCGCGTTCGCGATGCCTGCGATCGCGTCGATCGAGCCGTTCGGGTCGTCGCCGAGGTAGCGGAAGACGACGAGCCCCTCGGCCTCGATGCGCTCGATCTCGTCGGGCGTCGCGACGAAGCGGCCCTCGCCGTTCTTGAGCGGGATGACGATCTCCTGGCCCACCTCGAAGCGGTTCGTCCACGCGGTGCTCGAGCGCTCGACGCGCAGCCGCTGGTCGCGGCGCACGAACAGGCCGGAGGCGTTGCGCACGAGTCCGCCCGGCAGCAGCCGCGCCTCGGTGAGCATCTGGAAGCCGTTGCAGATGCCGAGCACGGGCATGCCCCGCTCGGCGGCTTCGACGACCTCGGTCATGATCGGCGAGCGCGCGGCGATCGCGCCGCAGCGGAGGTAGTCGCCGTACGAGAAGCCGCCCGGCAGCACGAGCGCGTCGACGCCGTGCAGGTCGTGCTCGCCGTGCCACAGCGCGACGGGCTCGTGGCCCGCGAGGCGCACCGCGCGCTGTGCGTCCCGGTCGTCGAGCGTGCCGGGGAAGGTGATGACGCCGACCCTCATCGGGCGGCCTCGTCCTGCACCCGCACGCCCACGACATCCTCGATCACGGTGTTCGCGAGCACGTCGTCGGCGATCTGGCGCACCTGCTCGAGCAGGGCATCCGTCACCTCGCCCTCGACGGTGAGCTCGAAGCGCTTGCCGAGGCGCACGTCGCCGATCTCGCCGTGACCCAGTCGCGCGAGCGCGCGGCTGACCGCCTTGCCCTGCGGATCGAGGATCTCGGCCTTCGGCATGACGTCGACGACGATGACGGCCATGGGTCTCCCTAGCTTGCGGGCGGGTTGGGGTCACCTCATTCTACGGATGCGGCGCGTGCGACGGTCGGACCGTGCGGATTCCCGGCCGATCGTCGGGTCACCGCGGCTAGGGTGCCGCCATGACGTTCAGGGGCAACGCGAACTTCGACACCTCGACCGTGAGCCGGGGCGGGGGCGGTGGTGGCGGTCGCGGCGGCGCGCTCGCGGTCGGCGGCGGCGGTCTCGTGACCGTCATCCTCGTGCTCGTGTCGATGTTCTTCGGCATCGACCTCACCGGGCTCGCGCCGCAGCAGCCGATCGACCCCGCCTCGCAGTCGCAGGGCGAGGAGGTCACCGGGTGCACCGGCGAGGCGGCGAACGACCCCGCCAACGTGACGTGCCGCATGGAGGGCGGCGCCGACTCGATGTCGCAGTTCTGGGAGACGACGTTCGCCGCGAACAACCTCGAGTACCGCGACCCGAGCGTGCAGCTGTTCGACCGGCAGGTGCAGACCGGTTGCGGTGCCGCGACGAGCGCGGTCGGCCCGTTCTACTGCCCGGCAGACGAGCGCATCTACATCGACACCACGTTCTTCCAGCAGATGCGCGACCAGTTCGGCGCCTCGGGCGGCTCGCTCGCGCAGCTCTACGTGCTCGGGCACGAGTGGGGCCACCACATCCAGCACCTCACCGGCGATCTGCAGCGAGTGGAGCGCGGCGACTCGGGGCCGCAGTCGAGCGGCGTGCGCTCGGAGCTGCAGGCCGACTGCTACGCGGGCGCATGGATGAGCGGTGCGTCGCAGACGCGCGACGATGACGGCGGCGACCCGGTGCTCATCGCGCCGACGCAGCAGGAGATGAACGACGCGATGAACGCCGCGTCGACGATCGGCGACGACCGCCTGCAGGCCCAGAGCGGTGGCGGCGTGAACCCCGAGACGTGGACGCACGGCTCGAGCGAGCAGCGGCAGCGCTGGCTCGCGACGGGCTACAACGAGGGCGTCGGCAGCTGCGACACGTGGCGGGCGCCGGAGGTCTGAGCCACCCGCGCGCGGCCGCTCAGCTCAAGCGGCGGTCAGTCGGTCGAAGAGCTCGCGGTAGCGGGCGGCGGTGCGCTCGACGACATCGTCCGGCAGCCGCGGCGGGTTGCCCTGCCCGTCCCAGTTCGCCGCGAGCCAGTCGCGCACGATCTGCTTGTCGAACGACTCGACGCGGCCGTCGGCGAGCGCCTCGGCGTCCCAGTACCGAGAGGAGTCGGGCGTGAGCACCTCGTCGGCGAGCACGAGCTCGCCCGTCACGCGGTCGCGGCCGAACTCGAACTTCGTGTCGGCGAGCACGAGCCCCGCCTCCTCCGCGATCGCGGCGCCCATCGCGTAGACGCTCAGGCTCATGTCGCGGATGGCGTCGGCATCGGCCGTGCCGACGAGTTCGACGGTGCGCTCGAACGAGACGTTCTCGTCGTGCTCGCCCTGCGGCGCCTTCCACGCGGGCGTGTAGATCGGTTCGGGCAGCGCATCGCCGTCGCGGAGCCCCTCGGGCAGCGCGACGCCCGAGATCGAGCCGACGTGGCGGTACTCCTTGAGCCCCGAGCCGGTCACGCGGCCGCGCACGACGCACTCGACGGGCAGCATGTCGAGCGTGCGCACGAGCATCGCCCGCCCCCGCACCGCCTCGGGCGTGCGGTCGTCGGCGCCGTCGGCGAGCTGCGTCGGCAGCCCGAGCCGCTCGGTCCACCAGCGGGTGAGCGTCGTGAGCAGCTCGCCCTTGCCGGGGATCGCCGGCTCGAGCACGCGGTCGAACGCCGAGACGCGATCGGAGGCGACCATGAGCATCTCCGGAGCCTCGTGCAGGGTCGCGCCCTCCGGCACGTAGAGGTCGCGCACCTTGCCGCTGTAGGCGAGGTGCCAGCCGGCGAGCTCCGCGGCGCCCGTCATGCGCCCGCGCCGATGTCGGAGCGCGCCTGCCCGCCCTCGAGCGAGATCGCGGCGAGCCCCGCGTAAGCCCGCTCGCGCGCCTCGGCGAGCGTCGCGCCGGTGCCGACGACGTTGAGCACCCGGCCGCCCGTGGCGGTGAGCCCCTGCTCGCCCGCGCCGGTCGCGGCGTGCAGCACCCGCACGCCCTCGATGCGCGCCGCCTCGTCGACGCCGTGGATCGGCCGCCCCGTGACGGGGTCGCCGGGGTAGCCCTCGCTCGCGAGCACGACCGCGACCGCGGCCGAGTCGCGCCACGACAGGGGCGCGGCGGAGGCGAGGCTCCCGTTCGCGGCCGCCAGGAGCGCATCCGCGAACCCCGACTCGATGCGCGGCAGCACGACCTGCGTCTCGGGGTCGCCGAAGCGCGCGTTGAACTCGATCACCTTGACGCCCGCGTCGGTGATGATGAGGCCGCAGTAGAGCAGCCCGCGGAACGGCGTGCCGGCCTCGGCCATCGCCCGGATCGTCGGCAGCGCGACCGTCTCGACCACCTCGTCGACGAACGCCTGCTCGCCGCCGAAGCGGTCGGCGAGCCACGGCAGCGGCGAGTAGGCGCCCATGCCGCCGGTGTTGGGGCCGGTGTCGCCGTCGCCGAGCCGCTTGAAGTCCTGCGCGGGCGCGAGCGGCACGGCGTGCGTGCCGTCGGTGAGCACGAACAGGCTCACCTCGGGCCCCTCGAGGTACTCCTCGATGAGCAGCGGGCCGTCGGGCAGGAACGCCTCGGCGTGCGCCTCGGCGGCCGCGCGGTCGTCGGTCACGATGACGCCCTTGCCTGCGGCGAGGCCGTCGGCCTTGAGCACCCACGGGGGTGCGGATGCGTCGAGCGCGGCGCGCACGTCGTCGAGCGTCGAGGCGGTGGTGTCGGTGCCCGTCGGCACCCCGGCGCGCGCCATGACCTCCTTGGCGAAGGACTTCGAACCCTCGATGCGAGCGGCGGCCTTCGTGGGGCCGAAGACCGGCACGCCCACGCGCTCGAGCTCGTCGGCGACACCGGCGACGAGCGGCGCCTCCGGGCCGATGACGACGAGCTCGAAGCCGCCGTCGACGGCGAGCTCCGCGACGAGCTCGGGGCTCTTGATGTCGAGGCGCACGGTCTCGACCTCGGTCGCGATGCCGGCGTTGCCGGGCGCGGCCGTGATCTCGTGGCCGCCCTCCGCGAGGAGTGCCGTGATGATGGCGTGCTCGCGCGCGCCGCTGCCAAGGACGAGGATCCGCACGCGCCCATTCTAGGAGCGGGGCGCGCGCCCCGCCCGCGTGCCGCGATGCAACCGCCCTGGACCGGCGCTCGCGCGGATGCCGCTCCCAGCCGCTGCCCCGACAATGGCCGCACGCAGGGCCGCGGCGCTCGCCGCGCCCGGAGGGGGAGCCCGATGACGAGCACCGGCCGCCGTGGCAGCGCGGGCGCGCGCGATGTCGGAGCGGACCCGATCCGGCGGCTCGTGCTCTCGGGCGTGCTCTTCGGCGCGGGCATCGCCGCGTCGGTCGTCGATCTGCTCCTGTTCCACCTCGTGCTGCAGTGGCACCACTTCTACGACCTCGGCACGACCGAGATGGCGATCGCCGCCGACGGCTTCTTCCACGCGGCCGCGTGGGGGATGACGGTCGCGGGGCTCTTCCTGCTCGTCGACGTGCGACGCCGCGCGTCGGCCCGAGGAGAGCCGGCGCGGTGGGGGCGCTGGACGGGCGCGGTGCTCGTGGGGCTCGGCGGCTTCCAGCTGCTCGACGCGGTCGTCAACCACAAGCTGCTCGGCATCCACCAGGTGCGCTACGACGTCGACCTGCTGCCGTACGACATCGCCTGGATCGGCTCGGCGATCGTCGTGCTCGCGATCGGGCTCGTCGTGCTGCGGCGCTCGCGGGCGCCGACGGAGCCTTGAGCGTGCCGAGCCACGGCGGTCACGACGGCGCGGTGCCGCTCGCGGCCGACGCGTCGTGGGCGCTGCACGACGCGCTCATCGTCGCCGCGCTGCTCGTCGCCGTCGGCGGCTACCTGCGGGCGCTGCGTGCCGCTCGCCGCCGCGGACCGTGGCCGGTGCTGCGCACGACGAGCTGGATGCTCGGCGTGGCATCCGCGGGCGCTGCGACGCTCGGCCCGATCGCGCTCGCCGCGCACTCGAGCCTCACCGGCCACATGCTCGCCCACCTGCTGCTCGGCATGCTCGCGCCGCTGCTGCTCGTGCTCGGAGCGCCCGTCACGCTGCTGCTGCGGGCGCTCCCCGTGACCGCGGCGCGCCGCCTCTCGCGCGTGCTGCGCAGCGCGCCGCTGCGCCTCCTCACCCACCCGGTGGCGGCTGCCGCGCTCAACGCCGGAGGTCTCTGGGCGCTCTACGCGACCGACCTGTACGGCCTCATGCACGCATCCGCCCTCGTGCACGGGATCGTGCACCTCCACCTGCTGCTCGCCGGCTACCTGCTCACCGCCGCGCTCGTCGGCGTCGACCCCGATCCGCATCGCGCGTCGACCGGCGTGCGCGCCGCCGTGCTGCTCGCGTTCATGGCCGTGCACTCGATGCTCGCGAAGCGCGTCTACGGGCAGCCGCCCGCGGGCGTCGAGGCGGCCGATGCGCGCGTCGCCTCGCAGCTCATGTACTACGGCGGCGACGTCGTCGACGTGACGCTGCTCGTGCTGCTCGGGCTCGCGTGGCTGCGCGCGACCCGGCCGCGGGCGGCCGCGATGCCGGCGACCGCCTGACCCGCCCGCGTCGGCGCCGCCGCGTAGCCTGGCGGCATGCCCAAGCGCATCCCCGACCTCGACGGCATCGACGCCGTGCGCGCCGCGCTCGCCCCCGAGCCGAGCCGGCAGGACCGCGCGCTCGCGGTGCGCTACTCGCTCCAGTGCCTCGCCGAGCGCGCGCCGGGCAAGAGCGTCGAGGTGCGGGTGCCGCCCTTCGGCGCGGTGCAGGCGGTCGAGGGGCCCGGCCACACGCGCGGCACGCCGCCGAACGTCATCGAGACCGACCCGGCGACATGGCTCGCGCTCGCGACGGGCAGGGAGACGTGGGCGGATGCGGTGGGTCGCGGAGCCGTGCACGCCTCGGGCGTGCGCGCCGACGTCTCGGCGTGGCTGCCGGTGATCCGCCTACCCGCTCGGTAGCGCCAGCGCCATACTTGCCCCATGGCACAGGTCGTCCGTCCGCAAGGCTTCATCGGCCCGATCGTCCTGCTCATCATCGGCATCGTGCTGCTCTTCAACGGCGTGCCGGCGCTCATCCAGTGGATCGGCTGGGTCGCGCAGGTGTCGCTCATCACGGGCGTCGAAGGCGCGCTCGAGCAAGCGGGCGGTCCGCTGCTGCTCGCGGCCGGCGCGACCTTCGTCGGCTTCCTGCTGCTGCGCGGCGGCTGGAACGCGCTCATGAGCCTCGCCCGCACCGCGAGCAAGCGCGCGCAGGAGCAGGTGCGCACCGGCGCGCAGCAGGTGCGGCGCGAGGTCGATCAGCGCCGCACGCAGGCGACGGCGCAGGCGCAGCACCTGCAGGATCGCGTGCCGCAGTCGTGGCGCGAGCGCATCGACGCCGCCGCGCGCGAGGTGGAGGCCGAGCGCGCCCGCCGCTCGGGGGAGCAGCCCAACGTCTTCGCGAGCTCGCAGTGGCAGGCGCCGCATGACCGGCAGCGCGTGCCGCAGCAGGCGCCAGCGCAGCAGCGGCAGCAGCAGCCGATGCAGCAGCCGATGCAGCAGCCAGGGCAGCGCCCCGCGGCGCAGCAGGTCGGGCAGCAGGCGCCCGGCGCCGATCGGCTCGCGCGCATCGAGCAGCTGCGGCAGCAGGTCGACTCCCGCTCGCAGCAGGCACGCGGTCTGCAGGATGCCGGGAAGAGCGCGGCGCAGCGCGTGCGCCAGGCGGCGGTCGACGAGGCCGCTCGCGTGCAGCAGCGTCAGCTGCCGAACCCCTCGGACGAGGTCTCGGCGCTCATCGGCCGCCTCGACGCGGCCGACACCGAGCGCATCCGCCGACGCGGCTCCTCGCTCACCAGCTCGTCGCTGTCGACGTCGGCGCTGTCGAAGACCTCGCTGACCCTCGACTCGCTGCTGCGGCATCGCCGCTGACGCCCGCCGTCGGCGAGCGCCAGCGGCGATCGGTCACAGCGACCAGATGAGCAGGATCGCCGCGAACACGAGTCCCGACGCGATGAGCGTCACCGTCGTGTAGCCGAGGATGTCGCGCATCTTGAGGCCCGCGATCGCGAGCAGCGGCAGCGCCCAGAACGGCTGGATCATGTTGGTCCACTGGTCGCCGTACGCGACCGCCATGATCGGGATCGCCGGGTCGACGCCGATGCGCTCCGCCGCGTCGAGCAGGATGGGCGCCTGCACCGCGAACTGCCCGCCGCCCGAGGGCACGAAGAAGTTCACGAGGCCGGCCGAGAGCAGCGCGAGCACGCCGAAGGTCGTCGGCGTCGAGATGGCGACGAACCAGTCGGAGAAGACCTGGATGAGGCCAGAGCCGGTCATCATGCCGAGGATGCCCGCATAGAGCGGGAACTGCAGCAGGATCTCGCCGACGTTCGAGGCCGCCTCCTTCGTCAGCCGGATGATCTCGAACGGGTTCTTCACGAGCAGGAAGATGAGCGCGAGGAACGACCAGTTGACGATGTCGAGGGTGAGCGTGCCGCCCTGCACGAAGTGCACGACGAGGTAGAACACGAGCGCGGCGCCCACGAGCAGCGTGACGATGCGGCTCGCGTCGATCCGGTCGGCGGGGGTGACGACGTCCTCCTCGGTCTCGACGAGCTGCTCGCGCAGGTCCATCTCGAGCTCGACGATCCGGTCCTTGCCGCGCGGCGCGACGAGCGCGAGCGCGACCGCCACGACGACGATCGTCGCGACGGCGCCGATCAGGTTCGGGAGCGCGAACGTCGTCTCGGTGATCGGCACGACCTCGCCGCCGAGGTGCTCGGCGATGAACGAGTCGGGCGTCGCCGCCGTGAGCGGGCCCGAGCCCGAGTAGCCCATGTGCCACACCACGAAGCCCGAGAAGCCGGCCGCGACGAGCATCGGGAAGTGCAGCCGCAGACCGCGCTCCCTGCCGGAGGCCGCGACCTCGCGGGCGAGCAGGCCGCCGACCACGAGCCCGAGGCCCCAGGTGATGAGGGATGCGACCGAGGCGACCACGAAGACGAACAGGTAGGCCTGCACGGGCGTCTGCGGCAGCGACGCGAGCTTCGAGAGCAGCTTCCGCACCGGCCTGGTGTTGGCGAGCATGTGCCCGAGGAGCAGGATGAGCGCCATCTGCGTCATGAAGGCGAGGAGCCCCGAGAGGCCGTCGCCCCAGCTCTTGACGAGGTCGACGGGATTCGTCTGCGTCACCGTCAGCGCGAGCAGCGCGACGACGAGCGTCAGCACGATCGCGAAGACGAGCGCCGACGGGATCCACCGCTCGACGACGTTGTTGATGGGCCGCATGGCGCGCGCGAGCGGCGCGCCCGATCGCTTCTCAGCGGTCGCGTTGGACATGGTTCACCTCGTTGTGCATGGGTCGACGCAAGGGGCGATGCGCCCCACGCCAGACACTAGCCGGGGATGCACGACGGAAGCGCGACGCGGGGGACCGACGGGGCAGTGGCGCGAGCGCTGCCGGTGCGCGGCGTGGGATGCTGGTTGCCATGGATGCGACGCACGATCGGACGCCCCAGGGCGATGCAGCCGGCGACCCGGCCGGCACGGCCGAGCAGTTCGACGTGACGGTGCGGCGCTCCCCGAAGTACAGCGTCTTCATGGCGGTCGGCGCCCTCGTCGGCGCGGTCGCCGGGTGGCTCATCGCGTCGGCGATGCCGCCGGCGGTCGACGAGAACGGCCTCGCGGTCGACACGACCCCGGTCATCGGGCTCATGATCGTCGCCGGCTTCGTGCTCGGCGGAGCGCTCGGCGCCCTCGTCGCGGTGATCATCGACCGCTCCCTCTCGAAGCGGGCGACCGCGACGGTCGCCGAGCGCGTCGAGGTGCGGCGGCCGGATGCGCTGACGACCGCCGATGACGACGCCCTCGAGGCGCGCTTCGAGCGGCTGGGCGGCGACGCGCCGGTCGCTGGCGCAGGCCCCGTCGATCCCGCTGTCCCCGGCGCCGGCGACCCGGAGCGCCGTGAGGACGACCGCCCCGGCCAAGCCTGATGCCGAGCGGGCGCGCGCGGAGCGCGGTCGCGCACGCGCTCGCCTGGATCGGCTTCGGCGCCGGCTTCGCGGCACTCGCGAGCGTCGCGCTCGCGGCGGGATCGCCCGGAGCGCTCGCCCTCGGCAGTGCGACGGCGCTCGCCGGCGCGGCGCTCGGGCTGCTCGCCGCACCGCTGCTCGCGCGCGCCTCGACCGCCGCGGGCGCCTCCCGACCGGTGGCCCTGGTCGCGGCCGCGCTCGCGCTCGCAGTGCTCGCGGCGACCGCGACGCTGCTGCTGCTCGACCTCGCGCCGTGGCTCGTGCTCGCGCCGCTGCTCGGACTCGCGGCCGGCGCGCAGCTCGCCGCCGCGATCGGGGGCGCGGACGACGAGCCCCTGCTCGCACCCGCGGTGCGCCCCGCGCCGACGCTGCTCGCCGCGGCGGCCGGCACCGCGCTCGCCGCGGCAGTGCCGCTCGTGCCCACGCTCGACGCATCCGCCGTGCTGCTCATGGCCGCGGGCGCGCAGCTCCTCGCCCTCGGACTGCTCGTGAGCGTGCGTCCGGATGCGCCGGGCCGCGCCGCCGCCGCTCATGAGCCGCCCGTCGCGACCGCCGCCGCCCGCCGGGCCGACGGCCGGCCCCTCGCGGCGCGCGTGCTCGCGCTCGTCCTGCTCGCGGCGGCCGGTGCCGGCGCGATCGCGGCCCTGCGGCCCGCACTCTCGGCGATCGGCGCCGACGAGCCGCAGCCGGCGGCGCCCGTCGCGCTCACCCTCGCGCTCGGCGCGATCCTGGGGCCGCCGCTCGCGCGGGTCGCCGAGCGGCTCCTCGGCGACCGGGCGGCCGCCGTGGTCGCGACGCTCGGGGGCGTCGCGGCGCTCGCTGCGCCGATCGCCCGCCCGGGAGCCCTCGACCTCGTGGCCGCCGCCCTCCTCGGGATCGCGCTCGCCGCATCCGTCGCCCTCGCCGAGCTCGCGCGCCGCGCGCACGTGCGCTCCGCGCCCGCGACGCCGGTGCTGCTCGCGCTCGCGGCCGCCGCGGGTGCGGCCCTCGCCGCGCTGCTGCTCGGCGCGGTGCCCGTGCCCGACGTCGTGCTCGGCGCGGCGATCGCGTGCCTCGTCGCGAGCCTCGGCGGCTGGGTGCCGGAGCGAGTCCCCGCGGCCGAGCCGCTCAGCTGAGCTGCGTCTGCTCCACCCAGCGGAGGTACTCGTCGGTCACCGAGCCGGTGACGTAGTCGCCCGTGAAGCACGACATCTCGAGCCCCTCGATGCTCGAGCCGTCGAGGATCGCCCGCTGCAGGTCGTCGACCTCCTGGTAGACGAGGAAGTCGCTGCCGAGCGCCTCGTTCACCTGCGGGATCGAGCGTCCTGAGGCGATGAGCTCGCCGCGCGAGGGCATGTTGATGCCGTAGACGTGCGGGTAGCGCACGGGCGGCGCGGCGGACGTGAAGGTGACGGTGTTGGTGCCGACCGAGCGCATCATCTCGACGATCTCGCGGCTCGTCGTGCCGCGCACGATCGAGTCGTCGACGACGAGCACGTTCTTGCCGCGGAACTCGCTCTCGAGCGCGTTGAGCTTCTGCCTGACCGACTTCTTCCGCTCCTGCTGGCCGGGCATGATGAACGTGCGGCCGACGTAGCGGTTCTTGTAGAAGCCCTCGCGGTACTCGATGCCGAGCCGCCGGGCGACCTCCATCGCGGCGGGGCGCGAGGAGTCGGGGATGGGCATGACGACGTCGATCGCACCCGACGGCGTGTACTTCGCGATCGTGTCGGCGAGCCGCTCGCCCATGCGGAGCCGCGACTCGTACACGTTCACGCCGTTCATGACCGAGTCGGGGCGGGCGAGGTAGACGTACTCGAACGCGCACGGCAGCAGCACGGGCGAGTCGTGCGTCATCGCGGAGGCGAGCTCGCCGTCGGGCGTGATGAAGATCGCCTCGCCGGGCGCGACGTCGCGCTCGACGTGGAAGCCCGAGCCCGTGAGCGCCACTGACTCGCTCGCGACCATCCATTCGCTGCGGCCGCGCTCGCTCGTGCGCCGGCCGAGCACGAGCGGCCGGATGCCGAAGGGGTCGCGGAAGGCGAGCAGGCCGTGCCCGGCGATGAGCGCGATGACGCCGTAGGAGCCCTGGATGCGCTCGTGCGTGCGACGCACGGCGGTGAAGAGCCGGTCGGCGTCGAGCTCGCCGCCGCTGACGAGCGACTGCAGCTCGCTGCCCAGCACGTTGACGAGCATCTCGGTGTCGCTGCCGGTGTTGACGTGCCGGTGGTCGACCGTCGCGAGCTCGCGCTCGAGCTCGCGCGAGTTCGTGAGGTTGCCGTTGTGGACGAGCACGATGCCGTAGGGCGCGTTGACGTAGAAGGGCTGCGCCTCGAGCTCGTTCGCCGCCTCGCCGCGGGTCGCGTAGCGCACGTGGCCGAGGCCGTAGTCGCCGAGCAGCGCGCGCATGTCGCGCGTGCGGAACGCCTCGCGCACCTGGCCCTTGGCCTTCTTCAAGTGGATCGAGCGGCCCTCGGCGGTCGCGATGCCGGTCGAGTCCTGCCCGCGGTGCTGGAGGAGCGCGAGAGCGTCGTACACCTGCTGGTTGACGCTCGAGTCGGAGACGATGCCGACGATGCCGCACACAGGCGAGCTCCTTCTGTCGCGGGATTGACACCCAAGCCTACCGAGCGTCGCGCGCCGACTCGGGATCGGGCGGATGCGCTCGGCGAGCACCCAAGCGACGTCCAGATTGCGGCGGCACAGTGGGCGACATGAGCTTCGACACCGAATCCATCAAGAATCTGCCTGAGCAGACCCAGGAGTGGCCCGGCTGGACGGACAAGCTGCAGCCCGTGCCCGACCACGGCGAGACGAGCTACGTCGGCCGCGGCCGGCTCGAGGGCAAGCGCGCGCTCATCACGGGCGGCGACTCCGGCATCGGCCGCGCGACCGCCATCGCCTTCGCGAAGGAGGGCGCGGACGTCGCGATCGCCTACCTCCCGCAGGAGCAGGAGGACGCCGAGGAGACGGGCCGCCAGATCGAGGCGGCGGGCCGCAAGGCGGTGCTCATCGCCACCGACCAGCGCACCGAGCAGGCGAACCTCGACCTCGCGCAGCGGGCGGTCGACGAGCTCGGCGGCCTCGACATCCTCGTCAACAACGCGGGCTACCAGATGGCGCAGGAGTCGCTCGCCGACATCTCCGACGAGCAGCTGCGGCAGACGTTCGAGACGAACATCTTCGCGATGTTCAACCTCACGCGTGCCGTGCTGCCGCACTTGGGGGAGGGCGCGAGCATCATCAACTGCTCGTCGATCCAGGCCTTCGACCCGTCCGAGACGCTGCTCGACTACGCGTCGACGAAGGCGGCGATCAACAACTTCACCGTGAACCTCGCCGCGCAGCTCGGCGAGAAGGGCATCCGTGTGAATGCCGTCGCGCCGGGTCCGATCTGGACCCCGCTGCAGCCCTCGACGAAGCCCTCGGTGAAGGACTTCGGCATGAACGCGCCGCTCGGCCGACCGGGGCAGCCGATCGAGGTCGCGACCGCGTTCGTCTACCTCGCGAGCGACGAGGCGAGCTACGTCTCGGGCACCGTGCTCGGCGTCACGGGCGGCAAGCCGGTCTTCTAGCGCGGTGGAGCTGAGGGCGACGACCCTTTCGGGTCGTCGCCGCGACCCCAGCGCCGACGCCCGTCCCGGGCGTCGGTCGTCGGTCGTCGCGATTCGACCTCAGCCGGCGACGCGCTCGCGCGCCGCGGCGAAGGCCGCGACCGCGCGGTCGACGTCGGCGTCCGAGTGGGCGGCGGAGAGCTGCACGCGGATGCGCGCCTCACCGCGGGGCACGACGGGGAACGAGAACGCGGTGACGTACACGCCCTCCTCGAGCATCGCATCCGCCATCTCGGCCGCGAGCCGCGCATCGTGGAACATCACGGCGGTGATCGGGTGCTCGCCCGGCAGCAGCTCGAAGCCCGCCTGCTCCATGCCGGCGCGGAACCGCTCGGTGTTGCGGCGCAGCTGCTGTCGCAGCTCGCCGGCGCCCTCCACGAGGTCGAGCGCCTTGAGCGACCCCGCGACGACCGACGGCGCGAGCGCGTTCGAGAACAGGTACGGGCGCGAGCGCTGCCGCAGCAGGTCGACGATCTCGGCGCGGGCCGCGATGTAGCCGCCGGAGGCGCCGCCGAGCGCCTTGCCGAGCGTGCCGGAGATGATGTCGACGCGGTGCTGCACTCCGGCGAGCTCGGGCGTGCCGGCGCCCGTCGCGCCGGTGAAGCCGACCGCGTGCGAGTCGTCGACCATCACCATCGCGTCGTAGCGCTCCGCGAGGTCGCAGATCGCCTCGAGCGGGGCGAGGTAGCCGTCCATCGAGAAGACGCCGTCGGTGACGATGAGACGGCGGCGCGCACCTTGCGCGTCCTGCAGGTGCGCCTCGAGCTCGGCCATGTCGCGGTTGGCGTAGCGGTAGCGCTTCGCCTTCGAGAGGCGGATGCCGTCGATGATCGACGCGTGGTTGAGCGCGTCCGAGATCACGGCGTCGTCGGCGCCCAGCAGCGTCTCGAACAGGCCGCCGTTGGCGTCGAAGCACGACGAGTAGAGGATGCACGCCTCCTGGCCGAGGAACGACGCGAGCCGCGACTCGAGCTCGAGGTGCTGGGTCTGGGTGCCGCAGATGAACCGCACGGAGGCCATCCCGAACCCCCACTCGTCGAGCGCGGCCTTCGCCGCCTCGACGATGCGCGGGTCGTCGGCGAGCCCGAGGTAGTTGTTGGAGCAGAAGTTCAGCACCTCGGCGCCGTTCGCCACGACGCTCGCCGCTTGCGGTGAGTCGATCGCGCGCTCGCGCTTCGTGAGGCCCGCGGCCTCGATCTCGGCGAGCTCGTCGGCGATGGATGCACGGATGGAGTACACGGGGAACGCTCCTCAGCGGTTGTCGGTGAAGTCGAGGATGACCTTGCCAGCGCCGCCGGATCGCGCGCGTTCGAACGCGGCCTCCCAGTCGGCGAAGGCGAAGCGGTCGGTGATGACGGGGGAGACGTCGAGGCCGGTCTGCGACATCGCGGCCATCGCGTACCAGGTCTCGAACATCTCGCGGCCGTAGATGCCCTGGATGGTGAGCATGTGCGAGACGACCTTGGCGAAGTCGACCTCGATCGGCTCGGCGGGGAGGCCGAGCATCGCGATGCGGCCGCCGAAGTTGAGGTTCTCGATGATGCCGACGAGCGCGGTGGGCGAGCCCGACATCTCGAGGGCGACGTCGAAGCCCTCCTGCATGCCGAGCTCGCGCTGCACGTCCGTGATCGACGCCTCGCGCGGGTTGAGCGCGCGGAAGCCGAGCGAGCGGGCGAGCTCGAGCCGCGGCTCGGCGATGTCGGTGATGACGATGTGCCGTGCGCCCGCGTGCCGCGCGACCATCGCCGCCATGAGGCCGATCGGGCCGGCGCCGGTGACGAGCACGTCCTCGCCGATCACCGGGAACTTGAGCGCGGTGTGGACGGCGTTGCCGAACGGGTCGTAGATCCCGAAGACGTCGAGCTGGTCGGCGGTCGCGGTCGCGGTGGTCAGGCCCGGGTGCACCCACACGTTCGACGACGGCAGCACGACGAGCTCGGCGAAGCAGCCGTCGCGCTGCACCCCGAGGTTCGACGTGCGGATGCACAGGTGCCGGCGCCCCGCGCGGCAGTTGCGGCAGTGCCCGCAGACGACGTGGCCCTCGCCGCTCATGAGCTGCCCGACCGCGAAGTCGGTCACGCCCTCGCCGACCTCGACGATCTCGCCGCAGAACTCATGGCCCACGGTCAGGCCGGGGGCGACCGCCGACTGCGCCCACGCATCCCATGCGTCGATGTGCAGGTCGGTGCCGCAGATGCCGGCGCGCAGCACGCGCACCTTCACGTGGCCCGGTGGGGTCTCGGGCTCGGGCAGCTCGGTGAGCTCGAGCCCCGGCCGGCCTCGGGTCACGAGTGCGCGCATGGTGTCTCCGTCGACGTGGTGGGTGTGCCGCGCCCATCCTGCCATCCGTGCGCGCGGCCGGGGCCGAGCGGTGATCGCGCGGCCAAGTACCCTGGTCACATGACCGATCCGTATGCGTCCGCCGGCGTCGACACCGAGGCGGGCGACCGCGCGGTCGAGCTCATGAAGGCGGCGGTCTCGCGCACGCACGGCGCGGGCGTGCTCGGCGGCGTCGGCGGCTTCGCCGGGCTCTTCGACCTCTCGGCGGCCGGTTCGTACGCGAAGCCGCTGCTCGCGACCTCGACCGACGGCGTCGGCACGAAGCTCGCGCTCGCGCAGGCGATCGACAAGCACGACACGATCGGGCAGGACCTCGTCGGCATGGTCGTCGACGACATCGTCGTGGTCGGCGCGAAGCCGCTGTTCATGACCGACTACATCGCGTGCGGCCGGGTCGTGCCCGAGCGCATCGCCGACATCGTGCGCGGCATCGCCGAGGCGTGCGAGGCGACCGGCACGGCGCTCGTGGGCGGCGAGACGGCTGAGCACCCCGGCGTCATGGCTCCGGACGACTACGACATCGCGGGCGCCGCGGTGGGGATCGTCGAGGCGGATGCGGTGCTCGGCGCCGAGCGCGTCGGCGCGGGCGACGTCGTGGTCGGCATGGCCTCCTCCGGGCTGCACTCGAACGGCTTCAGCCTCGTGCGCCACGTGCTCGCCGAGCGCGGCCTCGGGCTCACCGACCGGGTCGACGAGCTCGGCGGCGTCGCGGCCGAGGCGCTGCTGGAGCCCACCCGGCTCTACACGCTGCCGCTGCTCGGGTTGCTCGAGCAGGGGCTCGGCATCCGCGCGATCTCGCACGTCACCGGCGGCGGGATCGCCGCGAACCTCGCACGGGTGCTGCCTCGAGGGCTCGCGGTCGAGGTCGACCGCGCCGCGTGGGACGTGCCGGCCGTCTTCGGCGCGCTCGCCGGCCTCGGCGGCTTCGCGCTCGAGGACGCGGAGGGCACCTGGAACCTCGGTCTCGGGATGCTCGTGGTCGTCGACGCGGCGGATGCCGACCGCGTGCTCGTCGCGAGTCGCCACGCCGGCATCGCCGCGTCGGTCGTCGGCCGCGTCGAGCAGGCGCCGCGCGACCTCGCCGAGTGGGTGCAGGGCGCGAAGGGCGTCGATGGCGGCGCAGTGCGGCTCGCGGGCGCCTTCCGCTGACCTCCTCGTCGCGGAGGCGCTGCGCACGCGGCGTCCAGGGAATCTTGAGCCACGACGCGTAGCGTTCTGAGGAATCGACGGATGAGCGTGTGCTCGAAGCAGGAGGTGGCGACGTGTCCGAAGACGTCGACCGCTTCCGGCCCCGGCAAGACGCGTCGCCGGAGAGCTGGCAGGACGGCTCCGCGACGTCCGAGCAGTCTCCGCCGGAGCCTGCCGCTCCGGCTGGCGACCGCCGACGCAGCGCGGCGCCGCAGCCCGACATGGGACTCCCGGCCACGCCGACCATGGGTCAGCAGGGGCCGGCGTGGCGGCAGACCGCGTACATCGCCCCGAACGTCGCGCAGCGCTACTCGACGCCCCTCGATCACAGCGGCGACGCGCAGCTCATCCACCCGGCCGCCGCGCAGGTCGCGAGCTACACGCCGTACGGCGTGCCGGTCTATCGCGCCCCGGTCTACCCCAACGCGCAAGTCCCGCAGCGGGGCCTCTCGATCACGGCGATGGTGCTCGGCATCACCTCGGCCGTCTTCGCCTGGGCGCTCGTCGTGGTGCCGATCATCGGCCTCGTCTTCGGCTTCATCGCGCTGCGGCGAGAGCCCGCCGGTCGCGGGATGGCGATCACGGGCCTCATCACCTCCGGCGTCGGCCTGCTGTGGGTGCTGCTGTTCTACCTGCTGCCGCTGCTCGGCGTGCTCGGCGTGCTCTTCACGAGCATGAGCGCTGCTCCCTGACCAGTGCCGCTCACCGGGTTGCGCCGTCGTCCCGGCGCGGCTCTAGGCTGGTGGGTCGAGCCCCGCGCTCGCGACGCACGCCCACCGAGCATCGAGGACCATCGCATGACGTACACGCCCCCTGAGCAGCCCGCCCAGCCGAGCTACGAGCCCACGAGCCAGAGCGGCTACCAGCCTGCCGCTTCGACCGGCTACCAGCCCTACGACGCCGGTCAGGCGTACGCCGCGGTCCCCTCGTACGACGCGTACGGCGCGTACGGCGCCGCCCCGGTCTCGACCGAGCGCAAGCTGTCGGTGTGGGGCCTCATCCTCGGCATCTCGAGCATCGTCATCCCGCTGTTCATCAACGCGATCGCGGGCGGCATCCTGTCGGGCATGGGCCTCGCCAAGGAGCCGGCGGGCAAGACCATGGCGATCTGGGGACTCGTGACGTCGATCCTCGGCTTCATCTGGGCCTTCGTCTTCTGGCCCATCGCGATCACGGTCCTCTTCGCCGCGATCTTCGCGACGCAGTACGGCTACTGAGCGCGGCGGTCGAGCGAGGGGGGCGCGCAGCGCGGACCGCTCGCTCGGCCCGAGCCGGCGCTACCGTCGGCGACGGCTGACGCCGAAGAGGTAGACGGCGTCGAGCACGCCGAGCGTGTTCGTCACGAGCAGCGTCGCGAACCACGGCTTGCTGCCGTCCTGCGCGGCTCGCCAGAGCGACGCGCCCTTCCAGGCGAGGCCCCACACCGCGGCCGCGGCGATGCCCGCCCGCGCACCGGGTCGCTCGAGCGCAGCCATCGCCCGCGCCTCGCGTCGCTTCGCGCCCATCGCTCGTCCTCCTGCTCCTCGGCCGGTGCGGCCGTCAGCACTCGATGAAGGCCACCGCGAGACCGCCGAGCGCGGTCTCCTTGTACTTGTCGCTCATGTCGGCGCCGGTGCGGCGCATCGTCTCGACGGCGGTGTCGAGGCTCACGTAGTGCGTGCCGTCGCCCTGCTTCGCCATGCGGGCGGCGTTGATCGCCTTGACGCTCGCCATCGCGTTCCGCTCGATGCAGGGGATCTGCACGAGCCCCTTGATCGGGTCGCACGTGAGGCCGAGGTTGTGCTCGATGCCGATCTCTGCCGCGTTCTCGATCTGGGCGGGCGTCGCGCCCAGCACGGCGGCGAAGCCGGCCGCGGCCATCGCGCACGCCGAGCCGACCTCGCCCTGGCAGCCGACCTCGGCACCCGAGATCGACGCGTTCGACTTGATGATGATGCCGATCGCGCCCGCGACGAGCAGGAACCGCACGTGCCACGAGACCTCGTCGTCGACGCAGTTCGCGAACCGGTCGGCGTAGTGCATCACGGCCGGGATGATGCCGGCCGCCCCGTTCGTCGGCGCGGTCACGACGCGCGCTCCCGCCGCGTTCTCCTCGTTGACCGCGAGGGCGTAGAGGTTGACCCACTCCATGCCCTCGAGCAGGTCGGGGCGGCCCGACTTCGGGGCGGCGTCGCGCTCGAGCAGCTTCGCGTGCCAATCCCGCGCGCGGCGCTTGACGTCGAGCCCGCCCGGCAGGATGCCGTCGGTCTCGATGCCGTGCGCGACGCACTCCTGCATCACCTGCCAGATGCGCTCGAGCTGCGCGATCGTCTCGTCGCGCGGCCGCCACGCCTCCTCGTTCGCGAGCATGAGCTCGTGCACCGAGAGCCCCGTGCGCTCGCACAGCTCGACGAGCTCGTCGCCGTGGCTGAAGGGGTAGGGCACCGGGTGGTGCTGCGTCGCGGGCGCGGGCACGGGCGAGAGCACGTCGCCCTCGTCGTGGCGCATGACGAAGCCGCCGCCGATCGAGTAGTAGCCGGCGGTCGCGACCGTCTGATCGGATGCGTCGTAGGCCGTGATGCGGAGGGCGTTCGGGTGCTCGCGGCGCACCGTGAGCGGGCGGAAGACGAAGACCTTCGACTCGTCGAACGGCACGGCTCGGCGACTGCCGAGCAGCAGCTCGCCGCTCGAGCGGATGCCGTCGAGGGTCGCGGCGATCTGCGGCGTCTCGACGGTGTCGGGCGCGAGCCCGGCGAGGCCGAGCATGACCGCGGTGTCGGTGCCGTGCCCCGAGCCGGTCGCGCCGAGCGAGCCGAGCAGGTCGACGCGCAGCCGCACGATCTCATCGAAGCGGCCGGACGCATCCGCTTGCGCGACGAAGTCGAGCGCAGCCCGCATGGGGCCGATCGTGTGCGACGAGGAGGGGCCGATGCCGATCTTGAACATGTCGAGCACCGAGAGGGACTCGAAGACGGGAGCCGTGGCGGTCGCGTGGCTGCCGACCTCGACGGGCTCCTGCAGCTTGGCGTTCGTGATGCCGTGCGTCGTCACAATCGGCTCCTTCGCGTCAGGGACTCAGAGCCGCGGGCGCGGCCGGGGTGCGTGCGACCGGCTCAGGCGCTGCGCCCCTGCTGACGCTCGTCGACGTAGTCATCGCCGGCCTCGGGGGCGTAGTCGGCGTAGTCGGCCCACTTGTCGACGAGCTCGTCGTCGGCGGGGGCTCCCCCCAGCTCCTGCTGGAGCACGGAGTAGTTGATGTTCGGGCTGAATGACTTCAGCTCACGTGCCAGCTTCGTGTGCTTGGCCTTCTGACGACCACGACCCATGCTGGACCCCCCTTGCGGACGGCGCCGGCCGAGAGCCGACGAACGATGTGAGAACTGCGATGCTAAGTCCAACCTCCATCGTAGCATCGCGCCCGCTTGTCGCCGTGTGGGCGGATGCGGGTGGGGATAGGGTGCCCGGGCTCACGCCGGGAGCGCCGGCACGAGCAGCGCGCCCGCCAGGAGGCCCGCGGATGCGGCGATCGCGCCGCCCACGATCGTCACCGCGATCGTGCCGACCGCGGCACCGCTGCGGCGGTGCTCGAGCTGCTCGACCGCCTGCACCGCGAACGCCGAGTAGGTGGAGAGGCCGCCGCAGAACCCGGTGACGAGGACCGCCCGCCACGTGTCGTCGAGCACGAGCAGGCCCGTGAGGGCGCCGGCGAGCAGGCTCGCGACCAGGTTGACCGCGATCGTCGCCCGCACGGGCCGGCGGTGCGGCAGCGCACCGGCGAGGAAGCGCACGACCGCGCCGATCCCGCCCGCGGCGGCGGTGCCGAGCAGCTCGAGCGGGCTCACGCAGCCTGCCCGCGCACGAGGCGGCGGCCGATCGCGAGGCCCGCCCAGGCTGCGGCGAGCCCCGCGAGCAGCATGCCGAGCGCGATGCCGATGCCCGGCAGCGCCGGGACGATCGTGGCCCAGCCGCTGCTCGAGGCGCTCGCCGAGACGCTCGCGACGGCGATCGCGCTGAACGTCGTGAAGCCGCCGAGCGCGCCGGCACCGATCCCGTGTCGCAGCCACGCGGGAGCTCCGGCGAGCGCGGCGGTCGCGATGCCGAGCAGCAGGCTCCCGAGCACGTTCGCGAGCAGCAGCGCCCACCCGCCGGGCATGGCTGCCTGGAGCAGCGCGCGGGCAGCGGTGCCGACGGCGCCGCCGATCGCGACCGCGACGATCGAGGGCAGGAGGCGCATGCCGCAACGGTAGACCGCGCAGCGCATCGCGCTTGCCATTGACGCTGCGTCAACCCCTAGCGTCGTCGGCATGGAGTGGTCGATCCAGCGCATCGCGAAGCTCGCCGGCGTCTCGAGCCGCACCCTGCGGCACTACGACGCCGTCGGCATCCTCGCCCCCGCCCGCACCGACGCGAGCGGGATGCGCTGGTACGACGAGGCGTCGCTCGCCCGGCTGCAGCGGATCCTGCTGCTGCGCGGACTGGGCGTCGGGATCCCGGCGATCGCCGAGAGCCTGCAGCGCGCCTCCGACGAGGAGGCGCTGCGCAGCCACCTCGCCGACCTCGGTCGGGAGGCCGACCGCATCCGCAGGCAGATCCGCGCGGTCGAGCAGACGCTGCGGGCACGAGAGGAAGGAGCCGCCATGACGGCAGAGGAAGCGCTCGACGGGTTCGACCAGAGCCGGTACGAGCAGGAGGTCACCGAGCGGTGGGGCCGGAAGGCGTGGGAGAGCTCCCAAGCCTGGTGGAAGGGCATGTCGGAGGACGACAAGCGCCGATTCGGCCAGGAGCACGTCGACATCGCCGCCGGCTACGCCGCCGCGCGCGCTGCCGGCACGCCGGTCGACGCCGACGAGGTGCAGGCGCTCGTGCAGCGCCACTACGCCTGGGTCGGTGCCGGCTGGCAGACCGCGACCCCGCCGCTCGAGGCGTTCGCGAACCTCGGGGACATGTACGTCGCCGATGAGCGGTTCGCCGCGAACTACGGCGGGACCGAGGGAGCCGCATACGTGCGCGACGCGATGCGCCGGTTCGTCGAGCGCCGGAAGGCATAGCGCGACCCGTGCGCGGGGCAGGCCGATCCACAGCCGGAGCGGCCCTCCCCGCAGCGCCGGGATGACAGGATCGACGAGTGCACCTGCTCTCGCTCGCCAGCCTCAAGAACAGGGCGCTCGTGGCGCTCGCGACCATCTGCATCGCCATCTTCGGCGGCGTCGCGCTGTCGAGCCTCAAGACCGAGCTGACCCCCGAGCTCGAGCTGCCGGCCGTCGTCGTCTCGACCACGGTCGTCGGCGCGAGCCCAGAGATCATGAGCGAGGACGTCACCGCCCCGATCGAGCAGGCGGTCCAGTCCGTGCCGGGGCTCGAGGGCACGAGCGGCACCTCCTCGACGTCGCTGAGCGTCGTCTTCGCCGAGTTCACCTACGGCACCAACATCCCGACGGCCGAGCAGCGCGTGCAGCAGGCGGTCAACCGCATCCTGAGCCAGCTGCCCGACACCGCCGAGCCCACCGTGCTCACCGGCTCGATCGCCGACTTCCCGGTGCTGCGCATCGCGGTCTCGGGGCCCGGGGAGCAGTCGGCGCTCGTCGACCGCATCGAGACGATCGCGGTCCCGCAGCTCGAGCGCACCGACGGCGTGCGCGCGGTGCAGCTGCAGGGCGCCCCCGGCCAGCGCGTCACGATCGCGCCCGACGACGCGGCGCTCGCGGCCGCTGGCCTCAGCCGCCTCGACGTCTCCGACGCGATCGACGAGCACGGACAGCTGCTGCCCGGCGGCACGGTCGACGACGGCGAGCAGACGCTCAGCGTGCAGATCGGCGCGCGGCTCGGCTCGGTCGACGACGTCGCGGCGCTGCCGCTCACGGGCGACATCGCGATCGGCGACGTCGCCGACGTCTCGCTCGACACCGACCCCGTCTCCTCGGTCGCGATCGTCGACGGCGAGCCGGCGATCATCCTCTCGATCACGAAGACGCAAGCGGCCAACACCGTCGACGTCTCGCACGCCGTGCAGGACCTGCTGCCGACGCTCCAGGCGGAGCTCGGCGAGGGCGTCACCTTCACGACCGTGCTCGACCAGGCGCCCTACATCGAGCAGTCGATCGAGGCGCTCGCGGTCGAGGGCATGCTCGGCCTCGCCTTCGCGGTGCTCGTCATCCTCATCTTCCTCTGGTCGGTGCGGTCGACGATCGTCACCGCGGTGTCGATCCCGGTCTCGGTGCTCATGACCTTCATCGGCATGTGGGGCGCCGGGTACTCGCTCAACGTGCTGACCCTCGGCGCGCTCACGCTCTCGATCGGCCGCGTCGTCGACGACTCGATCGTCGTGATCGAGAACATCAAGCGCCACATGGGCTTCGAGCCGTCGCGCTCGAAGGCGATCCTGGATGCGGTGCGAGAGGTCGCGGGCGCGATCACCGCGTCGACGCTCACGACCGTCATCGTGTTCCTGCCGCTCGCCTTCGTGAGCGACATCACGGGCGAGCTCTTCCGGCCCTTCGCCCTCACCGTGACGATCGCGCTCGTCTCGTCGCTCGTCGTCGCCCTCACGATCGTCCCGGTGCTCGCCTACTGGCTGCTCAAGCGGCCCAAGGAGGTCGTCGAGGCGGAGGAGGCCGCGGCGCGCGCCGCCGCCGCGAGCGCGGCGACCGAGCGCCCGACGCGACGCTCCCTGCTCGGCCGGCGCAGCGCATCCGCCCCCGTCGCCGCCGCGGCCGCGCCGGAGCCGCAGCCCCTCGCCGAGCGTCCCGACCGCTTGCGGCGCGGCTACCGCCCCATCCTGCTCGCGACCCTCCGGCGCCCCTGGCTCGTGCTCGGCGGCGCGGTCGTCGTGCTCGGCGCGAGCGTCGCCGCGCTGCCGCTGCTCGCGACGAACTTCCTCGGCGACGACGGTCAGACGACCGTCAACGTCACGCAGCAGCTCGAGCCGGGCGCGTCGCTCGATGCCCAGCTCGCGGCGGCCGAGTCGCTCTCGGACGAGCTGCAGGGGCTCGAGGGCGTCGAGACCGTCTCGGCGACCGTCTCGAGCACCGCCAACCGGTTCGCGGGCTTCACCGGCGGCGGGGTCGGCGGCGGTGCGGTCAGCTACGGCGTCATCGCCGCCGACGGCACCGACATGGAGGCGCTCAGGGAGCGCATCCTCGAGGTCGGCGACGGCGCAGACGGCGAAGTGACGGTCGGCTCGTCGGGCGGCTTCGCCGGCGGCGACATCGAGATCGAGGTGCAGGCGCCCACGACCGACGCGCTCGAGCCCGCCACCGCATCCGTCGTCGACGCCGTCTCGGGCCTCGACGGGGTCTCGCAGGTCACCGACTCGCTCGAGGGCGCGCAGCCGCTCGTGCAGGTCGCGGTCGACCGCGAGCTCGCCGCGAGCCTCGGGCTGAGCGAAGCGGCCGTCTCGGGCCTCGTCGCGCAGGCGATGCAGCCGACGCCGATCGGCGAGATCCAGCTCGAGGGCTCGCTCGTGCGGATCTGGATGGACGCGATCGCGCCCGCCGCGACCCTCGACGAGCTGCGCGAGCTGCGGCTGCCGACGCCGAACGGGCCGCTGCCGCTCGCGGACGTCGCCGAGGTGACCCAGATCGAGGGGCCGGTGTCGATCTCGACGAGCGACGGCGCCCGCACCGCGACGGTCACCGTCACGCCGAACGCCGCCGACGTCGGCGGGGTGTCGGCCGGGGTCGCCGACGCGCTCGCCGAGCTCGAGCTCAGCGACGGCGCGAATGCAGCGGTGGGCGGTGTCGCGACCCAGATCACGGATGCGTTCACCCAGCTCGGGATCGCGGCGCTCGTCGCCGTGCTGCTCGTCTACGTCATCATGGTCGCGACGTTCAAGAGCCTGCTGCAGCCGTTCCTGCTGCTCATCTCGGTGCCGTTCGCCGCGAGCGGTGCGATCGCGATGCAGCTCATCACCGGCGTGCCGCTCGGCGTCGCCTCGATGGTCGGCGTGCTCATGCTCGTCGGCATCGTCGTGACGAACGCGATCGTGCTCATCGACCTCGTCAACCAGTACCGCGATCGCGGCCGGCCGGTGCGCGAGGCGATCGTCGAGGGCGCGGAGCGCAGGCTCCGGCCGATCCTGATGACGGCGGCCGCCACGATCTTCGCACTCGTGCCGATGGCGGCGGGGCTCACGGGCGAGGGCGGGTTCATCTCGCAGCCGCTCGCGATCGTCGTGATCGGCGGCCTCATCTCGTCGACGCTGCTGACGCTCATTGTGCTGCCGGTGCTCTACCTCGTCGTGGAGGGCGCCATCGAGCGCCGTCGCGTGCGGATCGGCAGCGGCACGCGCGCGGAGCGGCGCGGCGAGCTCGCGGCGGCCAGCAGGCGCTGATCCCGCTCACAGCCAGCGCGCTGGTGGCGCTGGCAAGATGAGTGCGGCTCGCAGTCCGGTCGCGGGCCGCAGTCGTGACGGGACGAGGGAGGATGGATGCCGTGCCCAGCTTCCTCATCGTGCACTCCGCCGTCGCGGACGGCCGCATCGACGACTTCCTGCATCCGCCGGTGCTCGACATCGGCGGCCTGCGGGCGCCGCTCGACTGGGGCGACATCACGCTCCACGTGCCGGCGGGCGACCTGCCGGTCACGATCTCCGTCACGCGTGCCGACGGCATCATCGAGGGAGCTCGCATCACCGTCCGCACACCCGCGGGCACCGGCACGCGATTGACGTTCGTGCCGCCAGCGCGGCCCGGCGCCCACGCGCAGCTGCGCATCGAGGGGCAGTGGCCGGCTGACTCGTCGATGCACTACTACGCGGCGCGCGACGGGCGAGTGCTCACGACGGTGGCGCCTCGCCCCGCCGTGCCGCCCGCGCCGGTCACGCACGGTGCTGCGGGCGCCGCGGCGACCTCGACCCCGGCCCGCGCGGTCGTGAGCCCGGCAGGTGCCCCTGCGATGGGCGCGGCGAGCGGCTTCCACCCGCCGACCTCCTCGTCGCCGCCCGTCGGCCCCGCTCCCGGCTCGACGGGCTCGGTGCCGCCGCACGCGACGCACTTCGGCCAGGAGCAGGGCGCGATCGTGCAGCCGACGCTCGCCGACCACCGGTCCGCGGCCGTGCCGCCGGGTGCGGCGAGCGCGCCGCCGTCGTTCGGGCAGCGCGCGCCGGTGGAGCGCGACGTGTACGGCCGCGAGCTGCCCGACCGCGAACCGCCGCCCATCCCGACGCCGGCGGACTTCGATCGCCTCGAGCGCGAGGCGCACGAGGCGCAGGTGCGGGCCTACGAGGCGTGGCAGGCGCAGCAGCGGGCGATGTCCGCGCCCGCCGGGCACTCGCCGCACGACGGTGCGCCGCAGCCGATCGGGCTCGCGCCGGTCGCGGCCGAGCAGGTGCCGCCCGACTGGTACGCCGACCCCTTCCAGCGCGCCGACGCGCGCTGGTTCGACGGCCGCCAGTGGACGTCGTCGGTCATGCGGGGCGGCGTGCGCGCGCACGACCAGCTGGGCTGAGTCGCGGATCTCGCCCTGTCGCTCCTGGGCGCCGTGCCGTAGAGTGGGTCGGTCGGCTCGGGACAGGCGCGTGTGCGCCGCATGGATTGTCACCGCGGCCGGAGATCCCGCGAGCACCCTCGCGGTCGACCAGATCCCCGCGATGAATGCGGCATGACCCGCGCGAGTGCGATCGATCGCTCGTGCGCAGAAGAGACGAGCAATGGCACAGAATTCCTCGCGCCCGCAGGGCGCCCGCCGATCCGACGACCGCCCCTCCGGGCGTGCCGGCTCGCGCAGCCCGGGACACCGGGGCCACCGCCCCGCGCAGGACGGCGACGCCCGGCCCAAGCGCCGCTGGACGAGCGAGGACCGCGAGCAGCGGTCGCAGGGCGCATCGCGCCGCCCGAACTGGACCCCGCCGGAGGAGCGCAAGCGCGACGACCGCCGCGGTCCCGCCTTCCGCACCCGCGGGGCAGCGCAGGGCGGTCGCGATCAGCAGCGCGACGACCGCGTGCACCGCGGCGAGCGGCCGCGCGGGTTCGACCGCGCCCGCGACGAGCACCAGGGCCGGGGCCGCTTCGGCGCCGGAGCCGGGCGCGACGAGCGCCGCGGAGGCGAGCGCCGGTTCGACCGCGACGAGCGCCCGCAGCAGCGACGGTTCGACGACCGCGGCGGCGAGCGTCGCTTCGATCGTGATGAGCGCCCGCGTCGCGGCTTCGGCGACCGCGACGAGCGTGGCGGCGAGCGTCGCTTCGATCGTGACGACCGCCCGCAGCAGCGCCGCTTCGACGAGCGTGGCGGCGACCGCCGTCGCTTCGATCGGGACGAGCGCCCGCAGCGCGGCTTCGGCGACCGCGACGAGCGTGGCGGCGAGCGTCGCTTCGACCGTGACGAACGCCCGCAGCAGCGCCGCTTCGACGACCGCGCCGGCGACCGTCGTCGGTTCGACCGCGACGAGCGCCCGCAGCGCAGCTCCGGCAGCCGCGACGACCGCCCGCGCCGCAGCTCCGACGACCGCGCCCCGCGCGGCGACCGCCGCTCCGACCGCGACGAGCGGCCGCAGCGCGGCTTCCGCGACCGCGACGAGCGAGGCGGCGACCGCCGCCCCGAGGAGCGCCCGCGCCGCAGCTTCGACGACCGGCCGCAGCGCCGCGACAGCACCTACTACCCCTCGACCGACGCGAAGCCCTTCGCGCCGAAGGAGGACGTCGTGCTCGACCGGCTCGACGCGACCGCGACCGTCGCTGCCGACGTCGAGGGCGTCTCCTTCGTCGACCTCGGCCTCGGCGCCGGGATCGCCGGAGCCCTCAAGTCGATGGGCGCCGCGTCGCCCTTCCCGATCCAGGCAGCCACGATCCCCGATGTGATCGCGGGGCGCGACGTGCTCGGCCGCGGCCGCACCGGCTCCGGCAAGACCATCGCGTTCGGCGCCCCGATCGTCGAGATGCTGCTGCGCAACCGCCCGGAGCGCCGCGAGCTCGGCCGGCCGCCGCGCGCCCTCATCCTCGCCCCGACCCGCGAGCTCGCGCAGCAGATCAACCACACCGTCATGGGCCTCGGCCGCGCCGTCGGCATCTTCACGACCGTGATCGTCGGCGGCGTGAAGCAGGACAGCCAGGTCGAGGCGCTCCGCCGCGGCGTCGACATCCTGATCGGCACGCCCGGCCGCATCGAGGATCTCGTCGAGCAGCGCAAGCTCAACCTCGGGGCCGTCGAGATCGCGGTGGTCGACGAGGCCGACCACATGTGCGAGCTCGGCTTCCTCGAGCCGGTGCAGCGCATCCTCCGCCAGACGCGACCCGGCAGCCAGAAGCTGCTGTTCTCGGCGACGCTCGACGCCGAGGTGCAGACGATCGTGCGCGAGTTCCTCCCCGAGCCGGCGGTCCACGAGGTCGCCGGTGAGGAGCAGTCGACCTCGACGATCGACCACCAGGTGCTCGTCGTCGACCGCTACGACAAGGACGCGGTGCTCGAGCAGATCGTCACCAACCCCGGCCGCATCATCGTCTTCACGCGCACTCGTGCCTACGCCGAGCGGCTCACCGAGCAGTTCAGCGACGCCGGCATCGCGGCGGTGAGCCTGCACGGCGACCTGACGCAGGCGAAGCGCAACCGCTCGCTCGAGAAGCTCAAGCGCGGCAAGGTCGACGTGCTCGTCGCGACCGACGTCGCCGCGCGCGGCATCCACATCGACGACGTCGCGCTCGTCGTGCAGGCCGACCCGCCGGACGAGTACAAGACCTACCTGCACCGCGCCGGCCGCACGGGCCGCGCGGGCAACGCGGGTCGGGTCGTGACGGTCATCGCTCCCGCGCGCCGCAAGCGCACGCAGCAGCTGCTCGACCGCGCCGAGATCGAGGCGCCGATGATCCCCGCGGTCCCCGGCGACGACCTGCTCGACACGCTCACGGCGGCGCCGGCCGCCGAGGCCGAGCCGGCCGCCGAGTAGTCGACCCGACGCATCCGCACGTCAGACGGATGCGTGATCCGAGTGGCCCGGACCGATGACGGTGCCGGGCCCTCGGCGACTGCACCGCGCGCGCTTCCGGCGTACGGTGGGGGCATGCGGATCGTCGTCGTGGGTGGATCGGGGAACGCGGGCTCGGCGATCGTGCGAGCCATCGGCCGACGGGGCGAGCTGCCGACGCCGATGTCGCGCTCGGGTAGGGCGATCGCCGGCGCGCCCGGCGTCAAGGCGGATGTCGTCACGGGCGAGGGCCTCGACGCGGCGCTCTCGGGCGCCGACGTCGTCGTCGACGCGCTCAACTCGCGCAACCCGCTCGACCTGCGCCCCTTCACGATCGGCACGCGCAACCTCGTGCAGGCGGCAGAGCGCGCCGGCGTCGGCCGGGTCGTGCTGCTGTCGATCCTCGGCGTCGAGCGCTCGCGCCTCGGCTACCACCGCCGCAAGCGCCAGCAGGAGCTCGCCTACCTCGAGTCGCCCCTCGAGGTGTCGGTCGTGCGCGCGGCGCAGTTCCACGAGTGGTCGGTCGACCAGTTCGAAGCCGGATCCGCGCTCGGCGCCATCCCGGTCGCGCTCGGCGGCCGGCTGCAGCCGGTCGCGGTGAGCGAGGTCGCGGCGCTCGTCGCGCAGGAGGCGCTCGAGCCGACCGGCAAGCGGTTCACCGAGATCGCAGGGCCCGAGGTGCGCGTCTCGCGCGACCTCGCGAAGTCGTGGCAGCGCATCACGGGCGCGCGCGGCCTCATCGTCAACGGCCCGTTCCCACCGTCGCTGCTCGACTACCTGCGCTCGGGTGCGAACCTCACCGAGCAGCACAAGGGCTCCATCACGTTCGAGGAGTGGCTCGAGCGCCGACGCTGAGCCCACAGGACCGGCGTCGCCCCGCACGTCGTGTCGGTCACCGCGCCTAGGCTGGATGGGCAGGGCCACGGAGGGGGATGCGTGACGGACGCGAGGCACGACGACTGGGTGCCGCCGAGCGACGACGACGCCCCCGAGGCGTGGGAGTCCTGGAGCGAGCCGGCCGACGGCTGGGTGCCGCCGAGCGACGCCGACGCGCCCGCGGGCGCGGTGCGCACCGCCGTCCGCCCCGCGACCCGCGCGCCGGGCATCGCCGCGACGGCGAAGGCGGCCACGCCGCTCGAGGCGCTCACGCGCGTCTGGGGCTACGACGCGTTCCGCGGCGAGCAGGCGGAGATCATCGACGAGGTCGTCGCCGGGCGCGACGTCGTCGTGCTCATGCCCACGGGCGGCGGCAAGAGCCTCTGCTACCAGATCCCCTCGCTCGTGCGCGAGGGCACGGGCGTCGTCATCAGCCCCCTCATCGCGCTCATGCACGACCAGGTCGATGCGCTCGAGCAGCTGGGCGTGCGCGCCGCCTACCTGAACTCGACGCAGAGCCCCGACGAGCGGCGCGACGTCGAGCGCCGCCTGCTCGCGGGCGAGCTCGACATGCTCTACCTCGCGCCCGAGCGGCTCCCCGTCGCGGGTGCGCTGCTCGACGCCGCCCCGATCGCCCTCTTCGCGATCGACGAGGCGCACTGCGTGAGCCAGTGGGGGCACGACTTCCGCCCCGACTACCTGCAGCTCTCGGTGATCGGCGAGCGCTGGCCCGACGTGCCCCGCGTCGCGCTCACCGCGACCGCGACGGTCGAGACGCGCGCCGAGATCGTGGAGCGGCTCGGGCTGCACGGCGCGAAGGTGTTCGTCTCGAGCTTCGACCGCCCCAACATCCAGTACCGCATCGCGCCCAAGCAGGACGCGAAGGCGCAGCTGCTTCGCATCATCCGCGACGAGCACCCCGGCGCGGCCGGCATCGTCTACTGCCTCTCGCGCAAGTCCGTCGAGTCGACCGCCGACTGGCTGCGCGCGCAGGGCATCGACGCGCTCCCGTACCACGCGGGCCTCGACGCGGGCACGCGCGCCGCGAACCAGCAGCGCTTCCTGCGCGAGGACGGCGTCGTGATGGTCGCGACGATCGCGTTCGGCATGGGCATCGACAAGCCCGACGTGCGCTTCGTCGCCCACCTCGACCTGCCGAAGTCGGTCGAGGGCTACTACCAGGAGACCGGGCGCGCGGGTCGCGACGGGGAGCCGTCGACCGCGTGGCTCGCCTACGGGCTGCAGGACGTCGTGCAGCAGCGGCGGATGATCGCCGACGGTGACGGCGACGCGCAGCGAAAGCGCAACCAGACGATGCACCTCGACGCGATGCTCGCGCTGTGCGAGACCGTCGAGTGCCGCCGCGTGCAGCTGCTCGCCTACTTCGGCGAGCCGAGCGAGCCGTGCGGCAACTGCGACACGTGCCTCACGCCGCCCGACTCCTACGACGGCACCGTCCCGGCGCAGAAGCTGCTCTCGACGATCGTGCGTCTGGAGCGCGAGCGGCGGCAGTCGTTCGGCGCTGGCCACCTCGTCGACATCCTCGTCGGCGCCGACACCGAGCGCATCCGTCGATTCGGCCACGACCAGCTCGCCACCTACGGCATCGGCAGCGACCTGAGCGCCGTGCAGTGGCGCGGCGTCGTGCGCCAGCTGCTCGCGCAGGGGCTGCTGCAGCCGCAGGGGGAGTACGGCGTGCTCGCGCTCACTGCAGGCTCGGCCGCCGTGCTCGCCGGCGAGCGCGAGGTGCGGCTGCGCCACGAGGTGAAGGCGCCGGCGAAGGTCGCGCGCCGCTCGGAGAGCACTGCGCAGCTCGACGACGACGCGCAGGCGGTGTTCCAGTCGCTCCGCTCGTGGCGCGCCAGCACGGCGAAGGAGCAGGCGGTGCCCGCCTACGTCGTGTTCAACGACAAGACGCTCGCGGCGATCGCCGAGCGGCGCCCGCGCACGATGGTCGAGCTCTCGACCATCTCGGGCGTGGGCGAGTCGAAGCTCGAGCGCTACGGCGCCGCGGTGCTCGAGGTGCTGACCGAGGCATGAGCGAGCGCGTGCGGCTCGACGTCTGGCTCTGGGCGGTGCGGCTCGTCAAGACCCGTGCAGCCGCGACCGAGGCGTGCCGCGGCGGTCACGTGAAGCTCAACGGGAACGCGGCGAAGGCGGCGCAGCCGGTGCGCGTCGGCGACGAGGTGCGCGTGCGCATCCACGGCTTCGACCGCATCGTGATCGTCAAGCAGCTGCTCGCGAAGCGCGTGAGCGCGCCGCTCGCCGCCGACGCGATCGAGGACCGCTCGCCGCCCCGGCCGAGCGCGATCGACGTCGCGCAGGTGCCCTTCCGGCCGCGGGGCGCCGGTCGCCCCTCGAGCCGCGAGCGGCGCGAGATCGACCGGTTGCGGGGCCGCGCCGACTGATGGGTCGGCTGCCCGAGCCCGGCTGGCCGAGGCGGGTCAGCCGCCCGTCGTGAGCGCCATGATCCACGAGATCGCCCCGAGGATCGCGGCGATCGCGCCGGCGACGATCAGCACGATCGCGAGCACGCGGTTCTGCGAGCCGTGCTCCTGCTTCTCGCGGCGACGGCGCCCGCTCGTGAGCAGCAGGGTGCCCAGCACGAGCGCGCCGAGGCCCAGCGCCAGCACCCAGGTGGCGACTCCCTGCGACATTCCGAAGATGGCGTCCATGCCGCCGAGCCTAGGAGCGGATCCTGGACGATCGCCCAGGCACCGGTCACGCCATGAGGAGCATCAGGGTCCACAGCAGCGTCGGCACCGCGAGCGCGGTACCGAGCACGAGCAGCGTCACGCCGATCGCGAGCGGCGGCCGCGATGTGGAGTCGTCGCGTCGCCGGGAGCCGATCACGAGCAGCACGATGCCGCCCGCGATGAGCAGCAGACCGAGCACGAGGCCGGCGATGCCGAGCCCGCCGGAGTACATCATCGACATGCCGCGAGCCTAGCCAGTGGCGTCGCCGCCGCGCGGCAGCGCGCGGGTTAGCCTGGAGCACGTGCCTCCCACCGACATCTCTCCCGCCATCGCCCGCTCCTGGCTGCTCGTGCCGGCTTCCAAGCCGGAGCTCTTCCAGATCGCCCAGGAGAGCGAGGCGGATGCCATCATCATCGACATCGAGGACGCCGTCGCCGCGAAGGACAAGGCGCAGGCCCGCGCGGACACCGTCGAGTGGCTCTCGACGGGCCACCGCGCGTGGGTGCGCATCAACGACGCCGCGAGCGACTTCTGGAGCACCGACCTCGCCGAGCTCGAGCAGGCGCCCGGCCTCGAGGGCGTCATGCTCGCGAAGACGGAGTCCGCGAGCCACGTGAACGACACCGCCGACCGCCTGCCCGAGGGGACGCGCATCCTCGCGCTCGTGGAGACCGCCCGCGGCGTGCTCCACGTCGAGCAGATCGCGAACGCGCCCTCGACCTTCCGGCTCGCGTTCGGCACGGGCGACTTCAAGCGAGACACCGCGACCGGCGATGACCCGATCGCGCTCGCGTACGCGCGCTCGCAGCTCGTGATCGCGTCGCGCGCCGCGCGACTGCCTGCGCCGATCGACGGCCCGACGCTCGTGATGGACGCCCTCGACGCCGGCACTCGGCTCGCGAAGGAGATGGGCATGTCGGGGAAGCTCATGCTCACCCAGGAGCAAGCGCCGATGGTGAACGCGGGCCTCGCCCCGAGCCCCGACGAGGTCGCGTGGGCGCACGGCTTCGTGCGCGCCTTCGAGGAGTCGGGCGGCAAGATCAGCGACGGCAGCGACCTGCCGCGCCTCGCCCGCGCGCAGAAGATCCAGGCGCAGGCGCGCGACTTCGGCATCGAGATCGACGCGGCGAAGCTCGACGAGCTCAACTACTGAGGTACGCGAAGGGGGCGAGCGCACGCGCTCGCCCCCTTCGCAACCGGAGACCTACTTGAAGGTGTCCTTGACGTCCTTGCCGGCGTCCTTCATGTGCTCGCCCGCCTGCTTGGCGTTGGCGCGCGCCTCGTCCTTGTGGCCCTCGGCCTCGAGGCGCTCGTTGTCCGTCGCGTCGCCGATGCCCTGCTTGGCCTTGCCGACTGCCTCCTGGGCAGCGTTCGAGATCTTGTCGTCGAGACCCATCTCAACCTCCTTGATCGTGGAGCGGTCGCTCCGCCATTCAACCTACGGACGCTCCCTGGGAGGCGCCTCAGGAGTCGCTGGAGGGCTCGTCCCGACCGCGGGGCGTCCGCACGACCGGATTCGACGCGGTCGTGACGGGAGGGGCGATCGAGCCCGGGGCCGACGCATCCGCCTCGAGCTGCGCTTGCGCGGCACGCTCCTCCATCGCCTCCTCCATGGCCGACTTCTGCCGCAGCGGCGGCACGCGGAAGAAGAGCGCGATGACGAGCGCGACCCCGACGACCGCGAGCGCGACCCAGAAGGGCCCGCTGGATGCGTTCGAGAAGCCGTCGAGGAACGGGGCAGCGAGCCGCGGGTCGGCGGTGTTGAGGAACGACGAATCCTCGTTGAGCGCGCCGCCGATCTGCTCGGGGCGCGCGAGCACCTCGAGGATGCGGGCGTTGCCGGGGTCGGCGAGCACGGAGGGATCCTGCACCGCTGCCTCGAGTTCGGCGCGCAGGTCGCGGCGCCCGAACGCCGTCTGGAGCGTCTCGGGCAGGCGGGCGAAGAGCATCGAGAAGACGACCGCGACGCCCGCGGTGCCGCCGAGCTGCCGGAAGAACGTCGCCGAGCTCGTCGCGACGCCCATGTCCTTCGGCTGCACCGCGTTCTGGCTCGCGATCGTGAGCGTCTGGTTGACCTGGCCGAGGCCGAGGCCGAGCAGCAGCTGCCCGAGCAGCAGCACCCAGAGCGGGCTGTCCCACTGGAGGGTCACGAGCACGCCGTAGGCGATCGCCATGGAGGCGAGGCCGAGCACCGGGAAGGCGCCGTAGCGACCCGTGCGGGCGATGATCTGGCCCGACGCGATCGACGCGATCATGAGCCCGACGATGAGCGGCAGCGTCGCCAACCCGGCCTCGGTCGGGTTCATGCCGTGCACGATCTGCAGCACGAACGGGATGATCATCATGCCGGCGAACATGCCGAAGCCGCTGAGGACGCCGAGCAGCGTGGCCATCGAGAAGGCGCGGTTGCCGAACAGGTGCAGCGGGATGAGGGCGGCGGCGCCCATGCGGCGCTCGACGAGCACGAAGGCGACGAGCCCGACGACCCCGACCGCGAAGCACGCGATCGAGCTGACCGACGTCCAGCCCCACACGCGGCCCTGCTCGGCGACGAGCAGGAGCGGCACGACGCCGACGACGAGCAGCGCGGCCCCCCACCAGTCGATGCGCACGCGCTCATGGTGCGCGGGCAGGTGCAGGTAGCGCCACACCATCCACAGCGCCGCGACGCCGATGGGCAGGTTGAACAGGAACACCCAGCGCCACCCGTCGAGCGCGAGGATCTCGTCGGCGCCGGCGAACATGCCGCCGATGAGCGGGCCGAGGATGGACGAGACGCCGAAGACGGCGAGGAAGTAGCCCTGGTACTTCGCCCGCTCCCGCGGGCTCAGCACATCCGCCATGATCGTGAGCGGCAGCGCCATGAGGCCGCCGGCGCCGAGGCCCTGGACGGCGCGGAAGGCGGCGAGCTGGATCATGTCCTGCGCGAACGAGCACAGGATGGAGCCGACGAGGAACAGCACGATCGCCGCGAGGAAGAGCGGTCGGCGCCCGAAGATGTCGCTGAGCTTGCCGTAGATCGGCGTCACGATCGTCGAGACGATGAGGAATGCCGTCACGACCCACACCTGCAGGTCGAGCCCGTGCAGGTCGTCCGCGATGGTGCGCATGGACGTGCCGACGACCGTCTGCGACAGCGACGACAGGAACATGGCGATCATCAGGCCGACCAGCACGAGCATGATCTGGCGGCGGGTCATGAGGGGGTCGCCGGGCACAGCGGTGCTCTCGGCGGCGCGCGGATCGCGCTGCGGCATAGGGGTCCTCAGCTCTCGGGAAGATCGTTAGTCTACCGAATGATCTAGTCGCGCGCCAGTCTGCGCCGGCGTCGCGAGGCGGATGGCACGATGGATGCGTGCGTCGAGTCGTGGTGGTGGTGGCAGCAGCGCTCGTGCTGACGGGCTGCGGCGCCGCCGGGGCGCCGGAGCCGACTGCGACCGCCGAGCCGACGACCGCCGAGCCGACGACCGCCGAGCCGGCGCCCGCCGCGTCGTCGCCGGCCGCGTCGGTGCCCGCGGCGGCGCCCGAGCCGGCACCGACGCCGAGCGCGACGCCCGCGCCGGCGGAGCCCGACGCATCCGCCTTCGACATCGACACCGGCGCGAGCCTGCAGGTCGTCGTGAACAAGCGGCGGCCGCTGCAGCCGCCCGACCACCGGCCGGAGCTCGTCGCCGTCTCGAGCGCGCAGGAGGGCGGCGAGCTCGTGCGGCCCGAGCTCGACGCGGCGCTCGCGGCGATGTCGCAGGCGATGCGCGCAGCGATCGGGGAGGGGACGTTCGTGTTCTCCTCCTACCGCGGCTACGAGCGGCAGGCCGAGCTCTACAGCGGCTACGTCGCCCGCTACGGGCAGGCGGAGGCGGACACGACGAGCGCCCGGCCCGGTCACAGCGAGCACCAGACGGGGCTCGCGATCGACGTCTCCGGCACGGGCGGCGCGTGCCGGCTCGCGACGTGCTTCGGCGACACGGCCGCCGGGCGCTGGCTCGCCGAGCACGCGTGGCAGCACGGCTTCGTCGTGCGCTACCCGCGGGGGCTCGAGCACATCACCGGCTACGAGTGGGAGCCGTGGCACCTCCGCTACGTCGGCGTCGAGGTCTCGACCTCGATGCACGAGAGCGGCGCCGCGACCCTCGAGGAGCACTTCGGGCTCGAGCCCGCGCCCGACTACGCGCCGTAGCGTGCCGCCATGGCGAAGGCGGCTCGACGCCCAGCAGCAGCTCCTGGAGCTGGACCTCGAGCGGCAGCTCGAGCGGCTCGGGAGGACTCGACCTGTGGAGCTCCGGCACGGGCGGCGACCGGGCCGAGGGCGGCGCGGCGCCGTGGTCGCGCAGCTCGCTCATCCTCGCGGTCGCGGCCGGGATCACGCTCCTCGGCGGTCGATGAGCGAAGCCCCGTAGCGTGGCGCCATGGCGAAGCGCAGTGTGAGCGGTGGGCGCAGGGGCGGCGGGGGTGGCTTCGGCCGCAGCTCGTCGCGGCGGAGCTTCTCGGGCGGTGGATCGCGGCGCGGCGGCGGCGGCTCGTTCGGCCGCTCGTCGAGCCGCTCGCGGGGCAGCAGTTCGTGGAACTGGAGCTCGAGCGGCAGCTCCGGCTCCTACCGGCGTCGCGGCGGCGACGGTGGCGGGTCCTGGTCGGCGTTCGGCCTGATCATGGCGATCATCGTCATCGCGTTCCTGTTCTCCTACCTCGGCGGCTGAGCGGGTGGCGAAGCGCAGCGCGCGCCCTCGGTTCCGGGGCGGCGGTGGAGGCTTCCGCGGCGGCTCGTTCCGCTTCTCGGGCGGCGGCGTCCGAGGCGGCGGCGGCTCGTTCGGCGGCTCGCCGAGCGGCTCGACCTCGCACCGGCGAGGGGGCAGCCGTCGCGGCTCCCTCGGCTCGCCGCTGTCGTGGCTGCTGCTCGTCGGCACGGTCGTCGTCTGCATCGCCGTCGCGATCGAGCGCTGAGGCGCGACCGCCGCTGCATCCGCCGCGTCTAGCCTGGATGGCATGAGCGAGCGCGTGAGCACCGGCCGATCCATCGTGCGCGGCGGGCATGCGCGAGCGCAGCGCGGGCTGCTCGCGATCGCGGCGGCGGCCGCACTCGTGCTGACCGGTTGCCAGCAGGGCGCGCTCGACCCCGCGCCCACGGCCACCGACGGCGCGGCCGAGCCCACGGCATCCGCGACCCCGACGCCCACCCCTGAACCGATCACCGTCTCGGTGAGCGCGATGGGCGACATCCTGCCGCACGACTCGGTGACGATGGATGCGCGCACCGACGACGGCGGGTACGACTACGGGCAGTTCTTCGACGCCGCGCGGCCGATCTGGGCCGACAGCGACCTCGTCTACTGCAACCAGGAGGCGCCCTCCGGCGGCGTCGAGCTGGGGCTGACGTACTTCCCGGCGTTCAACGCGCCGCGCGAGTTCGCCGAGGGGATCGCCGACGCGGGCTGCAACATGATCGGCTTCGGCAACAACCACACGTTCGACCGCGGGCAGGAGGGCGTCGACCGCACGCGCGCGGTGTGGGACGAGCTCGACCCGCTGCTGTTCTCGGGCGGCTTCCGCTCGCCGGAGGAGCAGGCGGAGGTGCCGACTGCCGAGGTGAACGGCATGACGGTCGCCTTCCTCAACTTCGTCGACCTCTCGAACACGCCCACGAACGACTTCGTCGTCACCTGGCTCGACGACCCGCTCGTCGAGCAGCAGATGGCCGAGGCCGAAGAGGTCGCCGACGCGACAATCATCGCGGTGCACTGGGGCGACGAGTACTCGGACGTCGTCAACGCACGGCAGCGCGAGCAGGCGCAGCGGCTCGCCGACCTCGGCGCGGAGGTCATCCTCGGCACGCACCCGCACGTGCTCCAGGAGGCGGAGTGGCTCGAGCGCGCCGACGGCTCGCGCGCGTTCGTCTACTACTCGCTCGGCAACTCGGTGACGACGCAGATGGCGATCCCGCGCGTCGTGAGCGCGGTCGCGCAGTTCGAGCTCGTGGGGGAGCCGGGCGGGCCTGTCGAGGTCGTCGACCCCGCGGCCGTGCCGATCTACATGCACTTCGACCTCACTCCGCAGCAGTTCCGCTCGCAGGACTGGATCCACCGCCGCAACCTGCAGCTGCACCCGCTCGTCGACGCGGCCGAGCCGATCACGCGCTCGGCGTGGCGCGACGAGCTCACGGTCGAGTCGGGCATCGAGCTCGTGACGGATGCGCTGGGCCCCGACGTGCGCATCGTCACGGACTCCTTCGCCCGGTGACCTACCCCGTTCGTCGAGTAGCGGCCGCCCCGACCCCCGTTCGTCGAGCAGCGGCCGCCCTTACCCCCCCCCGTTCGTCGAGTAGCGGCCGCAGGCCGCGTATCGAGACGGATCCGCCCGTGAAGCGCTGGCTCCTCCTCGCCGCAGCCATCGCCCTCGAGGTCACCGCGACCCTCTCGCTCAAGGCCGCGCTCGACGCGCCGGCGCTCTACGCGGCCGTAGCGGTCGGGTACTGCGGCGCCTTCGCGTGCCTCGGCCTCGCCCTCCGCGCCGGCATGCGGCTCGGCGTCGGCTACGGCATCTGGGGCGCGTGCGGCGTCGTCATCACGGCGGTCGCCTCGGCGCTGCTGTTCGGCGAGGCGCTCACGCCGCTCATGGGCGCCGGCATCGCGCTCATCATGGGCGGCGTGCTGCTCGTCGAGGTCGGCTCGCAGCGGGCGCAGCGCCATGCCCAGGAGGCGGCCTCGTGATCGCCTGGCTCGCGCTCATCGCGTCGATCGTCGCCGAGGTCGGCGGCACGCTCTCGCTGCGGATGGCGACGGTCGGGGAGCGACCCAAGCGGCGCTGGTCGTTCGTCGTGGCGGCCTGCTACCTCGTCGCCTTCACGCTGCTGTCGGTGTCGCTCGCGAACGGCATGCCGCTCGGCGTGGCCTACGGCATCTGGACGGCGGTCGGCGTCGCGCTCACCGCGGTGCTGAGCCGCGTGCTCTTCCGCGAGCCGCTCACGCGCACGATGCTCGCGGGCATCGCGCTCATCGCGCTCGGCGTGCTGATCGTCGAGCTCGGCGCCACCCACTGAGCAGCGCGGCTCGGCGCGCGAGTGCCGCGAGCTCGAGCACCGCGAACGAACGCCGGTCGCGGTACGAGCGCCTTCGCGACCGGGGCCGTTCCGCCCGATAGGGGCGGGCACGCCAGCCCCTGTCGGGCGCAGCAGCCCCCGTCGACGGACGGACTAGCCGCCCAGCGCCGAGTCGACGATCGCCTTCGCCTCCGCCTGCACCTGCCGGAGATGCTCGGGGCCGGCGAACGACTCGGCGTAGATCTTGTAGACGTCCTCGGTGCCCGACGGGCGAGCAGCGAACCACGCCCGTTCCGTCACGACCTTGAGCCCGCCGATCGCGGCGCCGTTGCCGGGCGCAGCCGTGAGCTTCGCGACGATCGGGTCGCCCGCGAGCTCCGTCGCGGCGACGGCGTCGCCCGTGAGCTTGCCCAGCCGCGCCTTCTTCTCGCGCGTCGCCGGCGCATCCACCCGCTCGTACACCGGCGCGCCGAAGCGCGCCGTCAGCTCGCCGTAGAGCTGCGACGGCGACTTGCCGGTCACCGCGCGGATCTCCGACGCCAGCAGGCACAGCAGGATGCCGTCCTTGTCGGTCGTCCACACGGTCCCGTCGGCCTGCAGGAACGACGCGCCCGCGCTCTCCTCGCCGCCGAAGCCGACCGAGCCGTCGACGAGCCCCGGCACGAACCACTTGAAGCCGACCGGCACCTCCCAGAGCCGGCGACCGAGCGCATCCGCCACCCGGTCGATCATCGACGACGACACGAGCGTCTTGCCGATCGCCGCGTCGGCGCGCCACTGCGGCCGGTGCGCGAAGAGGTACTCGATCGCGACCGCGAGGAAGTGGTTGGGGTTCATGAGCCCGCCGTCGGGCGTCACGATGCCGTGCCGGTCGGCGTCGGCGTCGTTGCCGGTGAGGATGTCGAACTCGTCCTTGCGCGCGAGCACCGAGGCCATCGCGTTGGGGCTCGAGCAGTCCATGCGGATCTTCTCGTCCCAGTCGAGCGTCATGAACGCCCAGGTCGGATCGACGGATGGGTTGGTGACGGTCAGGTCGATGCCGTAGCGCTCGGCGATCGCGCCGTAGTAGTCGACCGCCGCACCCCCGAGCGGATCGGCGCCGATGCGGATGCCGGATGCCTTGATCGCGTCGAAGTCGATCGCGCGGCCGAGCGCGTTCACGTACTCCTCGCGGAAGTCGTACAGCTCGACCCGCGGGTCGCTCCCGCCCGTCACCTCGACGCGCTTGACGCCCGCGAGCCCGCCAGCGATGAGCTCGTTCGCGCGCTTCGCGATCCAGCCCGTCGCGTCGGAGTCGGCCGGCCCGCCGTGCGGCGGGTTGTACTTGAAGCCGCCGTCGCGCGGCGGGTTGTGGCTCGGGGTGACGACGATGCCGTCTGCGCGGCCCTCATTCCCGGCGTCAGCGGATGCGTCCCGGTTGTACGCGAGGATCGCGCGCGAGACCGCTGGGGTCGGGGTCACCGAGCCCCGCGCATCCGCCATCACCCGCACGCCGTTCGCGACGAGCACCTCGAGCGCGGTGCGCTCGGCGGGCAGTGAGAGGCCGTGGGTGTCGCGGCCGATGAAGAGCGGGCCCGTGATGCCCTGCTCGGCGCGGTACTCGCAGATCGCCTGCGTGATCGCGAGGATGTGCGTCTCGTTGAAGGCTGCGTCGAACGCGCTGCCGCGGTGTCCGCTCGTGCCGAACGCGACCGCCTGGTCGGGGTTCGAGACGTCGGGGACGAGCTCGAAGTAGGCGCGCTCGAGGGCGGCGACGTCGATGAGGTCCTGGGGCTGGGCAACGGTGCCGGCTCTGCTCATGGGCCCATCCAAGCACCGGCCGCTGGGCGGCGGCAGGTCGCGCGCGCCTGCTGACTGCCGCCGCGCCGCGCCCCGTGCACAACGCAAGCCCGGCGGCTCGGTGCCGCCGCGCCCCAGCGCGGGGTCGCGCATCCGCCGCTGATCGGTCATCCCGGGCTTGCGTTGTGCACGGGGAAGAAGGCCGAGGTCGCCGAAGTCGCCCGTTGTCGGGGTGCAGGGCCGGTGCCACACTGGCCGCCGTGGACGCACGCGACGGCGCGGACGACCGCGAGCGGGCGCTCGAGGCCGCGCACGCCGCCGCGCTCGACTGGCTCCGCTCGCTCGAGGAGCGGCCGGTGTGGCCGCGCGCGACGCTCGAGGAGATGCTCGAAGTGTTCGGCGGCCCGCTGCCGGAGGCCGGCGCCGACCCGGCCGCGGTCGTCGAGCAGCTCGCGGCCGGCGCTGACCCGGGCCTCGTCGGAATCCCGGGCCCCCGCTTCTTCGGCTTCGTGATCGGCGGCACGCTCCCCGCGGCGCTCGCGGCCGACTGGCTCGTCTCCGCATGGGACCAGAACTCCGGCTCGGCGATGCTCACGCCCACGACCGTCGCGCTCGAGCGCATCGCGGGGCAGTGGATGCTCGACCTCTTCGGCCTGCCCGAGGGCGCGAGCGTCGGCTTCGTCACCGGCGGCCAGGTCGCGAACCTCGCCTGCCGTGCGCGTCGTCGTGGGTGCCGACCGGCACGGCTCGATCGACCGCGCGGTGCGCTTCCTCGGCATCGGCCGCGCTGACATCGTCGTGGTGCCCGCCGACGACGAGGGCCGCATGCTGCCCGACCAGCTCGAACCGGCGCTCGGCGAGAGCGAGGAGCCGCTCATCGTCTGCCTGCAGGCGGGCGAGGTGCACACCGGCGCGTTCGACGACGTCGCCGCGCTCATCCCGATCGCGCACGACCGGGGCGCGTGGGTGCACGTCGACGGCGCGTTCGGGCTGTGGGCGGCGACGAGCCCGCGCCTGCGGCACCTCACGGCGGGCATGGAGGCGGCCGACTCGTGGGCGACGGATGCGCACAAGACCCTCAACGTGCCGTACGACTGCGGCATGGCGATCGTGCGCGACCCGGCCGACTCGATCGCGGCGCTCCGCACCGGCGGCGACTACCTCGTCTACACCGGCCTCGACCCGTGGGACGTCACGCCCGAGCTCTCCCGCCGCGCGCGAGGCGTGCCGGCGTGGGCGGCGCTGCGCAGCCTCGGCCGCGCGGGCGTCGCCGAGCTCATCGAGCGACTCCACGACAACGCCGTCGCGATGGCCGAGGGCCTCGCGCAGATCGACGGCATCGAGCTGCTGCACGAGGTCGGCTACACCCAGGTGATGTTCCGGATGCCCTCCGACGAGCAGACGACGGCCCTCGGCGCCGCGATCCTCGCCGAGGGCACCGCGGTCGTCACCGGCGCCCAGTGGCGGGGCCGCGCGGCGCTCCGCTGCGCGATGTCGTCGTGGGCGACGTCGCCGGCCGACATCGAGCGCACGCTCGCCGCGATCCGCTCGCTCGCCGCCGCGTGAGCGCGGCGGGCTCGCGCGACCGACCTAGGCTGGAGGCATGACCCAGCCTCGCGTCGTGACATTCCTCGGGCCCCGCGGCACGTTCACCGAGGCGGCGCTCGAGCAGGTGCCCGGGCTCGAGCAGACCGAGCGGGTGCCGGTCGCGAACGTCGCCGAGGCGCTCGCTGCCGTCGCCGAGGGCCGCTCCGATGCGGCGATGATCGCGATCGAGAACTCCATCGAGGGCGGTGTCACCGCAGCGCAGGACGCGCTCGCCGCCACCCCGGGCCTGCGCATCCTCTCGGAGCACGTCGTGAGCGTGAACTTCTCGCTCGTCTCGCTGCCCGGCACGCGCCTCGACGACATCCGCGTCGTCGCCGCCCACCCGGTCGCGTGGGCGCAGTGCTCCGGCTGGCTGCAGCGCGAGCTGCCCGGCCGCGCCCACCTCCCGGCGGCGTCGAACGTCACGGCCGCCGCCGACCTCGGCGCGAGCGGCGCCCAGGCGGCGCTCTCGACGCCCACGATCGGCGACTGGGTCGAGGGCCTCGACGTGCTCGCCGACCGGATCGGCGACAACCCGGATGCGGTGACCCGGTTCCTGTTCGTCGGTCGCGCGGGCGCGCCGGGGGAGCCGACCGGCGCCGACAAGACGAGCCTCGTCGTCGAGCTGCCGAGCGACGAGCCGGGCATGCTGCTCGACATGCTCGAGCAGTTCGCGACCCGCGGCGTCAACCTCTCGCTCATCCAGTCGCGGCCGATCGGCGACCGGCTCGGCCGCTACCGCTTCGTCATCGACGCCGACGGGCACATCAAGGACGAGCGGGTGGCGGATGCGCTGCTCGGCCTCAAGCGCTTCTCGCCGTCGGTGACGTTCCTGGGCTCGTACCCGCGGGCCGACGGGCAGCGCATCCACGTCGAGCCCCGCTACACCGATCGCTCGTTCGTCGAGGCGCGCGACTGGCTGCGGGGCCTCGTCGCGGGTGAGCCCCTTCAGCCGCTGGTCGAGTAGCGCCCGGAGGGCGCGTATCGAGACCATGCCTGTCGCCGCGGTGGTCCCGGTCTCGATACACCCGGCCTGCGGCCGGGCTACTCGACCAACGGGTGGAGCGGCCGGGCTGCTCGACCAACGGGTGGAGCGGCCGGGCTGCTCGACGAACGGCCGGGGTGTCAGACCGCCGGGCCCTCGTCGCGCGCGTGCTCGCGCGGCACCCGCACGACGAGCGCGTCCTCGCGGATCGTCGCCCGGAGCGCGATCGCCTCGCCGACGACGTCGCCGTCGACCTGCACCGCGCGCGGCTCGTCGAGTCGCGCGTGCGTCTCCTTCGCCTGGCCGTAGCCGAGCGCCGCGCCGGTGCGCTGCCGCCCGAGGTGGCCGCGGCGGCGCAGCAGCTTGGTCACGATGAGGTTGTTGCGGGCGATGTAGCCGGCGACCTGCGCCCAGCCGCGCACGCCGCGCGGGCGCACGAGCGCGATGTCGAGCATCCCGTCGTCGATCGCGGCGTCGGGCAGGATGATGATGCCGTTCGTCACCGTGCCGCAGTTGCCGATCAGCATCGTGTTGACCGTCGAGCGCGTCGTGCGACCGCCGTCGAGCCGCACCGCGACCCGCACCTTGTCGAGCGACGAGATCACGCGACCGGCCGCATCCACGTAGGCGAGCCAGCCCACCTTCTTCTTGAGGCCCTCGTCGGTCTTGTCGATCATCTCGGCGTCAAGGCCGAAGCCGACCATGACCGCGAACGCGTGCTTCGAGCGCGTGCCGTCGGGCGCCTGGATCTCGAGCTCGCCGAGGTCGATCTCGCGCTCGGCGCCGCCGAACGCGGTCGCCAGCGCGTTGCCGACGTTCGTCACGTCGATGCCGAGGTTCCGGGCGAGCAGGTTGCCGGTACCGGCCGGCACGATCGCGAGCGGCACGTCGGTGCTCGTGATCTCGTCGGCCGCGACCCGCACGGTGCCATCGCCGCCCGCGACGATGAGCAGGTCGATCTCCTCGGCGAGCGCTGCCTTGACCGCGGCGCGGCCGGAGTCGTCCGCATCCGTCTCGAACCAGAGCGGCTCCGACCACTCGATCGGCTCGGCGGTCTCGACCTGCCGGGCGAGGGTGTCGCGATCCACCTTCACCGGGTTGTAGACGATGCCTGCGCGCATGTCGGCACAGTACCCCGTGCATCCGGGACGAATCCCGAGGCGTCGCGGCTCCGACGGTCCGTTCACCCGCGGCTCCTAGACTGGAGGGGTGATCGATCCCCAGCTGCTGCGCGACCGGCCCGACCTCGTGCGCGAGAGCCAGGAGCGCCGCGGCGACCCCGTCTCGCACGTCGACGACGCGCTGACCGCCGAGGCCGCCCGCCGCGCCGCCATCACGGAGTTCGAGCGGCTGCGCGCCGAGCAGAACGCGCACGGCAAGCTCGTCGGCCAGGCCGCCAAGGAGGACCGCCCCGCGCTCATCGAGCAGGGCAAGTCGCTCGCCGCCGGCGTGAAGGAGGCGCAAGCGCGCGTCAGCGAGGCCGAGGCCGCCTTCGACACCGCCGTCTCGCGGCTCGGCAACCTCGTGCACCCCGACGTGCCCGCGGGCGAGGAGGCGAACTTCGTCACCCTCGCGACGCACGGCGAGGAGCGCTCCTTCGACTTCGAGCCGCGCGACCACGTCGAGCTCGGCGAGAGCCTCAAGGCCTTCGACATCGCGCGCGGCGCGAAGGTCGCCGGCTCTCGCTTCTACTACCTCACGGGCATCGGCATGCGTCTCGAGCTCGCGCTCATGCTGCTCGGCCTCGACCAGGTGCTCGCCGACGGCTTCACGCCGCTCACGACGCCGACGCTCGTGCGCCCGGAGATCATGCGCGGCACCGGCTTCCTCGGCGAGCACGCCGACGAGGTCTACCACCTGCCCGCCGACGACCTCTACCTCACCGGCACCTCCGAGGTGGCGCTCGCGGGCTTCCACGCCGACGAGATCATCGACGTCGACGCGCCCAAGCGCTACGCCGGCTGGTCGACGTGCTACCGCCGCGAGGCGGGCTCCGCGGGCCGCGACACCCGCGGCATCCTGCGCGTGCACCAGTTCAACAAGCTCGAGATGTTCTCGTACGTCAAGCCCGACGAGGCCGAGGCGGAGCATGACCGGATGCGCGCCCTCCAGGAGCGCATGCTGCAGGCGTGCGAGCTCGACTACCGGGTGATCGACGTCGCCGCGGGCGACCTCGGCTCCTCCGCCGCGCGCAAGTTCGACATCGAGGCGTGGATCCCGAGCCAGCAGCAGTACCGCGAGCTCACCTCCACCTCGAACTGCACGACCTTCCAGTCGCGCCGGCTCGGCACGCGCTACCGCACCGAGAGCGGCAAGACGGCGCCGGTCGCGACGCTCAACGGCACCGCCGCCACGACCCGCTGGCTCGTCGCGATCCTCGAGACGCACCAGCAGGCCGACGGCTCGGTGCGCGTGCCCGAGGCGCTGCAGCCCTACCTCGGCGGCCTCGCCGTCATCGAGCCCGTCGAGCCCGCGACGGTGGGTGCCTGATGGAGCCGCTGCTCATCGCGCTCGACATCGACGGCACCGTCGTGCACGAGGACGACTCGCTCTCGCCCCGAGTGGCGGATGCGATCCGTGCGGTCGTCGACGCCGGTCACGTCGTCGTGCTCGCGACCGGTCGCTCGCAGTCCACGACCGAGTCGACGGCCGAGCGGCTCGGCATCGAGCCGAGCCACCTCGTCTCTGCGAACGGCGCGCTCGTGCTCGAGCGCAAGGACGGCCGCTACGAGCCGCTGCACGTCGAGACCTTCGACCCCGAGGAGGCGCTCCGCACCATCTCGCAGGGGCTGCCGAGCGGCGCGTACATGGTCGAGGATGCGGCCGGCCACCGTCGCTACACGAACGGCATGCACGACTGGAACCTCGACGAGGCCGAGCAGGTCGAGTTCGACGACCTCTTCCAGCAGCCGGCGATGCGCGTCGTGGTGATGAGCCCCGACCACGAGGTCGACGAGTTCCTCGAGATCGTCGAGCGGATGGGCCTCCACAAGGTCTCCTACGCGATCGGCTACTCGTCGTGGCTCGACATCGCCCCCGACGGCGTGACGAAGGCGACGGGCCTCGAGCGCGTCGCGAGCCTGCTCGGGATCCCGCGCGAGCGCATCCTCGCGGTCGGCGACGGCCGCAACGACATCGAGATGTTCGAGTGGGTCGCCGCGGGCGGCGGCCGCGCCGTCGCGATGGGGCAAGCGCCCGACGAGGTCAAGGCGGCCGCGAACGAGTCGACCTCCGACGTGCACGACGACGGTCTCGCGGAGGTGCTCGAGGGGCTGCTCGTCCGCGCGTAGCCGCCGCCGCGCACCCGCGCGACCGCCCGCCACAGGGTTGTCACGCGCGCGACGTAGTCGACGCATCCGATCGCGCCGTACAATCGCCCGAGGCCCCGCCGCGCACCCAGCCCGCGCGAGGCGCCTGGAGGGCTGTCCGAGCGGCCGATGGAGCCGGTCTTGAAAACCGGTGGGCAGCGATGCCTCGTGGGTTCGAATCCCACGCCCTCCGCACGAGACCGAGACCTGGAGGGCGCCCCATGGCAGCCGAGCGCGCGACGACCGTCGTCGACACGTCGTCGATGACGCCGCGCCACGGGCGGCTGCGCCGTCACTCGGGGGCCGCGCACCTCTTCCGCTGGATCGCGCTGGGCCTGGCCGTCGTGCTCGCCGCGCTCGTCGGCGTCGTCGGCATCTCGGTGCTGCGCGTCACGACCGGGATCACGACGGTCGACCTCGCCGCCGACGTGCCGCCCGCGCAAGCCGGATTCGCGCCCTACGAGGGCGGGTTCACGATCCTGATGGTCGGCTCCGACCAGCGCGAGGGGCAGGGCGAGGAGTTCGGCGAGTCGGCCTACGACGGCGGCAAGCTCAACGACGTCACGATGCTCCTGCACGTGAACGAGGATCACAGCCGCGCCCGCGTCGTCTCCTTCCCGCGCGACCTGCTCGTCGACTTCCCCGCGTGCGAGGACCCGGAGACGGGCGAGACGGTGCCGGCCGCGCGCAACGTGCAGTTCAACCAGGCGCTCGGCCGCGGCGGGCTCGCGTGCGTCGCGACGGTGGTCGAGAGCCTCACGGGCATGGACGTGCCGTACGCGGCGATGATCACCTTCCAGGGCGTCATCAACATGTCGACCGCGGTCGGCGGCGTGCCGGTCTGCTTCGCCGGCCCGATCGACGACCCGTGGACGGGCCTCCAGATCGAGGAGGCCGGCGTCCACGAGCTCGAGGGGGAGCGGGCGCTGCAGTTCCTCCGCTCGCGGCACGGCGTCGGCGACGGCTCCGACCTCGCGCGCATCTCGTCGCAGCAGGTGTTCCTCTCGTCGCTCGTGCGCACGCTCCAGTCGGATGCGGTGCTCACCGACTTCACGCGCCTCTACGCGATCTCGCAGGTCGCGATCGAGAACATGACGCTCTCGTCGGGCCTCGGCGACATCGGCACGATGGTGTCGATGGCGCGCGTGCTCGCCGACATCCCGCTCGAGACGATGCAGTTCGTGCTCTTCCCGAACGTGCCGGAGGGGGCGCGCGTCGTCCCCGACGAGGAGCGCGCCGAGGAGCTCATGCGCCGCATCCGGCTCGACCTGCCGATCGAGCTCGGCGAGGACTCGCTCGGTGTGGGATCGACCGACCAGACGCCCGCGCCGACGGCCGGGCCCACGGCATCCGCCACCCCTGATCCGACCGGGACGCCTGAGCCGACCGAGAGCGCCGAACCCGGCACGACGCCCACGCCGACGCCGACCGACGAGCTCGAGGGCGTCATCGGCCAGGACGCGTCGCAGGAGTCGTGCGTCGTGCCCTTCGGCGGCTGACCGCCCCGCTGGTCGAGTAGCGCGCGTATCGAGACCGTTCCCCGCTTTGCTAGACTTGCGGTCGGCCTGCCCACCGCGGGCCACGGAGACGTCGCATAGTCCGGCCTAGTGCACCACCCTGCTAAGGTGGAGTCCCCAATAGGGGACCGAGGGTTCAAATCCCTCCGTCTCCACGGACTGAGGCCCCGCTTCCTTCTGGAACGCGGGGCCTCGCTCGTTCCTCCGGCGCAAGCCGGCGGAAAAGTTCTCAGCGCGGCGTCGGTGATCGACGCTACGCTGAGGACGGCGCAGGGCGGATCTTGCTCGGCGCTTTTGAACGCGGCTCCGGCCGCACAGCATGATTGAAGGAAATATGGCAACCGGCACCGTCAAGTGGTTCGACTCCGGCAAGGGCTTCGGCTTCATCGCTCCGGACGACGGCGGCAAGGATCTGTTCGCTCACTACAGCCAGATCCAGTCCAACGGCTTCAAGACCCTCGAAGAGGCTCAGGCAGTCGAGTTCGAGATCGTCGAGGGCAACAAGGGCCCGCAGGCCGCGAACATTCGCCCCCTGTGAGCCTGGTCGCGTCCTCGTGACGCGGCTCGATTCGCGCTGACGGCCAGGGATCAGGTAGTCTGATCCCTGGCCGTTCGGCCAAGCGCCCGTAGCTCAACGGATAGAGCATCTGACTACGGATCAGAAGGTTGGGGGTTCGAGTCCCTCCGGGCGCGCACTGTGTTGAGACAGTAGGAGGCCACTTGCGAGAGCGAGTGGCCTTCGTGGTTCCCGGATGCGTGCGCTCGCGCGTCGGGACGGGCACGGCTCAGAGCGGTGCCAGGATCGCGAGCACCATGGACTTCGACGACAGCGAGCTCACGCCCGACCCGGAGGTCGCTCGAGCAGCGTACGAGCGGATGGCCGAGGGTCTCGCGGCGGCGATGAACGGGCTGCGAGCGCGGCTGCTCGAGCGCTGGCCGTCGGCGACCGAGCTGCGGTGGACGAGCGCCCCGGATGACGAGGGCGTGGTGCGCCACGCGCTCCTGCTCGACGCACGGGGACGGCTGCTCGCGAGCGGTGACGGCTTCACGGTGCCCGCGCTGTTCCGGAACAGCCTCGAGCCGCACTCCCAGCGGCTGCACGCCGAGGGCGAGCCACCCTCGTGGTCGCTCGACCTGACGTTCGAGCGGGAGCGCCACCCGAAGGGCTGAGCCCGGCACCGGCGCTCAGGAGTCGGGCGTCTGCCCCTGCTCGGTGGCGTTGAACCAGGCGAGCCACCCCTCGGTCGTCTCGTGCACCTCGTACGGGCCGCACCAGAGCACCGCCTCGGGCAGCTCGCTCGCATCCGCGAACCCGCCGTAGCGCCCATCGAACGGGAGCGTCGAGCGAGTGCCCTCCGCGCATCCGCTCGGCTCACCACCGGAGAACGCGATGACCGCGCTGCTCTCGTTCGTGGTCGCCGTGGTGCGGATGCTCGACGCATCTTCCGGGAGCCACTCCGGCATCGTCACGCCGACCCAGCCGTCGGACGCCGCGGCGCGCGTGTCGAACGACTCGCTGTGGACGCGCTCGAGCGTGTCGGTGAGGCTCGTGCAGCCGGTCAGGGCTGCCGTGGCGAGCGAGGCCGCCGCGAGGGCGGCGATGGCGGGGAGGCGTCTCTTCATTCCTCCATCACAGCCGACGCGAGCGTGGCGCCACATCGCACCGGCGACGGATCGCGCGTCGTCCCTGCGGATGATGTCAGGGGGCGTCGTCGTGCACGCCGCACGAGCAGCCGACCGCGCCGAGCTCGCGGCTCCGCTCGGTGTAGGCGTGCAGCACCGCCTGCTCGAAGAGCACCTGGTGCGGAGAGAGGAACTGCTGCACCGCGGCGGGCAGCCGGCCGGCGAAGCGGTGCACGGGGCTGCCGACCGTGAGCTCGGCCACGTGCACGGCGACGTACACGAGCGACAGCAGGGAGAAGAGCGTGAGCCCGCGGCCGTCGGGCATGAAGGCGCTCGCCACCGGGATGAGCACGACGACCGCGAGGAGGCCGTGCAGGAGCGGCGAGCGGCGGAGCCGCGCCCGCGCGGCGTCGCGCCCGTAGTCGCGCGCCGCGAGCAGCGCCGTCGCTCGAGCGATCTCGTGCGCCTCCTCGTGCGGGGTGCGCTCCTCGGCGGCGATCCTGCCGATCCGCGCAGCCCGGCGCGCATAGCGCTCGATCGCGTCGATCGCCGATCCGTCGCCCTGCGTGCCCTCGTGGTCCACTGCCGCACCTCCGCCACCATTCTCTCGTGCTCCTCGGTGTGCTCGCATCCGGGCCGCTCGGTGGCACGAGGGCGACTGTCGCGTGCCAGAATCGCGACGAGAGCGACCGCATCCGGCACGGTCGTGCGCCTCGACCGGGCCGGACAGGGAGACGACATGATCGGTCAGCGGGACGACCCGGGGCTGCCGCGCTACGCGGGCATCGCCACCTTCGCGCTGCTGCCGCAGCTGCACGAGGTCGAGCACGCCGACGTCGCCGTCGTCGGCATCCCGTTCGACTCGGGCACGAGCTTCCGCCCGGGCGCGCGCTTCGGGCCGGCGCACGTGCGGGAGCACTCGCGCCAGCTGCATCCGTACCACCAGGTGCACGAGTCGTTCCCGTTCCGCGACCGACAGGTGGTCGACGGCGGCGACCTGCGGGTCGGACCCTACGACATCGAGGCGGCCGTCGAGGCGATCCACGAGCAGGCGCGGACGCTCGTGCAGGGCGGCACGACCGTCGTGGCGATCGGCGGCGACCACACGATCGCGCTGCCGCTGCTGCGGGCGGCCGCCGAGCGCCACGGCCCGCTCGCGGTGCTCCACTTCGACGCGCACCTCGACACTTGGGACACGCTGCACGGCGCGAGCATCTGGCACGGCTCGCCGTTCCGCCGCGCCGCGGAGGAGGGGCTGCTCGATCTCGAGCACTGCCAGCACGTCGGCATCCGCGGCGGCATCTACGACCCGAGCGAGCTCGACGACGACGCGCGGGCCGGGTTCGCGATCATCCGGAGCGACGACTTCGCCCGCCACTCGCCCGAGCAGCTCGCCGAGCGCATCCGGGACCGCCTCGGCACCGGGCCGGTGTATGTGTCGATCGACATCGACGTGCTGGATCCGGCGCACGCGCCGGGCACCGGCACGCCGGAGGTCGCCGGCATCAGCACCCGCGAGCTCTTCGGCGTGCTGCGCGAGCTGCGTGGGCTCGACATCGTGGGCGGCGACGTCGTCGAGGTGCTGCCCGCCCACGACCACGCGGGCATCACCGGGCTGGCCGCCGCGCACACCGTGTGGGAGCTGCTCGCGCTCATCCCGCCGCCGTCGCGCTGAGCGGACAGCCCCCGGACGCAGCGCGGCCGCGGGCCGACATCGTTGTCAGCACCGCGGCCGCGGGGGTCGGGGCGAGGCTACTTGGAGCTGCCGCCGCCCATGATGATGAAGTCGTCCTCTCCGCCCATGATGATGAAGTCATCCTCGCCCAGCGGCGAGAGGAGGAGGTGGGTGGGAAGCTGCTTGAAGCCCATTGGCGTTCCTTTGCGAGTGGTGGTGGGTGGTTCCCTCGCAGGCCCGTCGAGGCCCCTGCGCGGGTCTACTGCTGAATGTAAGGCATCCCACCCGCTTCCGCGATGGCTTTCTCAGCCCTCGAGCGTGGCGCTCTCGAGCTGGATCTCGATGCCCGCGAGCGCCTGCGAGACCGGGCAGCCGGCCTTGGCCTCCTCGGCGTGCTTCGCGAACTGATCCTGGTCGATGCCGGGCACCTTCCCGCTCACCGTCAGCACGCTCGTCGTGATGCCCTTGCCGGGCTCGAACGAGACCTTCGCGCTCGTGCTGAGCGACTCGGGCGCGTGGCCGGCCTCCTCGAGCGCGTGGGAGAGCGCCATCGCGTAGCAGGAGGCGTGCGCGGCGGCGATGAACTCCTCGGGCGTCGAGGCGCCGCCCTCCTCGGCGCGCGCCTTCCACGTGAGGTCGAAGCTCGAGCCGGTGCCGAGCGTGGTCGTGCCGGAGCCGCTGCTGAGCGGCCCGTTCCAGCTGGTGCTCGCGTTCGAGGTGATGGCCATGGAGTCCTCCTTGAGTTCGCGTCGCGCCCTCCGTCGGCGGGCGAGTGGCCCCAGGCTACGCGCGCAGGCTGGAGGTCGGGTGGTCGGATGCGCGGAGGCACTCGGGCGGGCGCGTGCGAGGATGGGCGCATGACTGAGAAGCCCGAGATCGACGCCCCCGAGGGCCCCGCGCCCGCTGACCTCGAGATCACCGACATCACCGTCGGCGACGGCGAGGAGGCGGTGAACGGCAAGCAGGTGAGCGTGCACTACGTCGGCGTGACGCACTCGACCGGCGAGGAGTTCGACGCCTCCTACAACCGCGGCGCCCCGCTCGAGTTCCCGCTCGGCGTCGGCATGGTCATCAAGGGCTGGGAGCAGGGCATCCTCGGCATGCGCGTCGGCGGCCGCCGCAAGCTCGTCATCCCGCCTCACCTCGCCTACGGCGAGCGCGGCGCGGGCGGCGTGATCGGCCCGAACGAGGCGCTCATCTTCGTGTGCGACCTGGTCGCCGTCCGCTGACCCGCCACCGCTGATCGAGTAGGCCGCGGCCGTATCGAGATCGTTGCGATCGTCTCGATACGGCCTTCGGCCTACTCGACGAACGGGAAGGCGTCAGACGGCTTTGCCGGGGTTCAGGATGCCGAGCGGGTCGAAGGCGGCCCGCACCGCGCGCTGCAGCTCGAGCTGCCGCTCGCCGAGCTCGTCGATGAGCCAGCGGCGCTTCAGGATGCCCACGCCGTGCTCGCCGGTGAGCGTGCCGCCCATCGCGATCGCCGCCTCGAACACCTCGTTCGCGCACGCCCAGATCTCGTCGCTCGGCTCGGTGCCGTCGAAGACGAACGTCGGGTGGAGGTTGCCGTCGCCGGCGTGCGCGGTCGTCGCGAGCCGCACGCCGTGCCGAGCGGATGCCTCGTCGCACGCCCGGAACATGTCCGCGAGCCGCGATCTCGGCACCGAGACGTCCTCGACGAGCACCGTGCCGAACGACTCGAGCGCGAAGTGCACCTGCCTGCGCACCTGCACCAGGACATCCGACCGCGCCGCGTCGTCGGTGCGCTCGACCCGCCCGCCGTGCGCGGCGAGGATCGCGGCGACCGCCTCCGAGGTCGCGGCGGCGCCGAGGTCGTCGGTCTGCACGAGCACGAACGCGCCCTCCATCGGCTGCCCGGTGTAGGCGGCGAGCATCGAGACGGCGTCGCGCCCGACGAGCTCCATGATGGCGGGGCGGATGCGCGCGGCCGTCACCGCGGTGCACGCGGCGGCGGCGACGGCCTCGTCGTCGAAGAAGGCGCCGACCGTCCAGATGCCGCCCTCGACGAGCGGGCGCAGCTTGAGCGTCGCACCGACGACGATGCCGAGCGTCCCCTCCGAGCCGATCATGAGCGCCGTGACGTCGAGCCCGGTGACGCCCTTGACGGTGCGGTGACCGGTGGGGATGAGGCTGCCGTCGGCCAGCACGACGTCGAGCGCGAGCACCCACTCGCGCGTCACGCCGTACTTCGCGCACAGCAGCCCGCCGGCGTTCGTGGCGATGTTGCCGCCCACCGTCGAGATCGCGCGGCTCGCCGGGTCGGGCGGCCACCACAGGCCGTGCTCGGCGAGCAGCTCGCCCAGCTCGGCGTTCCGGATGCCCGGCTCGACCACGCAGGACTGGTCGACGAGCGAGACGTCGAGCAGGCGCCGCATGCGGTCGACCGAGACGACGAGCTCGCCCTCGCCCGCGATCGCGCCGCCCGCGAGACCGGTGCCCGCGCCGCGCGGCACGACCGGCACGCGATGCTCGCTCGCCCAGCGCAGCGCCGCCTGCACGTGCTCGACCGCCTCCGCCTCGACGATCGCGAGCGGCGCGGCGAGGGAGCGGTGGCCCGACTTGTCGGCGCGCGCGATCTCGAGTGCGACCGGGTCGGTGACGAGCACGTGCTCCGGCAGCGCCGCACGGAGCGCGTCCAGGCTCACGCGAGCACCAGCCCGTCGACGAGCGTCCACGCGCCGGGCGTGCCGCGGAAGCGCACGGAGTGCGCGTTGTCGGGCGTGCGGGTCTCGAGGCCCGTGACGTGGTCGGCGAACGCACGGATGAAGGTGCCGTGCGAGACGATCACGAGCGCTCCGACGGGATTGCGTGCCGCGACGTCGTCGATCGCCGCCACCGCTCGCCGCTGCAGGTCGTCGAAGTCCTCCTCGCCCGGCCAGTCGGTGCCGAAGCGCGCGATCGCCTCGTCTTTCGTGAGTCCTTCGACCTCGCCATAGGCGCGCTCGATGAGGCTCGCGAAGCGGCCGCCGACCTCGAGGTCGAGCTCCGCGGCGATGATGTCGGCCGTCACGGCTGCGCGCTCGAGGGTCGACGAGACCACGGCATCCCACCGGCCTTCGCCGGGCGTCTCGGCCGCGAGCAGCCTGGCCGCGGTGTGCGCCTGCGCGATGCCGGTCTCGTTGAGCGGGATGTCGCTCGTGCCTTGCAGCCGGCCGGCGAGGTTCCAGTCCGTCTGGCCGTGCCGGACGAGCGCGATCTCCATGCTCCGAGCCTAGGCGGCGTGCACGGGCGGCCCGCGCATCCGCTGCCATCCACAACCTCACATTCCCCGCCCCTCGCGCGTTGGCAGGGTGTGAGAGGAATACGGCCATGACGCACACCACCATCGACAGCCCGATCGGCGAGCTGACCCTCGTCGCCCGCGACGGCGCGCTCTCGGGCGTCTACATGCCCGAGCATCGGCCCGCGCCCGACCCGGCCGGCTTCGGCGACCGCGACGACGCGGTGTTCGCGGATGCCGTGCGACAGCTCGACGAGTACTGGTCGGGGGAGCGGGAGGCGTTCGAGCTGCCCCTCGACCCCGCCGGCAGCGCCTTCCAGGTGCGCGTGTGGGAGGCGCTCCGCGAGATTCCCTACGGGGAGACGCGCACCTACGGCTGGATCGCGGCCCGCATCGGCCAGCCGACCGCCGTGCGCGCCGTCGGGCTCGCGAACAGCCGCAACCCCCTCTCGATCGTCGTGCCGTGCCACCGCGTGGTCGGCTCGACCGGTGCGCTCACCGGCTACGCGGGCGGTGTCGAGCGCAAGCGCTACCTGCTCGATCACGAGCGGCGCGCGCGGCTAGATTCGGTCGCGTGAGCCGTGCGCCGTTCGAGAGGATCGTCGAGCGGCACGGCGCTCGCGTGTGGCGGGTGTGCCGGGCGCTCCTCGACGAGGCCGATGCCGATGACGCGTGGAGCGAGACGTTCCTCGCCGCGCTCGAGGCCTACCCGACACTGGCGCACGACGAGCGCATCGAGGGCTGGCTCGTGACGATCGCGCACCGGAAGGCGATCGACGTGCTGCGACGGCGCTCGAGACTCGTGGTCGGCGAGGTGCCGGAGCGCATCGCGCCCAGTCGCGCGCGCGACCTCGACCTCGCTCGCGCGCTCGCGCAGCTGCCGCAGCGTCAGCGCGAGGCGGTCGTGCTGCACCACCTCGGCGGGCTGCCGTTCGCGGAGGTCGCCGCGCACCTGCAGTCCTCGACGGATGCGGTGCGTCGCGCGTCGTCCGACGGCGTCCGGCGGCTGCGGGTGCTGCTGGAGGAGGAGCGATGATCGATCAGGTCTCGTCGCGAACGCCGTTCCCGGCCGTCCAGCTCGAGCCCTCCGCCGACCGGGTCGCCGCGCTGCGGTCGAGGCTCGCGGATCGCGCCGGCGAGCGGGGGCTGCTCGACGTCGCCTACCGCTCCCTCGACACCGAGCTCGGCGCCCTGCTGCTCGCGAGCACACCGGTGGGGCTCGTCTCGGTGACGTTCGATGGCGATGCGCCCGACGCGACCCTCGAGCGGCTCGCGACCGTCCTCAGCCCGCGCATCCTCGAGGCGCCCGCGCGCCTCGACGCCGCGGCGCACGCGATCGACGACCTCATCGCGGGCCGTGCTCGCGCGTTCGGCGGCCCGCTCGATCTCTCGCTCGCCCGCGGCTTCGGTCGCGACGTGATCGAGCGGCTGCGCGAGATCCCCTACGGCGAGACGCGCAGCTACGCCGAGGTCGCGGCGGCCGCCGGCTCGCCCCGAGCCGTGCGCGCGGTCGGCACAGCGTGCCGTCGCAATCCGCTCCCGGTCGCCATCCCGTGCCACCGGGTGGTGCGCAGCGACGGCGCGCTCGGGCAGTACGTCGGCGGGGTCGAGGCGAAGCGACGGCTGCTGCGCATCGAAGGCGCAGGCGTCGCGCACTAGCCTGGGCGAATGCCAGCCACCGAGCTCCTCGCCGTCGTCGAGCGCGACGGATTCGTCGAGTCGGAGCACCGCGGCGTCGCCGTGCTGATCGATCCCGAAGGCCGCGTCATCGAGGCGCACGGCCCGGTCGAGCGACCGTTCCTCGCGCGCAGTGCGCTCAAACCCCTGTTCGCGGCGACGCTGCTCGAGCGGGGCCTCGTCGAGCTCGAGCCCGCGCACGCGGCGCTCGCGAGCGCGAGCCACTGGGCCGACGAGGAGCACATCACCGCCGCGCAAGCGATGGCGGTCGCGCTCGGCGTCGACGAGGAGTCGCTGCGCTGCCCGCCGATGAAGGCGCCGGACGGCACCCTGCGGCGCTTCGCGCACATGTGCGTCGGCAAGCACATCGCGTTCGCCGCCGTAGCGCGCGCTCTAGGGGCCCCGGATGGCTACTGGGAGGCGTCGCACCCGCTCACGACCATCCTCAGGGACGGCATCGACCGCGCCACCGGCGAGCGCGTGCTCGGTACGGCGCGCGACGGCTGCGGCGCGCTGGTGTTCGCGACCACCCCGGTCGGGCTCGCGCGAGCCTTCCGGCGCCTCGCGCCCGACGGCATCGGTGCGCAACGCTTCGTCGGCGACGCGATGCGGGGGCATCCCACCCTTATCGACGGCGCGGGCCGACCCGATGCGGTCGTGATCGAGGGTACGCGCTGCGCGACGAAGTTCGGCGCGGAGGGCACGCAAGCGATGGTCGCTCCCGATGGCACGACCGCGGTCGTGAAGAGCGCCGACGGCGCGCGGCGAGCCGGCGCACCGGTCGCCCTCGCGATGCTCGAGCGGGCCGGCGCGATCCCGGAGGGTTCGCTCGAGCGGCTCAGCGAGCCGCTCGGCCTCGTGCAGCGCAGCGCGGGCGAGCCGGTCGGCCTGCTGCGCCCGGTCGTGTAGCCGTGCGCCGCGCACTGGGAGCGCTCGCTGCGACGCTCGCCGTCGTCGCAGGCACGACCGGCTGCGGGTTCGGTGCCGCCTGCACCGCTGTCGGCTACTCGAGCACGTTGCACGTCGAGCTCGGGTCGGCCGCCGACGGCATCGCGGCGCTCGAGGTGTGCCCGGAGGCGGGCTGCGGCGTCGAGGGCGAACCCGAGATCGGAGCCGGCCGCGTCACCGTCGGGGACGAGCTCGCGACGTTCATGCTGTACGACCCTGGCGAGCGGCTGAGGCTCCGCGCGCTCGGCGAGGACGGCGCGGTGCTGACCGAGGCGGTGGTGCAGCCCGATTGGGTGCGGGTCGGCGGCACCGAGCGCTGCGGCGGGCCGACCGAGGCGACGGTCCAGCTCGCCGGCTGACCCCGATGGTGCGGCGCGGCCGTCAGAGTCGCGCGGCGCACGCCTCCGCGAACGCGCCGAAGCCGCGCTCGACGACGCCCAGCAGGGTCTCGTCGCTCGCGAGGTGTGCGCGCCACTCGGCTACGGCATCCGGGTCGCGCAGCTCCGAGAGCGTCGGCGACGCCACGGAGTCCCAGAGCCGCATGACGCGGTCGTCGGCCTCGAGGTGGAACTGCATGCCGAGCGCCGAGCCGTAGCGGAACGCGTCGTTGTCGACGGTCGCGCTGCGCGCGAGCAGCTGCGCGCCCGGCGGGAGCGACACGACGTCGCTGTTCCAGCGCATGGCGCCGAGCTGGCCGACGTGGTCGCCGAGCCACGGGTCGGGCTCGAGGAGCTCGATGTCGAGGATGCCGACGGCGTCGACGACGCCCTCGCGGTGCACACCGCCGAGCGCGCGGCCGATGATCTGGTGGCCGAGGCAGATGCCGAGCACCGGCACGTCTGCGTCGATGGCCTGCAGCGCGAGATCGGCCGTCGCCTGCAGCGACGGGAAGCGATCGACCTCGGCGGCGCTCATCTGCCCGCCGGTGATGACGATGCCGGCGATGTCGTCGAGCGGCGGCAGCGCGGTCTCGAGCACCGCTTCGCGCGTCGGCAGGTGGCTCAGCAGCGTCGTCGCGTGCCCGCCCGTCTCGTACTCGATGTGCTTGATGAACAGGACGGAACGCGCCAACGCAGCACCCTTCTCTCGTCGCTAGCCTAGGGCTCGACGGGCGCGGCCCCTCGTCACCCGACGCACCGCATCCGCCCCCGACCGAGGAGCAGCATGACCGTGTTCGCGATGGCGCCCGACGGCGTGCGGATCGCCCTGCACGAGCTCGGCGACCCCGACGGCTCGCCCGTGCTGATGATCCACGGCTTCTCGTCGAACGCGAAGCGCAACTGGATCGGGAGCGGATGGAGCGCCGCGCTCGCCGAGCGGGGGCTCCGCGGCATCGCGATGGACCTCCGCGGCCACGGCGAGAGCGACCGGCCATCGACCGGCTACGGCGTGCCGCGCTTCGTCGCCGACGTCGACGCGGTGCTCGCGCAGCTGGCGCTCGACGAGCCACCCGGCGCGATCGGCTACTCGATGGGCGCCCGGCTGCTCTGGCGGCATGCCGGCACCCGTCCGCACGCCTTCCGGGCGCTCGTGCTCGGCGGACTGCCGGCGAGCGACCCGTTCGAGCGCTTCGACGTCGACCTCGCGCAGCGCGCGCTCGCGGGCGAAGCCGAGCCCGGCCCCATGGAGTCGTTCATCGTCGACCTCGCGGCGGTCTTCCCCGAGCACGACCCGGCCACGCTCGTCACGCTCGCGGGAGAGGTCTCGCGCACCCTCTTCGACCCGGCGCAAGCGCCGCCCGCCGTGCCGACGCTGCTCATGACGGGCGCGAAGGACACCCGCGCGGACGACACCCGCGAGCTGCTGCCGCTGCTGGCCGACGGCCGATTCGAGGAGATCCCGGGCCGCAACCACGTGAACGCGCCCACCTCCGGCGCCTTCCGGCGCAGCGCATCCGCGTTCCTCGCCGAGCACCTCGGCTGACCTGCCAAGACGTGCAAGAGGGCCGGTCGGGTTCTCCCGACCGGCCCCAGTCCCTTGCACCAAGTGAGGCTGCTGCCTCCGCTTCCGCCGATCGCCACAGCACTACGATCAACGTACGACGAACGTATAACGGTTGGGTAACGAGCCGCCCCAGTTCCTGCTGTGAAAGGCCTGTGGGCGCCGATCAGAAGCGGTCGGGGCTCGGCCCGGAGGCGAGCACCGTCACGTCGGCGTGCCGGTCGAAGCGGTAGCCCGCGCCGCGCACCGTGCGGATGATCTCGGCGTAGGCGCCGAGCTTCGCGCGCAGCCGCCGCACATGCACGTCGATCGTGCGCTCGTTGGGCCGGTCGTCGGCGTCGGCGTCCCACAGCGCGTCGATGATGTCGCAGCGGCCGACCGTCGAGCCCTCGCGCAGCACGATGTGCTGCAGCAGCTCGAACTCGCGGTAGGTGAGCGGCGCGATCTCGTCGCCGATCGCGACGCGCTTGCGGGTGAGGTCGATGACGATGCCCGGGTCGGTCTCTGCCGCGGGCTGCTGCACCGCGGGGTCGCCGAGCGCGCGGCGCACGACGTCGACGTCGCGACCGCCGGCGCCGGCCGGGGCGAGGGCGACGGCCGCGTGGGTCTGGGCGCTCGGGGCGAGCTTCGACGTGAGTGCGCGCAGCTCGGTGACGAGCCGTGCGAGCTCGACGCGGTCCTCGGCGGCCGCGTCCTCGCCGAGGCCGACGTAGAGCACGAAGCCGCGCGCCTCGGCGCCCTCGGGGACGGCCCGGACGGCGGCGTGCGGCGCGGCCGTCGGGGTCGGGGCGGACGCGGCGGGCTGCGGCTTGAGGGCGCTCGAGCCGCTCGTGCGGGGCTGGGCGAGCGACGGGCGGCCGAGCTGACGGTGAAGGGCAGTGCGGGCGGGGAGAGCGGTGATGGTCATGGGATGGCCTTCCGGCGTGCGGTCGGCAGCGCCCGCGGAGGGGCGATGAGTGCTGCCGACTCGAGGAGTCGAGGGGTGGTGTGCAGACCCCGGATGGGTCCGGCGACCGCTCGAAGGCCTGCTCAGGGCCTCACGGGGTGCGACGGCTATGCGTCAGCGACTCCGATGCGGAGCGGTCGGGCTGGTGCGAGCTGGGCTCAAGCACACATTCGACGCATGTCGACCATCGGCATCATCATGCCGTTCGTCCCGTTCGTCGCGAGGACGGACTGGGGGCCGAAGGTGGTCGTCATGCCTGTCAGTATCGCCGCTTCTCGCGTCGCAAGTCAAATGACGCAACGATGTGACGAACTGTGACGGAGAGCGGCGCGCTCGCCGCGGGCGCTCAGTCGCCGACCGTGCCGTAGAGGCGGTCGCCGGCGTCGCCGAGCCCCGGCACGATGAAGCCGCGCTCGTCGAGGCCCTCGTCGAGGGCGCCGAGCACGATCGTCACGTCGTGCCCGTCCATGTCGCGCTCGACGCGCTCGAGCCCCTCGGGGGTGCCGAGCAGGCAGATGGCGGTGACGTCGACCGCGCCGCGGTCGAAGAGGAACTGCATCGCGCCCGAGAGCGAGCCGCCGGTGGCGAGCATCGGGTCGAGCACGAAGCACTGGCGGTCCGAGAGGTCGTCCGGCAGTCGCTCGGCGTAGGTTGTCGGCTCGAGCGTCGTCTCGTTGCGCGCCATGCCGAGGAAGCCGACCTCGGCGGTCGGCACGAGCGCCGTCATGCCCTCGAGCATGCCGAGCCCCGCGCGCAGGATCGGCACGACGAGCGGGCGCGGCTCCGCGATCTCGACACCCGTCGTGACCGTCACCGGCGTCGTGATCTCCTTCGGCGTCACGCGCACGTTGCGGGTCGCCTCGTACGCGAGCAGCGTCATCAGCTCGCCCACGAGCGACCGGAAGGTCGGCGAGGGCGTGCGCGCATCCCGCAGCACGGTGAGCTTGTGGGTGATGAGCGGGTGGTCGGCGACGTGGACTCGCATAGGGTTCAGGGTAGTGGGCGGCCTGCATCCGGTGCGCCCCGACGAGGAGGGCGGATGCGGCCGGCAGCACGCGACGAGGCGCTCATGCGCCTCGCGCTCGACGAGGCGGCGGCGGCCGAGCGCTCGGCCGACGTGCCGGTCGGCGCGGTCGTGGTCGACGCATCCGGCACCGTCATCGGCACGGGCCGCAACGAGCGCGAACTGCGGCACGACCCGACGGCGCACGCCGAGGTCGTCGCGCTGCGCGAGGCGGCCGCGACGCGCGGAGCCTGGCGGCTCGACGGATGCGCGCTCGTCGTCACGCTCGAACCGTGCGTCATGTGCGCGGGCGCGATCCTCGCGAGCCGCATCGACCGCGTCGTGTTCGGCGCGTGGGATGAGAAGGCCGGCGCCGCCGGGAGCGTCGTCGACCTGCTGCGCGAGCGGCGGCTGCCGCACCGCGTCGAGGTCGTCTCGGGGGTGCTCGCAGCGGAGGCGGAGCGGCAGCTGCGCGCGTTCTTCGCCGAGCGCCGCTGACCGGTCGCCGCGCTGGCTCAGGCGGCGGCCGACGCGCGGCGGTCCGCGCGCGGCTCAGTCCGAAGCGCGGCGCGGGTCCTTCGGCTCGAGCCCCTCGACCTGGTCGTCGGCCTCCTCGTGCTGCTCCTCCGCGATGCGCTGCTCGTAGGTGTGCGGGCGCCAGATCTCGTCCATGACGCCGAGCCCGCCGCCCATGCGGCGGGCTCGCTGCGTCGAGGCGCTGTGCCACAAGCGGGTCCCGCGAGCACGAGCGCGACCGTCACGCCCAGGATGGCGAGGAGGGCGACGAGCTCGAGCCACCCCATCCGGTCACCTCAGCGCCAGAACACCGCGATGAGGAGGTTGACGAGCGCGAGCCCGCCGGCCGCGTGGAAGAACGGCAGGAGCTTCCGCTCGAGGGCGACGTCGGCGGCCGCCACGGCGCCGCCAGCCGCCAGGCGCGACTTCTCGTTGCGCATCGAGCGCTGGCGGAGGAAGCCGATGAGCGCGGCGACGAAGACGACGAGCGCGATGACGCCCTTGATGCCCAGCTTCATGTGGTTCACATCGGCGTCGTTCGCCATGGCCAGCCCGTAGAGCGAGACGCCCGTCACGAGCTGGAGCGCGCCACCGATCAGGAGCAGTGTGAAGTTGTGCCCGGCCTTCGCCCGCATCTGCACGAAGAACGTGCCGACGAGCAGGGCGAGGCCGATGAAGTGGCCGGCGAGCAGCAGCGAGTGCAGGAAGTCCATGCAGACAGCCTACACAGACGCGTCCGGTTCGTCAGTTGCCGGACTGGATGACGATGTGGTCGGTCGAGGGAGCGATCTCGGGCCGGTGGAGGTAGAGGTCAGGCTCGATGTAGATCACTCGCGCGTGCAGGATCTCGGCGCGCAGCAGCGACTCGAGCTCGTTGATCGTGCGCGCGACGTGCTCGATGTCGCTCTTCGGCGGGAACGCGACCTTCGCCGCGATCATGAGCTCGTCGGGGCCGAGGTAGAGCGTCTTCATGTGGATGACCGACTCGACGCCCGGGGCGGCGTTCAGCACGCGCGCGATGCGGGCGGTGTCCTCCTTCGTCGCGCCCTCGCCGATGAGGAGCGACTTCATCTCGACGGCCAGCACGGCCGCGACGACGATGAGCAGCACGCCGATGACGACGGTGCCGATCGCGTCGAAGAGCGGGTTGCCGGTGAGCGCCGTGAGGCCCACCGCGATGAACGCGAAGACGAGTCCGAGGAGCGCCGCGAGGTCCTCGAGCAGGACGACCGGCAGCTCGGGGCTCTTCGCCTTGCGGACGAAGTCGACCCAGCGCGCCTTGCCGCGCACCTTGTTCGACTCCTTGATGGCGGTGCGGAGGGAGAGGCTCTCGAGCACGATCGCGATGGCGAGCACGACGAGCGGCAGCCAGATGATGTCGAGCTCGTGCGGGTCGCGCAGCTTCGAGACGCCCTCGGCGATCGAGAAGAGGCCGCCGACCGAGAACAGCACGAGCGCGACGACGAACGCCCACACGTAGCGCTCGCGGCCGTAGCCGAACGGGTGCTCGGCGTCGGCCTTGCGCTTCGCGAGCCGGCCGCCGAGCAGGAGCAGCAGCTGGTTGCCGGCGTCGGCGACCGAGTGGATCGCCTCGGCGAGCATCGCCGCCGAGCCCGAGAAGAACCAGGCGACGAACTTCGTGATGGCGATGCCGGTGTTGGCGAGGAACGCCGCGACGACCGCCTTCGTACCGTGGGATGCGCTCACGGCCGCGAGTCTACGCGGGCGCGCGCGCGGCTCACGGCACTAGCCTGGCCGCATGCCAGAGCTGCTGCCTCCCATCGCCATGCTCGGTGTCGGCTCGATGGGCGGCGCGATCCTCACGGGGCTCGCGCGCCACGGCGCCGAGCGCATCGTCGTGACGAACCGCACCGCCGCGAAGGCGGGCGCGATCGGCCACGAGGGCGTCGAGTCGATCGCGCTCGAGTCCGAGCCGGGCGGCAACGCCCGCGCGGTCGCCGGCGCGAAGCTCGTCGTGCTCGGCGTCAAGCCCGCCGGGATCGTCGAGCTCGCGCGCGAGATCGCGCCGCGCCTCGAAGCGGATGCCGTGGTCGTCTCGATCGCGGCGGGCACGACGACCGCGTCCATCGAGGCCGTGCTGCCCGCATCCGTCGCCGTCGTCCGGGCGATGCCGAACACGCCCTCGCACGTGGGGCTCGGCGTCACGGGCGTGGCGGGCGGCAGCCGCGCCTCGGCCGACGACGTCGCGCTCGTCGCACGGCTGTTCGCGTCGGTCGGCGAGGTGCTCGAGCTGGACGAGTCGCAGATCGACGCGCTCTCGACCATCTCGGGCTCCGGGCCCGCCTACGTCTTCCTGCTCATCGAGGAGCTCACGCGCACGGCCGAGCGGATGGGCTTCACCCGCGAGCAGGCGGCGACGATGGTGCAGGGCACGTTCCGCGGCGCGAGCGAGCTGCTCGCCGCTGACGGCGCCGAGCCGGCCGAGCTGCGCCGCCGCGTGACGAGCCCGAAGGGCACGACCGAGCGCGCCGTCGCGGTGCTGCAGGAAGCGCGCCTCGGCGAGGTCTTCGACCGAGCGACGGCCGCCGCGCTCGAGCGCGCGCGGGAGCTCGCCGCGGGCTGAGCCCCGTCAGCGCTGCTGGCCGTCGAGGTACTGCCAGCCCTGGTCGCGACGGAAGCGGCTCAGCTCGCGCATCGCGCCGCGCGTCCCGTCGGCCACCCAGTGCGCGTCGAACGAGACGGTGCCCTCGCGGTCGAACGGACCGCCGGCGCTCGTGCCGACGATGTCGAGCCGGAGCCAGCGGATGCCCGGGTCGAGCTCGAGGGAGCGGGGCCGGGTCGTGGGGTGCCACGAGGCGAGCAGCCAGTCGACGTCGCCGAGCGCGAACGCCGTGAAGCGGGAGCGCATGAGCTGCTCGGCCGTCGCGGCCTCGCGCTCGCGGCGGTGCATGGGCCCGCAGCACTCGCCGTAGGTGAGGCCCGTGCCGCACGGGCAGCGCTTGCCGTCGTCGATCCCCGTGCCGCTCGCGCTCTCGGTGCTCACGCGCTCAGGCCCGCGAAGCGCTCGATGTCGTTCTGGTTGCCCGAGACGATGATGAGGTCGTGGTTCGAGACCACGGTCTCGGGGGTCGCGTAGGTGAACTCCCCGCCCGGGCTCTTCACGCCGACGACCGTCAGGTGGTACTTCGAGCGGATCTTCGACTCGGCGAGCGAGATGCCGCGGATGTGCTTCGGCGGGTACATCTTCACGATCGCGAACTGGTCGTCGAACTGGATGTAGTCGAGCATCCGTCCCGAGACGAGGTGCGCGACGCGCTCGCCGGCTTCCGCCTCGGGGTAGATCACGTGGTTGGCGCCGATGCGGCTGAGGATCTTGCCGTGCGACTGGCTGATCGCCTTCGCCCAGATCTGCGGGATGCCGAGGTCGACGAGGTTCGCGGTGATGAGCACCGATGCCTCGATGGACGAGCCGACGGCGCAGACCGCGATGGAGAAGTCCTGCGCGCCGACCTGCTTGAGCGCGTCGATCGAGCGGGCGTCGGCCTGCACGGTGTGGGTGAGGCGCTCCGACCACTTCTGCACGAGGTTGATGTCGCCGTCGATCGCGAGCACCTCGCGGTCGAGGCGCGCGAGCTGCCCCGCTGTCGCGGCGCCGAAGCGGCCCAGCCCGATCACGAGCACGGGGGCGTCGTGGGGGATCCTGTCAACCAACGATCGGCCTCTCCTCGGGGCGCGTGAACAGCTGCGTCCGCTGGCTCGCGGCGAGCGCCGCGGCGAGCGTCACACTACCGATGCGGCCGACGAACATCGTCAGCGCCAGGATCACCTTCGCCGAGTCCTCGAGTCCGCCGTGCGTGAAGCCGGTGGAGAGGCCGACCGTGCCGAACGCGCTGATGACGTCGAAGAGCACGAACGACAGCGGTGCACCGGTGATCTCGAGCAGCACGATGGTGACGAGGGCGATGATCGTCGCGCTCCAGAGCGTGACCGACACCGCCAGGCGCAGCACGTCGGAGGGGATGCGGCGCCCGAACGCCTCCATCGACTTCCGGCCCCGCGCCTCGGCGACCGCTGCCAGGAACAGGATCGCGAGCGTCGTCACCTTGATGCCGCCAGCGGTGGAGGCGGAGCCGCCGCCCACGAACATGAGCATGTCGGTCACGAGCAGGCTCGAGTTGTGCAGCAGCCCGAGGTCGTCGATCGCGAAGCCGCCCGACCGGGCCATGGTCGAGAGGAAGAAGGCGCGCATCAGCTGCTGGCCGAAGTCCTCGGTGCCCCACGAGTCGGGGTTCCCCCATTCGAGCACGAGGAACGCGAGCCCGCCGAGCAGGAAGAGCAGGAGCGAGACGGTGATGGTCAGCTTGACGTGCAGCGACCACTGCCGCGGCTTGCCGAGGTGCCGCAGGATGACGAAGTAGACGGGGAAGCCGAGCGAGCCGACGAAGACGCCGAGCATCAGCACGCCGAGGAACCACGGGTCGGTCGCGAAGGGCTCGAGCCCCTCGACGGTCGGCACGAAGCCCGAGTTCGTGAACGCCATGATCGACCAGTAGGTCGCCTCGTAGAGCGCGGTGAAGAAGTCCTTGCCCTCGAGCAGCAGCCGCGGCAGCAGCAGCACGACGAGCACGGCCTCGAACACGAGCACGGAGAGGGCGACGATGCGCAGCATCGAGCCGACCTCGCCGAGCCGGATGGCCTGCTGCTCCTGCACGACGCCGCGCCGCACGCGCGAGGGGTTCGAGTCGCTCGCCGCCATCAGGCGCTGCCGCAGGCCCAGCCGACGGGCGACGGTCATGCCGAGGATCGACGCGAGCGTCAGCACGCCGATGCCGCCGACCTGCACGCCGATGAGCACGACGGCGTTGCCGAAGGGACTCCAGTGCGTCGCCATGTCGACGACCGTGAGCCCCGTCACGCACACGACGCTCACGGCCTGGAAGAACGCGTCCACCGGGTCGGTCGCGCCCTCACCCGCCTTCGCCCACGGCGTCGCGAGCAGCACGGCGAAGACGAGGTTGAGCGCGGCGAAGACGATGATCGCGAAGCGCGCGGGGTAGGCGGCCGCGAAGTGCTCGACGGCGTCGCGCGATCGTTCGAGCAGCGTCGCATCGCTCGACGACCGCAGCTGCGCCACGTGCTGTGCCCTTCGCGGAACCGGAGCGCCGTCGGGCGGCGCAGGACGGGGCAAGCGTAGTCCTCGCGAGCGCCGTCACGCGCCGACCGCGGTTTGTCGCCCCCGGCTCGACGCTGGCATGCTTTCCACATGGCCGACATCTTCAGCGTGATCGCGGACAGCACGCGCCGCGACATCCTCGGGGTGCTCCTCGAGCGCCGCGCGACGACGGGGGACGCGTCGGTCAGCCAGATCGTCGAGGCCCTCGGCGTCCCGCAGCCGACGGTGTCGAAGCACCTCCGCACGCTGCGCGACGCGGGCCTCGTGACGGTGCGCGAGGACGGCCAGCACCGCCACTACGCGATCGTGCTCGCGCCGTTCGACGAGATCGACGACTGGCTCATGCCGTTCATCTTCGCCGAGGGCGACCAGGAGGAGGCGTCGCTCGGCGCGGCCGCCTTCGCCGCGTGGGCGGGCGTCAACGTGCAGGCGCCGCTCCGCGCCGCCGCCGACCAGGCGCGGCAGGCCGCCGAGCAGGCGCGCGTCGCCGCGGAGCAGGCGCTCGCGCGCGTCTCGGACACCGTCGAGCACCCCGCGCCGGTCGGCGCATCGATCGGTCGCCGCGCGGCCGATCGCGTGCACGACGTGCAGGAACGCGTGCAGGAGGCCCGGGACCGCATCCACGAGGTGCAGGAGCGCCTGCAGGAGCTCTCGGCGCGCAACGCGCAGCGGTTCGACGACGCGAAGGGCAAGCTGCGCGGTCGCGAGCAGCAGCAGCGCGACGGCGACACCGAGCGGCCCGCGCGCGACGCCGACGACGCCCGCCTGGACTGACCCCAGCGGCGCCCGTGCCGATTCCGGTACGATGGCGCGAGCGTTTTCCCTGCGCGGGCCTCGAGGCTGCGCAGCGTCAGCGAGCAATCCCGATTCGGAAGTGAGGAACCTCTATGGGTTCTGTCGTCAAGAAGCGCCGCAAGCGCATGGCGAAGAAGAAGCACCGCAAGCTGCTTCGTAAGACGCGCCACCAGCGTCGCAACCGCAAGTAGCCGGTTGCAGCCAAGGCCGGGACCTGCACTCGCAGGCTCCCGGCCTCTGCTTGTCTAGGCTGGAGCGATGGTCGAGATCACCCTCATCACCAAGCCCGGCTGCCACCTCTGCGACGACGCGCGGCCGGTCGTCGAGCGCGTCGTCGCCGGCTTCGACGAGGCGTCGCTCACGGAGCTGTCGATCCTCGACGACCCCGCGCTCGCGGAGCGCTACAGCGACGACATCCCCGTCGTGCTCATCGACGGGCGGCAGCACTCCGCGTGGCGCGTCGACGAGGCGAAGCTGACCGACCGCATCAAGACGCGGCTCGGCGCCTGACGCCCCCGCTGCCCGAGCGGTCGCCGCAGGCCGCGCATCGCGTCCGGTCGACTCCGTCTCGATACGCGCGCGGCGCGCGCTACTCGACGAGCGGAGGGACGCGCTGCGCGCGCTGCTCGACGAGCGGAGGACGCTACGGCTTCAGGCGCGTCGGGCCGCGGAAGAGGTACGTCGTCTCGCGGATCGAGCCGAGGCCGAGCATGAGCATCACGACGCGCGCGAGGCCCATGCCGAAGCCGCCGTGCGGGGGCACGCCGTAGCGGAAGAAGTCGAGGTACTCCTCGAGCTCCGACGCATCCATGCCCTTCTCGGCGATCTGCGCCTCGAGCACGTCGATGCGGTGCTCGCGCTGCGCGCCGGTCGAGATCTCGACCCCGTTGTAGATGAGGTCGTACGAGTTCGTCACCTCGCCGCGGCCCTCGGGGCGCAAGTGGTAGAACGGCCGCACGCCCGAGGGGTACTCGGTGACGAACACGAAGTCGTGCCCCATCGTCTCCTTGACGTGCGCCGAGATCTGGCGCTCCGCCTCGGGGTCGAGGTCGCCGTCGGCGCGCTCGATCGTGTGGCCGCGGGCCTCGACGATCGCCTTCACCTCGGCGTGGGGGATGCGCGGGAACGGCAGCGTCGGGACCTCGAGGGTGATGCCGAAGCGCTCCTCGATCTCGGCGCCGTGCCGCTCGACGACCGCGGCGACCGCCTTCGCGAGCAGCTGCTCGTGCAGCTGCATGACGTCCTCGTGCGAGTCGATCCAGGAGATCTCGGAGTCGATCGACGTGAACTCCGTCGCGTGGCGGCTCGTGAACGAGGGGTCGGCGCGGAAGGCCGGGCCGATCTCGAAGATCTTGCCGAAGCCGGCCGACTGCGCCATCTGCTTGAACAGCTGCGGCGACTGCGCGAGGTAGGCAGTCGTCTCGAAGTAGGGCACCTCGAAGAGCTCGGCGCGCGACTCGGAGGCGGTGGCCATGAGCTTCGGCGTGTGGAGCTCGATGAAGCCCTCATCAATCCAGTGCTGGCGCATCGCGTGCTCGATCGTGGTCTGCACGCGGAAGATGAGCTGCGCCTCGGGGCGGCGCAGGTCGAGGAAGCGCCAGTCGAGGCGCTTGTCGATCGACGAGTCGTCGGCTACGGGTGAGTCCTTCGCGACCGACTCGACCACGAGCGAGCCCATCTTGACCTCGAGCCCGCCGAGCTTGACGCGCTCGTCGGCCTTGAGGTCGCCCGTCACGGTGATGAACGAGCCGTGCATGAGCGCGGAGATCGTCGCGGCGGTCTCGGCGGTGTCGTCGTTGACCGGGTTGACGAGCTGCGCGGCGCCCGACTCGTCGCGCACGATGACGAACTGCACGCGCTTCTGGTCGCGCACCGTCTCGACCCAGCCCTGCACCTTCACCGGCCCATCCGGCAGCGACGCGAGGTCGGCGATGAGCGTGCGGGGGAGCGAGGTCGGCTGAGTCACGCGCTCGATCCTACCGACGACGCTCCGGCGCCCATCGCGCGATCCCGATCCAGCCGGCGACGAGCAGGGTCGCCGATGCGCCGAGCGCGACCCAGCCCGCCGCGGCCGGCACCGACGCATCCGCCCCGTCCGAGGCCACGAGCAGCCAGACGCCGGCACCCGCGAGCGCGACCACGACGAGCGCGACCGTGCCGCCGTGCGCGCGGTGCGCGATCGACCCGGCCCAGACCCACAGCATGGCGGCGCCTGCGGCGACGAGCAGCGCGGCGACGAGGGGCACGAGGAGGGGCACGCGCCCATCCTCTCGCGGCCGCGGGCGGTGTCCCGAGCGGGACCGCTCATAGACTCCGCAAGTACGATGAAGGCCATGCCCGCCCGTCGCCTCCATCTCGTGCGCCATGGCGAGGTGCACAACCCGGAGCGCATCCTCTACGGGCGGCTGCCCGGCTACCGCCTCTCCGAGCGCGGCGAGCGGATGGCCGAGCTCGCGGCCGAGCACCTCGCGAGCCGCCCCGTCGTGCGGCTCGCCGCGAGCCCGCTCGAGCGCGCCCAGCAGTCGGCGCAGCCGTGGGCCGATCGCTTCGGCCTCGAGATCCGCACCGAGCACCGCATCATCGAGCCGACGAACGAGTTCGAGGGCAAGGCCTTCGAGGCGAGCGGCGCGCTGCGGCACCCGTCGGCGTGGCCGCTGCTGCGCAACCCCCTCCGCCCCTCGTGGGGCGAGCCCTACACCGCCCTCGCCCAGCGCGTCATCGCCGCGATGGAGGACGCGTGGGACGAGCTCGACGAGTCGGACGACGACGGCGACATCGTGATGGTGAGCCACCAGTCGCCCATCTGGATCTCGCACCTCGCACTCGCGGGCAAGCCGCTCTGGCACGACCCCCGCAAGCGCCGCTGCCAGCTCTCGTCGATCACGAGCTACGTGCGCCGTGACGGCCGCATGGTCGAGGTCGACTACGCCGAGCCCGCCGCGGGCGTCGACGCCGTCGACGCGGGAGCGGTGTGAGCGGCGTGGCGACGAGGGCCGGTCGACGGATGCGCGTGGGCGCGCTCGCTGCGCTCGCTGCGCTCGCGCTCGCGGGCTGCTCGAGCGCCGACGGCGTGGCCGGGCAGGTCGGCGACGCGGGCTACATCGCGGGCGACGGCTTCGTGACCGAGGTGCCGCTCGCCGAGCGCCAGGCGCCGGGCGAGTTCGGCGGCCCGCTCGCAGGCGGCGGGGAGTTCGACTCGTCGGAGCTCGACGGCGTCGCGCTCGTCAACTTCTGGTATGCGGCGTGCCCGCCGTGCCGCGTCGAGGCGCCCGTGCTCGCCGAGCTGCACGCCGAGTTCGGCGATGAGGTCGACTTCATCGGCGTCAACACGCGCGACGGCGCCGCGCAGGCGACGGCGTTCGAGGAGCAGTTCGGCATCGACTACCCGTCGATCCTCGACGACGAGAGCGCCGAGGCGCAGCTCGCGTTCACCGGCATCGTCGCCCCCAACGCCGTGCCCTCGACGCTCGTGCTCGACAAGGAGGGCCGCGTCGCGGCGCGCGTCTCGGGCGCCGTCTCCGACACGAGCATCCTCGCGACCCTGCTGCGGGAGGAGCTCGAGCGGTGAGCGCCGCCTCCTCCCTCATCGCCGCCGCTTCCTTCGATCCGGCGGGCGCCGTGCTGAGCGGCCAGCTGCTCGTCTCGATCCCGATCGCGCTGCTGGCCGGCATCGTCTCGTTCGCGAGCCCGTGCATCCTGCCGCTCGTGCCGGGCTACCTCGGCCTCGTCGGCTCGCTCGTCGGCGAGCAGGGCCGCGGTCGCGGCCGGCTCGTGGGCGGCGTCAGCCTCTTCATCGCCGGCTTCACGCTCGTGTTCGTGCTCGGCAACGCGATCGTCGGCGCCGTCAGCTCGTTCCTGCTGCAGCACGGCGACACGCTCGTGCGCATCCTCGGCGGCGTGCTCATCGTGCTCGGCCTCGTCTTCGTCGGCCAGTTCTCGTTCCTGCAGCGCGTCTGGAAGCCGCAGCAGGTCAAGGCGGGCGGCCTGTGGGCGGCGCCGCTCGTCGGCGTCGTCTTCGCGCTCGGCTGGACGCCGTGCTCGGGCCCGACGCTCGCCGCGATCAGCGCGCTCACCGTCACGACCGGCTCGGCGGGGCAGGGCGCGCTCCTCGGCCTCGCCTACGCGCTCGGCCTCGGCATCCCGTTCCTGCTGCTCGCGCTCGGCCTCGGCTGGGCCGGCGGCGCCGTCGCGTGGATGCGTCGGCACATCCGGGCGATCAACGTCGCGGGCGGCGCGATGCTCATCGCGATCGGCGTGCTGATGGTCACCGGCGCGTGGAACGCCATCATGCAGTCCCTCCAGGGTTGGATCGCGAGCGTTGTCACAGTCATCTGATCCGCTGCGGCCGAGCGACCACGTCGACTCCACCGCCACGCCCTCGCAGCCGCCGCTCGGCGTGCGCGGCTGGGCGCGCTTCCTCTGGCGCCAGCTCACCTCGATGCGCACCGCGATCGTGCTGCTGCTCCTGCTCGCGGTCGCCGCGATCCCCGGCAGCCTCGTGCCGCAGGAGTCGAGCGACCCCAACGGCGTCATCCAGGTACGCGCCGACAACCCCGAGCTCGTCTGGTTCTACGACGCGTTCTCGCTCCACGACGTCTACTCGAGCCCGTGGTTCTCGGCGATCTACATCCTGCTGTTCACGTCACTCGTCGGCTGCGTCGTGCCGCGGCTCGCGCACCACTGGAAGGCGATGCGCGCGCAACCGCCGCGCACGCCCGCGCGCCTCTCGCGGCTCGTGGGGTTCCAGACCGTGCCCGGGGACGCATCCGACCTCGACCGCGCCGACCGCGTGCTGCGCCGCCTCGGCTACCGCACCGCCCGCTACGGCGAGTCGGTCTCGGCTGAGCGCGGCTACCTGCGCGAGACCGGCAACCTGCTCTTCCACATCTCGATGCTCGGCCTGCTGCTCGTCATCGGCCTCGGCTCGGGCTTCGGCTACGACGGGCAGCGCCTGCTCGTCGAGGGCCGCGGCTTCGCGAACACGCTCTCGAGCTTCGACTCGTTCTCGTCGGGGCAGTGGTTCGACGAGGCCTCGCTCGAGCCGTTCGCGGTCGTGCTCGACGACCTGCAGGTCGAGTACGAGACCGAGAACCGCGACGCGATCGGCGCGCCGCTCGACTTCACGGCGCTCGTGTCGGTCACCGACGAGGGCGGCGAGCGCGACGCGCAGATCAAGGTCAACGAGCCGCTGAACGTCGCGGGCGCCGACCTGTACCTCATCTCGAACGGCTACGCGCCGCGCATCTCGGTGCGGGATGCGTCGGGCGAGGTCGTGTACGACCAGTACACGCCGTTCCTCGCGCAGGACGACGCGATGACGAGCCTCGGCGTCATCAAGCTGCCGGACGGGCTCGAGGAGCAGCTGGGCCTGCGCGGCTTCTTCTACCCGACCGCGGTGCCGCTCGACACCGGCGCGCTCGCCTCCGCGTACCCCGACCTCGCGAACCCCGTGCTCTCGCTGCAGGCGTTCGCGGGCGACCTCGGGCTCGACCGCGGGGTGCCGCGCTCGGTGTACGCGCTCGAGACCGACGAGATGACGCAGATCGCCGGCGGCGACTCGGGGACGGACGCGTTGACGCTCGCCCCCGGGCAGACGATCGACATCCCCGGCGGGCTCGGCACCATCACGTTCGAGGACGTGCGGCGCTACGGCGTCATCGAGGTGCACGTCGACCACACGCAGGCGCCGGTGTTCTGGATCACGGTGCTGCTGTTCGTGTCGCTCCTCGCGTCGCTGCTCGTACCGCGCCGCCGCTTGTGGGTGAAGGCCGTGGGCGACCGGCTCGAGCTCGCGGGGCTCGCGCGCGGTGAGGACCCGACGCTCGAGCGCGCGGTCGACGACCTCGCGCGGCGGCTCGTCGACGAGGGCTCGGCGGCGGGCGACGACGACGCGTCGGCGGCGACGGATGCGGTCGGCGCGACCGCGGGCGAGGCCCGGTCGGCAGGGCCCACTGATAGGCCGCGAGAGTAGGATCCCGCCGTGACACCCGCTGAACTCGACGCCTGGTCGCTGCTGCTCGTGTACTCGGCCATGGCCGTCTACACGCTCGCGTTCGTCGCCTACGCGGTCGACGTCGCGCGTCGCTCCGCCGCAGCCGCCGTCCCCGAGGAGGCGCGCGAGCTCGTGAGCGCGGGCGCGCCCGGTGCGCCTGCGCGAGCCGCCGCATCCGCCCCCGCCGCCTCTTTGCCGGCCGCCCGTCCGGGCCGCGGGGCGCGCATCGGCTTCGCGCTCATCGTCATCGCGTGGGCGCTGCACCTCGGCGGCGTCGTGCTGCGCGGGCTCGCCGCCGACCGCGTGCCGTGGGCGAACATGTACGAGTTCGCGCTCACGGGCGTCGCCGTCATCGTCGGCGTCTTCGTGCTGTCCCGGCTGTGGCGCGACTTGAACTTCCTCGGCGTGTTCATCTCGGGCCTCGCGACCGTCTTCCTCGGGCTCGCGACCGTCAACTTCTACGTCACGCCGACGCCGCTGCCGCCCGCGCTGCAGTCCTACTGGCTCGTCATCCACGTCTTCGTCGCGACGCTCGCGACCGGCTTCTTCGCGCTCGGGTCGGGCCTCAGCATCCTGCAGCTCATCAAGGAGCGGCGCGACAGCGGCTTCCTGCGGGCGCTGCCCTCGACGGTGCAGCTCGAGGACCTCGCCTACCGCGTCGGCGTCATCGGCTTCATCTTCTGGACCTTCACGCTCATCGCCGGCGCGATCTGGGCCGAGTATGCCTGGGGGCGCTACTGGGGCTGGGACACGAAGGAGGTCTGGACCTTCGTGATCTGGGTCGTCTACGCCGGCTACATCCACGCGCGGGCGACGCGCGGCTGGCGCGGCTCGCGGTCGGCGTGGCTGCAGCTCGTGGGCTTCGCGGCGATCATCTTCAACTACTCGGTCGTCAACCTCTTCTTCAAGGGCCTGCACGCCTACAGCGGCCTCTAGGGTCTTCAACCGGATAGCCGGTGGGGCGAGGAGATATGTGTCGCGCCCCACCGGCTATCCGGTTGAGTTGGGCTCACCTGACGCGTTCGGGTGAGGAGGCGGTCCACCGCACAGCGTCTCAGCCCCAGATCGGGCGGAGGTGCGCGCGCCGCCGGACCAGGGCCAGCACGATCGACATGACGTAGTCGGGCTGGAAGAGCACCTGCTCGTACGTGAAGCGCAGCACGCGGTAGCCCATCGCCGTCAGCGCGGCGTCGCGCTCGCGATCCTTCGCCTGCTGCTGCGGCGTCGCGTGCCACAGCTGCGAGTCGATCTCGACGATGAGCGAGCGGCCGATGCGGAAGTCGGAGAAGTGGCCCGGCCGCGGCTCGAACTGGTGCACGTACCGGATGCCGGCGCGCCGCAGCAGGAGCGCGAACGTCGACTCCGAGCCGGAGCCCGTCTCACCGCTCGCGCGCTCCAGGCCGCGTCGTCGGTCTCGAGGCAAGCGTTCCGCGAGCTCGCGCACATCCTCCAGCGAGAGGCGTCCAGATGTCACCGCGGAGTCTGTCGCGCCGATGACATCGGCTTCCGACACACACGCGGTCGCGACCGCGAGGGCCGTCTCGGGCGCATCGATGCCGAACGTCGGTCGCTCCTCCGGCATCCAGAAGTGCAGGCGGTGCACGGTGATCCCCGCAGCCCGCTCCGAGCGGTGGACGCGCGCGCTGTGCGTCTCGCGGTGCACGCGCACGTGAAGGTGCTGCGGCCCGTGCGGTGTCCAGAGGCCGTGCTCCCGGAACGCCGAGACGCAGGTCAGCACGCCGCCCGCCTGCAGCGCCCGCGTGACGTCGTTGCGCACGCCCGCCAGCGCTAACCAGCCCCGGAGCGGCGACCAGAGCCGGCCTTCCGCGCGGTGCCGCACGAGCTCGTCGCCCGTGGCGAAGTCGCGCGCGGCCCGGGTCGTGCAGACGCCGCCGACTGTTCCCATCCACTCGAGGAGCTCCATGCGCGCACCATGCGCCCACGCGCTGCGCGTCCGCGCGGCGCGAACGGCCAGATGTGCACAACCCGGCCCGCGCTCCGCTGCCCGCCGCCCCAGTCGAGCGAGCCTCAACCGGATAGTCGGTGGGGCGCGACACATATCTCCTCACCCGACCGACTGTCCGGTTGAAGACTCAGAGGTGGGGGAGCGCCGACGCGAGCCGCTCGCGCCAGTGCTCGACCCGCTCGGGCGCAGCCGCGTGCGCCTCGAGCAGCGCAGGGTCGGGAGAGACGCGGCCGACCGGGATGACGCCGCCGACCGGCACGAGCGGCGCCGCGACGTCGGCCGCGAGCAGCGCGCCCGTGCCGAGCCCGCAGTCGTAGGGCAGCTCGGGCAGCGCGCCGGCGAGCCCGGCGCCCATCGAGAGCCCCACCGACGTGTCGAGCGCCGACGAGACGACCGCGGGCAGCCCCGCCTCGGCGACGATCTCGAGCACCGCGCGGATGCCGCCGAGCGGCTGCGCCTTCACCACCACGACGTCGGCGGCACCGGCTCGCGCGACGAGCAGCGGGTCCTCCGCCTTCCGCACCGACTCGTCGGCCGCGATCGGGATGTCGAGCTTCCGCACCCGGGAGCGCAGCTCCGTGAGCTCCGGGACGGTCGCGCACGGCTGCTCGACGTACTCGAGATCGAAGCGCTCGAGCGCCCGGATCGCCGACTCGGCCTCGTCGAGGTTCCAGCCGCCGTTCGCGTCGAGCCGGATGCGCACGTCGGGCAGCAGCGCCCGCACCTCCGCGACGCGCGCGACGTCGTCGGCGAGCACCTGGCCGCGCTCGGCGACCTTGACCTTCACCGTGCGGCAGCCGTCGTAGCGCGCGAGCACGCCCGCGACCGCGTCCGGCGCGACGGCCGGCAGCGTCGCGTTGACCGGCACAGAACCGCGCATCGGGGCAGGTCGCTCGCGATCGGCGTCCTCGAGCGCGGCCCGCAGCCAGCGCGCGGCCTCCTCGGCCTCGTACTCGAGGAACGGGCTCCACTCGCCCCAACCGGCGGAGCCCGAGAAGAGCGCCGCCTCCCGCACCTCGACGCCGCGGAAGCGCGTGGCGAGCGGCAGCGACACGACGTGCATGCGGTCGGCGAGCCGCTCGAGGGCGAGGTCCACGCGCCCATGCTCGCACGCCTGCCATGATCGTCCCGTGGAGCTGCCCTGGGTCGTCGAGACGCGCGCCGCGCGCACCCGTCGCCGCAACCCCGTCTGGGGCATCCTCGCGCTCGTCGCCGCGGTGCTGTGCGGGGCGATGCTGCTGCTGTGCTTCGGCATCGCCGTCGTCGACCTCGACGGGCTCGTCGTGTGGCTCCTGCCGCTGTGGGGCATCTTCACGCTGCTCGGCCTGTGGTTCGCGATCGCGGCGCTCGCGAAGCGCGGCACCGCGAACATCACGATGGCCGCGATCGCCGGCGGCCTGCTCGTCATCTCCAACCCGGTCGTCTTCCTCATCATCGGCTTCGCGCTCGGCCTCCTGCAGTAGACGGGGGCGGATGCGGTGGCATCCTTGGTCGCATGGCGACGGCGCCGCAGTTCCAGATGCCCGACGAGGACCCGGCCCCGCCGGAGCGCGCCACCTCCCGCCGGGCGATGATCGCGATCGCGCTCGTCGCCCTCCTCGTCGGCATCGCGGGCACGCTCGGCGTGCAGGCCCTGCTCGAGCGGAACGGCCCCCGCTCCGAGCAAGCGGCGCGCGAGGCGGTGCTCGACTACCTCGAGGCGATCGCGACGGGTGACGATGAGGCCGCCGACGAGGCGCTGCTCCCGTCCGCCGAGCGCGCCGCCGCCCTGCCGAGCACGATCGCTCGGGACGGTCGGCTCCGCTCGCCCCGCGTCGCCGCGGTCGAGCTCGGCGACGGCACCGCGAGCGTCGACGTCACGTACCTCGTCGCCGAGCGCACGGTGCTGCGCGAGATCGACGCCGTCTACGCCGACGGCGCGTGGCGCATGCAGCGCACCCTCGCTGAGCCCGTCGCGATCGCGACCGCCCTCTCGGTGCCCGTGCAGGTCGACGGCATCGGCGTCGTGCCCGCGACGCGCAGCCTGCTGCTGCTGCCCGGCAGCCACGCGATCGCGGCGATCGACGCCCCGCTCGTGACGATGCCGGCCACGTCGTTCGAGACCGACGGCGACCCGCGCTCGCGCGTCGCGGTCGACCTGACGCCGACCCTCACCGATGCCGCGATCGATGCGCTCGAGGCCGCCGGCCGCGACTTCGTCGCCGAGTGCGTCGCAGCCCGCTCGTGCGCCCTGCCGCCCGCCTTCGACGCGTCCCAGCTGCCGCGCCCCATCGTCGTGCCCCGCACCGGGCAAGCCGGCGAGGTCGCCGTGCAGATGCCGATCGCGTCGGGCGAGGTGGGCACGTCGCTCGAGGTCGTCGGGTTCATGGACCCGACGCTCAGCGCCTTCGAGGGCATGCGCTGCGCGCTCGCCGGCGCCGAGCCGCGCAGCTGCGGCTGACGCCGCGGAGGAGTGCGGATGCCTCCGCGCGCCTGCCCGGGCGGGCGACGCAGCGCTCGTAGCATCGGGCGATGCTCGAAGAACTCCTCGCAGAGGCCGACCAGCGCGCGCCCCGCACGCCGCGCGCCGTGCGCGACCGGCGGGCCGCCCGCCTCGGCGCCATGTCGCTGTGGCTCATGCTCGGCGCGCTCGTGCTGCAGGGCATCTCGCTCGTGCAGCAGCTGAGCTACCTCTTCGCACCGCGTCCGGGCGAGCTGCTCGTGCTCGTCGTCGTGCTCGTGCTCGCCGTCGCGGCCGGCCTCGGCGCGGTCGTCGTCGGCTGCCTGGCGTCGAGGAGCACGGATGGGCGACGCACCGGCGTCTTCGGCGCCGCCCTCGCGCTCGGCTTCCTCGTGCTCTTCGGCGCGGCGAGCTGGTTCGGCTGGGGCTTCCTCGGCGCGCTCTCCGCGCCCATCTGACCCGCCTTCGTAACGATTCGCGCAGCGCGGGCGCGAACGGCGCATCCGACCGCCAGGATGGTCGCGTGTCGACGGAGATGCCCGAGTTCGAGATGCCCGACGTGGTGCCGCCGCCCCTCCCGGCGCCCGGCCCGGGCACGCTCGCTCCGACCGCCGCCGCTCCGACCGCGGTCGGCGAGACGGAGCTGACGGCGGAGCCCGCGCTCGAGGCCCCGCCGATCCCGTCTCGACCGCGCGTCGTCTGGCGGCACGTGCTCGCCGCGGCGCTCGTCGGGGTCATCGCGGGGGCCGCCGTGCCGGCCGCGCTGCAGGCCTTCGACCGGGCCGCAGCGGCGGCAGAGATCGATGGTATGCGTTCCCTCGCCACCGACTACCTCACCGCGATCGCCGAGGGGCGCGCCGATGATGCGACCGCTCTCGCCCCGTCGGCGGCCCGGACGCCGCTCGCGCCTGCGCCCGTCCTCGCAGCGGCTCGGCCGATCGAGCGGACCGAGGTGCGGCTCGTGCACCTGGATGGCGACCGGGGCTCTGTGGAGGTGCGCTACCGCGTGGGCGGCTCCGACATCTTCGGCTCGCTCGACGTCGAGCGCCGCGACGGCCGCTGGCAGCTCGCGACGACGCTCGTGGAGCCGGTGAGCGTCTACAGCTCCGACGATCGATCGACGCTCACGATCGCCGGCATGACCGTCGAATCCGGCAGGGCGCTCCTCTACCCCGGCGTGTACGTGCCCGAGAGCGACGCAGGCCCAGTGCTCGTCTCGCGAGCCGAGAGCTTCGTCGTGGATGGCGACCCGCGCTCGCCCACCGAGACGTACCGCATGTCGGAGCTCGCGCCAGAGCTGTCGGAGCTCGCCGCGGCGCACGCCCTCGCGGCCGTCGCAGCGTGCCAGCGCGCCGACGCTTGCGAGGTTCCCGCCGGCGAGACGCTGCGAACGACCGATCAGGTGCACGTCGTCTTCAGCGACCTCGAACGCGGCCGGCTCGACCTCAGCGTGCCCCTCTCGCCGGAGTCGCCGACGGGCACCTGGCTCGACCTGCAGGTGCGGCTGAGCGTCGACGCGGACGGCCGACCGCTCGATTGGCTCTGCGGACGACCGGGGCGGTTCGACGGCGACCTCTCGCCCTGCCCCGCGATCGACTGAGCCGCATGGGTGGCGATGTGCGCGATCGCGAGCCGGTCCACGGCATCCCGGAGTTCGAGATGCCGCCGGAGTTGTCGCATCCCGAGCCCCACGGCGCGGCGCGCGATGCGCCTCGCGACGTCGACGGGGCAGCGTCGGGCTTCGCGCTCGAGGAGCCCGCGCCGGCACTGGTCGGGCGCCGTCGCGTCGGCTGGCGCCACGTGATCGCCGCCGGCGTCGTGGGCGCGCTCGTCGGCGCCGCGGTGCCCGCGACCCTGCAGGCGCTCGACCGCGCCGCGGTCGCCGACGACGTCGAGCGGCTCCGCGCCGTCGCCGCCGACTACCTCGCGGCGGTGGCCGAGCGTCGCGCCGACGAGGCGACGGCGCTCGTGCCGCTCATGCAGGGCGCCGAGGCGGCCGCGATCGCGCCGGCCGAGCTGCTCGCCGCGGCGCGGCCGATCGAGCAGCCGGACGTGCGGCTCGTGCACATCGACGGCGACGTCGGCACCGTCGAGGTGCGCTTCCGGGTCGGCGGCCGCGAGCACGCGCGGTCGCTCGACGCGGAGCGGATCGACGGGCGGTGGGCGCTGCTGACCTCGCTCGCCGAGCGCGCGATCGTGCAGCCGTTCGACAACGGCCTGCAGGTGTCGATCGCCGGGGTCTCGCTCACCGAGCGCCAGGTGCGGCTCTACCCGGGCACGTACGAGCTCGACCTCGTCGAGGGACCGGTCTTCGTCGTCGGCGGGGAGCGCGTCGCGATCGACGGCGACCCGCGCACGCCCACAGAGATCCACGTCGAGCGCCGGCTCTCCGAGCCGCTCGCCGAGCTCGCGGCCGACTTCGCGATCGCCGCGGGAGTCGAGTGCCAGGCAGAGAGGTCGTGCCCGATCGCCGACGGCGCGCTGCTCGGCACCCCCGAGAGCGCGTACGTGCGGTCGATCGAACCGGACGGCAGGATCCAGCTCGGCGTGCCGCTCGTCGCGACGGCGGGCACCACCTCCTCCTGGTTCGAGCTCTCGATGCGGCTGGCGGTCGACGAAGAGGGCCGCCCGCTCGAGTGGGAGTGCGGGGTGCCGGGCGCCGCCGACGGTGCGCTCGCCCCGTGCCCGACCCACGACTGAGCCGCCGAACCCACCGCTTCCCGAGCGATCGCGACGGGTGCATCATGAGCGCATGGCGGGCGAGATGCCGCAGTTCGAGATGCCGCCGCCGGTGGCTCCGAGGGTCGGCGCCGTGCCGCTCGCGACGCCCTCGCCACCCGCGCCCGAGGTGCGCGAGCGCGCGATCGAGCCGGATGCATCCGCACACGTGCGCGGGAGCCGCGCGTTCCTCCTCAAGCACGTCGCGGCCGCGGCCCTCGTCGGCCTCGCGATCGGCGCCGGCGTGCCTGCGGCGCTCGAGATCGCGGAGCGGACCGCTGCCGGGGCCGCGGTCGAGAGCCTCCGCGCGACCGCGCTCGACTACGTCGACGCGATCGCCGAGGGCGACTCGCGCCGCGCGAGCGAGATGGTGCCCATCCGCGGCCTCGCCTACGCCGCGCCCCCGGAGGTGCTGCGCTCGGCCCGCCCGATCGAGGTACCCGAGGTCGAGGTCGTGCACATCGAGGGCGACCGAGGCACCGCGGAGGTGCACTATCGCGTGCGGGGCGTCGACGTCTTCCGCACGCTGCAGGCCGAGCGCGTCGACGGCGCGTGGGAGCTGCGCACCTCGCTCGCCGAGGCGCTCGACCTCGTCGGCCTCGACCCCGGCACCCGCGCCTCGATCGTCGGCGTCGAGCTGACGGGATTCCTGCCCGTGCTGCTCTACCCGGGCGTCTACGAGCTCGACGAGGTCGCCGGGCCAGTGCTCGTCGTGGGCGGGAACGCGTTCACGGTCGACGGCGATCCACGCACCCCGAGCGAGCCCGACCTCTCGGTCACGGTCGTGCGAGCGGTGGGCGATCGCGCGACCGAGCTCGCCGCGGCGCAGGTCGACGAGTGCTGGCAGCGCAACGGCTGCCTCGTGCCGCACGCCTCGCGCATCCGCTTCGACGATCGCGTGCACGTCGCGGGCGTCGACCCCGTCGCGCGCACCGTCGACCTGTCGGTCGGCTTCATGACGCTCGACGAGCCGGGCCGCGAGGCGTTCGACGTGCAGGTGCGCGTCACGCTCGACGAGCACGACCGGCCCGTGCGCTGGGAGTGCGGCGAGCCGGGCTGGTTCGGCACCGCGCTCGAGGCCTGCGGCTGACCCTGGCTTCAGCGGCCCTGAGTAGGCTGGCCGGGTGACCATCTCGCCCCTGTTCGATCCCGCCGAGTGGGGCGACGCGGAGCCCGGCTACGACGACATCACGGTGCACCGCTCGCGCGACGGCCGCATCGGCCGCGTCGCCTTCGACCGGCCCGAGGTGCGCAACGCCTTCCGGCCCCACACGGTCGACGAGCTGCACCGCGCGCTCGACGACCTGCGGCAGGACAGCCGGGTGGGCGTCGTGCTCCTCACCGGCAACGGCCCGAGCCCGAAGGACGGCGGCTGGGCCTTCTGCTCGGGCGGCGACCAGCGCATCCGCGGCCGCGACGGCTACCTGTATGAAGAGTCCCCGACGCCCGAGACGGCCGTCGGCGCCAGCTCCAGCGCGCGCAGCGGGCGCTTGCACATCCTCGAGGTGCAGCGGCTGATCCGCTTCATGCCGAAGGTCGTCATCGCGGTCGTGCCGGGCTGGGCGGCGGGCGGCGGCCATTCCCTCCACGTCGTCTGCGACCTCACGATCGCGAGCGCCGAGCACGCGCGGTTCAAGCAGACGGATGCGGACGTCGGGTCGTTCGACGCCGGGTACGGATCCGCGTACATGGCGAGGCAGACGGGGCAGAAGTTCGCCCGCGAGGTGTTCTTCCTCGCCCGCGAGTACAGCGCCGACCGCGCCCTGCAGGCCGGCGCGATCAACGCATCCGTGCCGCACGCCGAGCTCGAGTCGACCGCGATCGAGTGGGCTCGCGAGATCCTGACGAAGAGCCCGACGGCGATCCGGATGCTGAAGTTCGCGTTCAACGCCGTCGACGACGGGCTCGTCGGGCAGCAGATCTTCGCCGGCGAGGCGACGCGGCTCGCGTACGGCACCGACGAGGCCGTCGAGGGTCGCGACTCGTTCCTCGAGAAGCGGGAGCCCGACTGGTCGGGCTACCCGTGGCACTACTGAAGCACCGAGACCGGACGGACCGCGCGAGCAGGAGAGGAGAGCGATGACGATCGTCGTGGAGACCAGCGGGTCGAGCGGCAGGCCCAAGCGCGTCATCATCTCCGATGAGGCCGTGCAGGCGTCGACCGAGGCCGCGATCGAGCGGCTCGGCGGGGCGGGCCAGTGGGTGCTCGCGCTGCCGGAGCAGTACATCGCCGGCAAGAACGTCATCTGGCGCAACGCCGTCTCGGGTGCGCCGCTCGTGCGCACCGAGGGCGCCTTCACCGCGGAGGCGTTCGTCGAGGCCGTGCAGAGCCTCGAGCACGAGCGGAAGTACACGTCGCTCGTGCCGACGCAGCTCGCGCGGCTCGTCGACGCGGCCGCCCTCGACCGCTCGTTCATCGGGCCGATCGCCCGGCTCGACCGCATCCTGCTCGGCGGTCAGCGCGCGCCCTTCGGGCTCATCGAGCGCGCCGCGCGGCTCGGCTGGCGCGTCACCCGCACCTACGGCGCGACCGAGACGGTCGGCGGATGCGTGTGGGACGGTCGGCCGCTGCGCGACGTGAAGCTGCGTCTCACCGACCAGATCGAGATAGCTGGGCCGCAGCTCGCCGACGGCTACGACGACCCTGCGCTCACCGAGCAGCGCTTCGTCGTCGACGGCTCAGGCACCCGCTGGTACAAGACGGGCGACGCGGGCAGCCTCATCAGCGGGCTGCTGCAGGTCTCGGGCCGCATCGACGACGTCATCAACTCCGGCGGCATCAAGGTGTCGCTCGCGGCGGTCGAGCACGTCGTGCAGACCTTCGCGCCCGACGCGGTCGTCGTCGCGGCGCCGCACCCCGAGTGGGGCGAGGTGCCGGCGGTCGTCACGACGCTCAAGCCGTCGCTCGCCGAGATCCGCGCGGCGGTCGGCAACGCGCTCGGCAAGCCCGCGCGCCCCAACCACCTCGTGACGGTGTCGGTGATGCCGACCACCGCATCCGGCAAGCCCGACCGCAAGCGCCTCACGCGGCTCGTCGCGAGCCGCACGCAGGAGCGGCGCCGGGGGCTGTTCGGCTGAGGCGCGCGTCTCCGCGGACCCCATCCTGCTGCGGGGACCCGAGATCTCGGGTCCGTGTGCCGAGATGGGGTCCGCGGAGCATCGCCGCCGGGCGAGAGCGGGTCGTCTCGACCAGCGGCGACCCGGTGGAGCGGCGCCTGGCGACTACCATCGGAGGCGATGGCCAACCCCCGCTCCGGCAACCCCGCCAAGCGCGCGCAGCACGCCGGCACCGCACCCTCGCCCGCGACCGCGCGCGACTGGATCGCCGCATCCCGCCCCCGCACGCTCGGGATGGCGGTCGCGCCCGTCGCGCTCGGCACCGCGGCCGCGTTCAACGCCGAGGGCTACCACCTCGGCATCGCGATCGCGAGCCTGCTGCTCGCGATCTGCATGCAGATCGGCGTGAACTTCGCGAACGACTACTCCGACGGCGTCAAGGGCACCGACGCCGTGCGGGTCGGCCCCGGGCGGCTCGTCGGCGCGGGCAAGGCAGCGCCCGAGGCGGTGCGGAACGTCGCGATCGGCTTCCTCGCGGCGGGCGCGCTCGCGGGCATCGCCGTCGTCGTGCTGAGCGGCCGCTGGTGGCTGCTCGCGGTCGGCGCGGTCTGCATCGTGGCGGCGTGGGGCTACACGGGCGGCAAGCAGCCCTACGGCTACTACGCGCTCGGCGAGCTCATGGCCTTCCTCTTCTTCGGCCCGGTCGCGGTGTGCGGCACTGTCTACGCGATGCTCGGCCGCGTCACCGACGACTCGATCGCGCTCGGCATCGCGATCGGCGCGATCTCGGCCGCGCTCATGCTGTGCAACAACCTGCGCGACATCGACACCGACCGCGCCGCCGGCAAGCGCACGCTCGCGACGCTGCTCGGCCGCGGTCCGTCGAAGGCGCTCTACGTGCTGCTCATGCTCGTGCCGTTCGGCATCCTGTGGGTCTTCTCGTACGCGCTCGCCTACGGCTTCGTCGTCTTCGCGGTGCTGCTGCTCGCGGGCCCCGCCATGGTCATCGTCGTCACCTCGCGCACGCCGCGCGACCTCATCACCGCGCTCGGCCTCACCGGCATGACGGCGCTGCTCTACGGCGTCGGCCTCGCGATCGCGATCTGGGGCGGCCCGGCAGGCTTCGTCGGCGCCTGAGCCGCCGCGCGCCCGCTCAGGCGCGCGGGTCGGATGCGTCGGGCCCGTCGGCCGCGTCCGTCGGTCGGGTGGGCGGGGCCTCGGGCGCCGCGTCGGCGAGGTCCGCTCGAGCGGCGCTCGCGTCGACCGCACCGACGTCCGCGTCGCGCGCGGCGCCGACTCCGGGCGCCGGATCGCCGGACGCCGCAGCACCCGCGCCCGGCGTCAGATCGGCGGCCCGCGCAGCACCCGCGTCGAGCACCTCGTCCTCGATGTCGGCGTCGTCGGGACCGGCGCCCTCGCGCTTGCGCCCCTGACGCATCCGCTGGAGGTCACGCGCCGCCTCGTCGCGCAGCTTGCCGAAGAACACGATCGACGCGGCGAACGCGAACGCGAGCGCGACGAGCAGCGAGATCGGCCACGGCACGTCGGCGATCATCAGCAGCGCGAACGGCACGAGGAACAGCGCAGCGCGCACGACGAGGTAGCGCATCGAGGGGCCCATGCCCTCAAGTCTAAGAGCCGCGCCATAGGGAACGGGCCTAGGGTGGGTGACATGAGATGGCTCATCCTCGGCGGGATCCTCGCCCTCGTGGTGACGGTCTACGCGCTCGTCGACCTCACCGTCACGGATGACCGTCGCATCCGCCGTCTCAACCGCGTGCTGTGGGTCGTGCTCATCGTCGTCGTGCCCGTCTTCGGCCCGATCGCCTGGCTCGCGTGGGGCAAGGGCCCCCGCTCCGCGGCGCGCCCGATGGCACCCGACGACGACCCGACGTTCTCGCGCTCGACGCTCGTCTCCGACGAGGAGGCCGACCGCCGCATCGCCGAGCTCGAGGCGCAGCTCGCCGCGCTCGACGACGAGGACCCGCGGCCCGAGCCGGGCCCAGCCCCTCGCCCCGACCGACCGGTCGTGGGCCCCGACGCCGGGAACGACCCCGACGACTCCGACGGGTCTGGCCGTCGCTCGCCCGATGACGGCGACGCGGCGCGTGCCTGACGCCCTGCCCGCAGCCGCCTACGCCGACCGGCTCGTCGCCGCGCTCGCCGACGCGGGCGTCGGCGACATCGTCGTCTGCCCCGGCTCGCGCTCGCAGTCGATCGCGCTCGCCGCTGCCCGGCTCGCGCGCGAGGGCGCGCTGCACCTGCACGTGCGGATCGACGAGCGCTCGGGCGCCTTCCTCGCGCTCGGGCTCGCGCGCGAGACTCGGCGCCCCGTCGCGATCGTCGTGACGAGCGGCACCGCGCTCGCGAACCTCCACCCCGCGATGCTCGAGGCGCACCACAGCGACGTGCCGCTCATCGCCATCACCGCCGACCGCCCGACCGAGCTGCACGGCATCCGCGCCAACCAGACGACCCGGCAGGCCGGCATCTTCGGCGACGCGGCTCGCGTCGTGCTCGACGTGGGGGCGGATGCGCTGCGCGAGCCCGAGGAGGACGCGGTCAGTGCCGTCCGTGCCGCGCTGGGCTGGCGCGACCGCGAGCACACCGAGCCCGGCCCCGTGCAGCTCAACATCGCCTTCCGCGAGCCGCTCTCGGGCGGGGAGCCGACGCAGCACCGCCGCGTCGAGCGGGTCGAGCGGCCGCCGATGCCGAGCGCGACGCTCCTGCCCGCGCCCCGCACGGTCGTGATCGCGGGCGCCGACGCGGGGGCGGCGGCCGTCGACGTCGCCGAGGCGCTCGCTGCGCCGCTGCTCGCCGAGCCGACCTCCGGCGCTCGCTTCGGTCGGCTGCTCGTGCCGCACGGCCGCGACGTCGTGTCGCAGCTCGCCGACGAGGTGCGGCGCGTCGTCGTGCTCGGCCACCCGACCCTCTCGCGCTCGGTGACCGGCCTCATCCGCCGGCCCGACGTCGAGGTCGTCGTGCTCGGCCGCGCCGGGCAGGACAACGTGCGCGGCACGGGCGTCACTCGTGTGCTCGCGGGCCGCATCGAGGTCGAGCCCGCCGAGCCCGACGACGCCGACCGTGCGTGGGTGGAGCGCTGGCTCCACGCGGGCCGCGCGCTCGCCGACGCGCGCGACGCCGAGGCGGCGCCCGACTCGGAGCTCACGCGCGCCGACTACGCGCGGGCGGAGCTCGCGGAGGGGCGCACGCCCATCACCCGCCGCGAGCTCGTGAGCCAGGTGTGGGACCGCACGTGGCCCCACGACCGGCTCGTCGTCGCGGCGTCGCGGCTCATCCGCGAGCTCGACCTCGTCGCCGGCCCGAAGGCGGTGCGCGCCCACGCCAACCGCGGGCTCGCCGGCATCGACGGCACCGTCAGCACCGCATCCGGCATCGCCGTCGCGCACGAGCGCGAGAGCGCCGGCGGCATCACGCGGCTGCTCATCGGAGACCTCGCCCTGCTGCACGAGGCAGGTGGCCTGCACGTGCCGCCGGGGGAGGAGCGGCCGCGGCTGCAGATCGTCGTCGGCAACGACAACGGCGGCAGCCTCTTCGAGCTGCTCGAGGTCGCTGGCAGCGCCGACCCCGGCGACTTCGCGCGCGTGCAGCGCACCCCGCACGACGTCGACCTCGAGCACCTCGCGGCCGCCTACGGCTGGCCGTTCGGGCGCGTCGTCGACCGCGCCGGCCTCCGGAGGGCCCTGTCGCAGCCGAGACCGGGCATCATCGAGGCAGTGCTGGAAGGGGGCGCGGATGCGCAAGGGCTCTGACACCGTCATCGACGGCTCGACGCGGATCGTCATCACCGGCGGCGGCAGCGGCATCGGCAGGCTCGTCGCGCTCGCGGCGGCGCGGAAGGGCGCCCACGTCGTGCTCTGGGACCGCGACGAGCGCGCGGCCCGCGCGGTGATCGCCGAGATCGACGCGGAGGACGGCCGCGCGACCGCCGTCGTCGTCGACCTCACCGACGCCGACGCGATCGAGCTCGCTGCCGCCGAGACGCTCATGCTCGGTCCCGTCGACGTCGTCGTCAACAACGCCGGCGTCATCTCCGGCAAGCCGCTCGCCTCGCTGAGCGTCGCCCAGATCGAGCGCACGATGCGCGTCAACGCGATCGCGCCCATCCTCGTCGCGCGCGCCTTCCTGCCCGCGATGCGCGACGCGGGCCGCGGGCGCATCGTCACCGTCGCGAGCGCCGCGGGCTTCATCGGCGTCGCGGGCCAGACCGACTACGCCGCGAGCAAGTTCGCCGCGGTCGGCTTCATGGAGTCGCTGCGCGCCGAGCTGCGCAAGGAGCGCTCGCCCATCACGACCCTCACGGTCGCGCCGTTCTACATCGACACCGGCATGTTCGACGGCGTCACGACGAAGGTGCCCGCGCTGCTGCCGATCCTGTCGCAAGCGCGCGTCGCGACGCAGATCCTCGCCGCGATCGAGTCGCGCCGCACGCTCCTCGCGCTGCCGCCGCTCGTGCGCTTCGTGCCGGCGATCAAGGCGCTGCCGACCGCGCTCGGCGACCTGGTGGCGGATGCGCTGGGCGTCAACGAGGGGATGGACGCGTTCCGCGGTCGGCAGGCCGCGCACCGCGACGGCGAGCGGGCGCTCCGCTGATGCGCTGGCCGTGGCAGCGGCGGCGGCAGCCGGCGCCCGTCGTCCAGGCCGAGCCGCCGCGCGAGCGGTGGGCGCTTCCGCGCACGCTCATCGTGCTGATCTCGGTGATCGCGGTCATCGCCGTGCTCATCGCCTTCAACCAGGTCGCATCCTTCGTCGCCCCCGTCTTCCTCGGGCTCAACCTCGTGATCGCCGTCATGCCGCTGCAGCAGTGGCTGCTGCGCATCGGAGCACCGAGGTTCGTCGCGGCGCTCGCATCGATGCTGACGGTCTACGGGTTCCTCGTCGCGCTGCTGTGGTCGATCTACTGGTCCGTGCAGTCGCTCATGACCGAGCTGCCCGGCTACTCGAGCGAGTTCAACCGGCTCTACCGCGAGACGCTCGCGTGGCTCGAGACGTTCGGCGTCTCGGAGGACGAGGCGCTCCAGCAGCTGCGGAACGCCTTCAGCCCCGGGGCGATCGCGAGCACCGTCGGTGCGCTCGCCTCGGACGCGGGCGTCGTGCTCGGCTTCGTCGCGACCCTCTTCGTCGTCATCTTCTTCCTCGCGTGGGACTCGATGCGGCTGCCCGACCGCATGCAGCGCATCGCGCTCACGAACCCCGACCTCGTGCGCGGCGTCGACCGCTTCGCGGCCGGCGTGCAGCGATACTGGGTCGTCACGACGCTGTTCGGCCTCGTCGTCTCGGCGCTCGACCTCGTCGCCCTCACGGCGCTCGGGGTGCCGCTCGCGCTCGTCTGGGCCGTCTTCGCGTTCGTGACCAACTACATCCCCAACATCGGCTTCGTGATCGGCACGGTGCCGCCGACGCTCATGGCGCTGCTCGCGAACGGCCCGCTCAACGCGCTGCTCACCGCGATCCTCTTCAGCGTCATCAACTTCGTCATGCAGTCGCTCGTGCAGCCGAAGGTCGCGGGCGACGCGGTCGGCGTGACGCCCGCGACCTCGTTCCTGTCGCTGCTCGTGTGGGCGTTTGCGCTCGGACCGGTCGGCGCGCTGCTCGCGCTGCCGGCGACGCTCGCGGTCAAGACGATGCTCGTCGACCCCGACCCGCGGCTCGGGTGGATGAGCAAGCTCATCTCGAACAAGGTCGACGCGGTGCCGCCGGGCAGGCTCGGCCGCGCTGTCTCGCCGGGGGTGCGGCCGCGCGATCAGCGGCCGCCCACCGCGGCGGTCCCCATCCAGGAGCCGCCAGCGTCGCGGGGCTAGTCTCCCGGCATGACTGCGATCACCGACGCGCTGCGCACCACCGGTCCCGTCGACCTCGCCAGCGTGAGCCCCGCATCCACCCCCGGGTTCGACGGCCGCAAGGCCGACGGGCAGCGGGCGCTCGAGGCTGGCGCCGAGCGCCTCGCCGAGCTGCAGGAGCGGCTCTTCGCCGAGAGCACCGCGGGCGGCGAGCGCTCGGTGCTGCTCATGGTGCAGGGGATGGACACCTCCGGCAAGGGCGGCATCATGCGCCACGTGGTCGGGCAGGTCGACCCGCAGGGCGTGCGCATCAAGGCGTTCAAGGCGCCCACCGAGGAGGAGCGCTCGCACGACTTCCTGTGGCGCATCGAGCGGGAGCTGCCGGCGCCCGGCATGATCGGCGTCTTCGATCGCTCGCACTACGAGGACGTGCTCATCCACCGCGTGCGCGGCCTCTCGGCGCCCGACGTGATCGAGGAGCGCTACGGCCGCATCGTCGAGTTCGAGCGGGGGATCGCCGAGCGCCGCATCTCGCTCATCAAGGTCATGCTGCACGTCTCGTTCGAGGAGCAGGGCACGCGGCTGCTCGAGCGGCTCGACCGGCCCGAGAAGCACTGGAAGTACAACCCGGCCGACATCGACGAGCGCGAGCACTGGGATGCCTACATGGAGGCGTACGAGATCGCGATCGCCCGCACGGCCACCGACCAGGCGCCGTGGCACGTCGTGCCGGCCGATCGCAAGTGGTACGCGCGGCTCGCGGTGCACGAGCTGCTGCTCGAGGCGCTCGAGCGCATCGACCCGCAGTGGCCGACGGCCGACTTCGACGTGGCCGCCGAGCGAGCCCGGCTCGTCGGCGCAGGCGGCACCCCCGCCAGCTGACCGCGACCCCGCCCGCCCTCGAGCGGTCAATTCCCCGCCTGAGCGGTCAACTCCGCGCGTGAGCGGTCAACTCCGCCCGTGAACGGTCACCTCGGCACGTGAGCGGTCAACTCCGCCCGCGAGCGGTCAACTGCGTGGCGGAGCAGCCGCCCGCCGGCCGACCGACCGCTCACATGACGAACTGACCACTCGCACACCGACGTGATCCTTCGCACACCGAATCGACCGTTCACACGCGAAAGTGACCGCTCGGAAGCGGAAGTGACCGCTCACACGCGCAAGTGACCACTCGAGCGCGGAAGTGACCGCTCGGAGCGCTGGTCAGGGGAGGGGGTCGGCGAGCGCGTCGGTGATGGGGCGCAGCTTCACGCCGGTCTCGGCGAGCTCGGCGGCCGGGTCGGAGCCCGCCACGATCCCGGCGCCCGCGAACGCGCGGATGCCCCCGTCGGCCGCGATCTCGGCGCCGCGCAGCGCGATCACCCACTCGCCGCCGCCGTCGCCGTCGATCCACCCGACCGGCCCCGCGTAGCGGCCGCGGTCGGTGGCCTCGAGCTCGCGGATGAGCGCGAGCGAGGCCTCGCGCGGCGTGCCGCCGACCGCAGCCGTCGGGTGCAGCAGCGCGAGCACGTCGAGCGTCGAGCGGTCGCCGAGCGTGCCGGTGATGTCGGTCGCGAGGTGCCAGAGGTTCGGCAGCCGCAGCGGGAACGGCTCCGACGCGCGCGCATCCGGCGCGAGCTCGCGCAGCACCGCCATCGCGGAGTCGGCCGCGAAGCGGTGCTCGCGCAGGTCCTTGTCGCCCGACGCGAGCGCCTCCGCGATCTCGGCGTCGCGCGAGGGCGTCGCCCCACGCGGTGCCGTCCCCGCGAGCACGCGCGAGAAGAAGTGGCCCCGGTGCGCGGCGATGAGTGTCTCGGGGCTCGCGCCGACGACCCCGTCGACCGCGTAGGTCACCGCATCGGGGTAGCGCTGCACGAGGCCGACCGCGACCGAGCGCACGTCCCCGTCGGGCGGCAGCTGCCCCACGCGATCCCGGGCGACGACGATCTTCTCGGCCTCACCGGCACGGATGCGCTCGGTCGCCTCCGCGACGACGGCGCGGTAGCGCTCGGCGTCGATCTCGCCGTCGGCCAGCTCGACGCGCACCTCCTCGACCGCGGTCGGGTGCAGGCGGCCCTCGTCGCCGATCCACGTCACCCACTCGTCGTCGCCGCGACGGCCGACGACGAGCTTCGGCACGATGAGCACGCTCGTCGCGGCCGACGCGTCGTCGAACGCGAACGCGCCGAAGCCGACGAGTCCCGTGCCCGGGACAGCGACCGCGTCGTCGACGACCGCGTCGCGCGCGACGTCGCGCCACGCATCCGCCGCGTCCGTGAACCGCGAAGGGCCCCGGAACTCGAGCCGCATCGCGACGCCCCGGCCGACGATGCCGTCGGCGCCGCGGCGGATCGCGAGCGGCCAGCGCGGCTCGGCGTGCTCGAGCAGCCGGCCGGGCTCCGCGCGCTCGGTGCGCACGTGCAGGCTGGGCATGCACGCCAGCCTAGACGTCCGTCTCGAGGCGCCCGACCTGGGCTCAGCCCGCGCCGCCTAGGATAGGGGTGTGAGCCGAGCTGACATGCAGAAGGACCCGAGCGAGGTCGCGGGCATGTTCGACGCGACGGCCAAGCGCTACGACCTGCTCAACTCGCTGCTCTCGGGCGGCAACGACAAGCTGTGGCGCATCCAGATGCAGCGCGCCGTCCGCCCGCAGGCGGGCGAGCGCATCCTCGACGTCGCCGCCGGCACGGGCGCTTCGGCCGCGCCGATGGCGAAGGCCGGCGCGCTCGTCACCGCGCTCGACATCAGCCACGGGATGCTCGAGGAGGGTCGGCGCCGCCACCCCGACATCGAGTTCGTGCACGGCAGCGCGACCGAGCTGCCGTTCGACGACGACACCTTCGACGCTGTCACCATCTCCTTCGGCCTGCGCAACGTGCAGCAGCCGCGGGCGGCGCTCAGCGAGTTCTACCGCGTGCTGAAGCCCGCCGGCCGCCTCGTCGTGTGCGAGTTCTCGCACCCGCCGGTCGATGTCGTGCGCAAGGGCTACGAGCTCTACCTGCGCACCGCGCTGCCGGGCATGGCGCGGCTCGCGAGCAGCAACCCCGAGGCGTACCGCTACCTCGTCGAGTCGATCTCGACCTGGCCCGACCAGCACTCGCTCTCGCAGTGGATCCGCACCGCGGGCTTCACGCGCGTCGCCCACCGCAACCTCACGCTCGGCGTCGTCGCCCTGCACCGCGGCCGCAAGCCCACCGAGCAGACCGCCGCGCTGCGCCTCGCGCGCCACGCGAGCGCGGAGGAGCAGGCCGACTGATGCCGACGATCCCCGAGACCTTCGGTCTCCGCGGGCCGCGCTTCACGGCGCCCGCCGACCGCCGCGTCGTCGACCGCATCGAGGAGAGCCTCGAGTCGGTCGAGGAACGGCTCCTCGCCCACCTGCACGTCGCCGATCCCGTGGCGGATGCGGTGACGCGCTACCTCCTGGAGGCCGGCGGCAAGCGCGCCCGGCCGCTCCTGCTGCTGCTCACGGCGCACCTCGGCAACGGCATCGACGACCAGGTGCTGACGGCGGCGGAGCTCATCGAGATCACGCACGTCGCGAGCCTCTACCACGACGACGTGATGGACGAGGCGGACACCCGTCGCGGCGTGCCCTCCGCGCACGTCGCGTGGAGCAACTCCGTCGCGATCCTTGCGGGCGACCTGCTCTTCGCGCGCGCCGGCAAGCTCGCCGCGCCGCTCGGCCGCGAGGTCGCCGAGCTGCAGGCTCGCACGTTCGAGCGGCTCTGCCTCGGGCAGCTGCACGAGACGCTCGGCCCGGGTGACGAGGACCCGGTCGCGCACTACCTGCAGGTGCTCGCCGACAAGACCGGATCGCTCATCGCCGCCGCGGCCGAGTGCGGCGCGCTCGTGAGCGGCGCCGACGACGAGCACCGCGCGGCGCTCCGCGAGTTCGGCGAGCGCATCGGCGTCGCCTTCCAGCTCGTCGACGACTGCCTCGACCTCTCGGCCGACCCGGGCACCGGCAAGGACCAGGGCAACGACGTGCGCGCCGGGGTCGAGACGCTGCCTGTGCTGCTGCTCGCGCGCCGCGACGACGAGGCCGCGGCGGCGCTGCTCGCCCGTCTGCAGGATCCCGCCGACGACGCCGACCTCGCCGCCGCGGTCGCCGAGCTCGCCGCCCACGACGTCGTCGACGAGACGATGGCCGAGGCCGAGCGCTGGCAGCGCGAGGCGCTCGAGGCGCTCGAGCCGCTGCCCGCCGGCACGGTGCGGCGCGGCCTCGAGGCGTTCGCCGAGAAGGTCGTCTCGCGCACCCGCTGAGCAACCGGAGACCGGGCGGCGCGCCCGCCCTCACCCCAAGGAGAGAAGTGAGCGAACCGCTCCGCATCGCCGTGATCGGCGCAGGGCCGGCCGGCATCTACGCCGCCGACATCCTCAAGAAGGCCGTCCGCGAGGCCGGCGGCGACGTCTACATCGACCTGTTCGAGCAGCTTCCCGCGCCCTACGGTCTCGTGCGCTACGGCGTCGCGCCCGACCACCCGCGCATCAAGGGCATCATCTCGGCGCTCCGCGAGGTGCTCGAGGCGGGCGTCGTGCGACTGTTCGGCAACGTGAGCTTCGGCGACGACATCACGGTCGCCGACCTCGAGCGGCTCTACCACGGCGTCATCTTCGCGACGGGCGCCACGAAGGACGCCCCGCTCGACATCCCCGGCGTCGAGCTGCCCGGCTCCTACGGCGCGGCCGACTTCGTCTCCTGGTACGACGGCCACCCCGACGTGCCGCGCGAGTGGCCGCTCGAGGCGAAGGAGATCGCCGTCATCGGCAACGGCAACGTCGCCCTCGACGTCGCCCGGATGCTCGTGAAGCACCCCGAGGACCTCATGCCCACCGAGGTGCCCGACAACGTCGTCGCCGGCCTCGAGGCATCCCCCGTCACCGACGTGCACGTCTTCGGCCGCCGCGGCCCGCTCGGGGTCAAGTTCACGCCGCTCGAGCTGCGCGAGCTCGGCGAGCTGCGCGACGTCGACATGATCGTCCACGACGAGGACTTCGGCGTCGACCCCGACGAGGAGACGGCGAAGCAGAACAAGCAGATCCTCGTGATCTCGCGCGTGCTCGACCAGTGGCGGCAGCGCGAGGTCGGCAAGGCTGCGCGTCGCCTGCACCTGCATTTCTGGTCGCGGCCGGATGCGGTGCTCGGCGATGAGCGCGTGGAGGCGCTCCGCGTCGAGCGCACGCGCCCGACGCCGGAGGGGCTCGAGGGCACGGGGGAGTACCGCGAGTTCCCGGTGCAGGCCGTCTACCGCGCGGTCGGCTACTTCTCGTCGCCGCTGCCGGGCGTGCCCTTCGACGAGCGCCGCGGCGTCATCCCGAACGAGGCCGGGCGCGTGATGGACGGCATCCGCCCCGTGCCCGGGATGTACGCGACCGGCTGGATCAAGCGCGGCCCCGTCGGCCTCATCGGCCACACGAAGTCCGACGCGAAGGAGACGATCGAGCAGCTGCTCGGCGACTCCAACTCGTGGTGGTCGCCCGAGCCCTTCGACCAGGATGCGGTGCCGCAGCTGCTCTCGGAGCGGGGCGTCGAGTGGACCGACATCGACGGCTGGATCCGGCTCGACGAGCACGAGATGGCGCTCGGCGAGCCGCACGGGCGCGCGCGCGTCAAGGTCGTGCCGCGCGACGAGATGGTGCAGATCTCGCGCGACGAGCGCTGACTTGGAGCCGATCGGCTGGGCGCTGATCGCGCTCGCGTCGGTCGGCGGCGGCGCGATCAACGCGGCGGCGGGCGGCGGCACGCTCATCACCTTCCCGGCGATGCTCGCCGCGGGAATGAGCCCGCTCGCGGCCAACATGACGTCGTCGATCGGCATGCTCATGGGCACCCTCGGCGGCGCGTGGAGCTACCGCGCCGAGCTGCGGCACCAGCGCCGGCGCTTCCTGGCGAACGCCCCGTTCGGGGTGATCGGCGGCGCGCTCGGCGCGGTGCTGCTGCTGCTCACGCCGTCCGACTCGTTCACCGCGATCGTGCCGTGGCTCGTGCTGGGCGCGGCGGCGCTCTTCGCCGCGCAGCCGCTCATCGCGAAGCGGCTCGGCCGCACGCCCGACAGCGGCTTCGACACCGTCTCCACCGGCGGCTGGGCGACGAAGGCCTCGTTCGTGCTCGTCGGCATCTACGGCTCCTACTTCGGCGCCGGCGTCGGCGTGATGATGCTCGCGATGCTCGGCCTCCTCATCCACGACTCGCTCCAGCACCACAACGCGCTCAAGAACGTGCTCGCGGCGGTCGTGAACGGCACGGGCGCGATCATCCTCGCCTTCTCGCCGCTCATCGACTGGGGCGTCGTGCTCGTCATGCTCGCCGGCTCGCTCGCGGGCGGCATCGCGGGCGGCTGGCTCTCGCGCCGGGTGCCGTCGTGGGCGCTGCGGGCCGTCGTCATCGCCTTCGCGATCGGCGTCGCGCTCACGATGCTGCTCGCTTGAGCCGGCCCTACTGCAGCGCCGACGTCAGCCGCGCGACGTTGTCGAACAGCTGCGTCACGCGCGGTCGGGCGAGCCACGTCTCGAGCGTGAGCTCCGACGACTGCAGCCGGTAGCCCTCCGCCGTGCCCTGCAGCTGCTTGACCATCGACTCGCCCTCGATGAGCATCGACACCTCGAAGTTGAGGCCGAACGAGCGCATGTCGATGTTCGACGAACCGACGACCGACACCTTCTCGTCGAAGGTCATGAACTTCGAGTGCAGCACGGTGGGCTTCGCGAACAGCGTGATGCGCACGCCCGCCCGCAGGAGCTCCTCGTAGTACGAGCGCTGCGCGTGGTGCGTCCAGAACTGGTCGCCGATCTCACTCGCGAACAGCTCGACCTCCACCCCGCGCACCGCAGCCGACGTGATCGCGTAGCGCATCGCCTCGTCGGGCACGAAGTAGGGGCTCACGATCGTGATGCGGTGCTCGGCCGCGTGCACGAGCTCGAGGAAGATGCGCAGGTTGATCTCGCCCTCGAAGCCGGGGCCCGAGGGTACGACGGATGCGTTGAGGTCGCCCTGATGCTCGGAGCCGTGCGTCGCGAGCTCCACGAGCTCGTTCGACTCGGCCCACCAGTCAGACCAGAAGAGCACGTCGAGGGCGCGGACCGGCTGACCCGTGAGCTCGATCCACGAGTCGCGCCACTGCAGGCCACGACGGATGTTCTTCCTCCACAGGTAGGACGGGTCGACGAGGTTGAGCGAACCGGTGAAGCCGACCGAGCCGTCGATCACGACGAGCTTTCGGTGGTTGCGGAGGTCGGGCCGCTGCCACTGCGCGCGCCACGGCTTGAGCGGCAGCATGTCGCGCCACTCGGCGCCCATCGCCTCGAGCCGGGCGATCGTCTCCTTGCGCCGCGGGTAGCGCGCGCTCGTGAGGTGGTCGACGAGCACGCGCACCGTGACGCCGCGGGCGGCGGCGCGCTCGAGCGCGGCGAAGAAGACCTCGGTGCGCTCGCTCGCGACGATGAGGTAGAACTCGACGTGCACCCAGCGCTCGGCCTCGTCGATGCGGCGGGCCATCGCCTCGAGCTGCGCGTCGAACTCGCCCCACACGACGCCTTGCGTCGGGCCGACGTGCGGCATCGACGACAGGGCGCGGTTGAGCTCGAGCACGCCGCCGAGCCACGGGGGCCGGTCGCGCGCGGCGGGTGCGTCGTCGATCGAGAGCGTGCTCTCGCGGATGAGCTCCTGGATCGCCGACATCTTCTCGCGCCGCGCCCGCGGCAAGCGGGTGTTCCCGAGGATGCCGAAGACGATCCAGCCGACGATCGGCTGCAGCTGGATGACGAGCAGCCAGGCGATCGCCGAGGAGGGGCGTCGGTTGTAGGGCACGACGAAGAGGGCGACGACTCGCAGCAGGATGTCGACGACGAAGTAGAGCGTGGTGAACGCCTCGGCGAGCGTCAGCTCCACGGGGACGGGGGAGTGGCCCGGCTCAGCGGAAGTTGACGAACTGCAGGTCGATCTCGAAGTCGCCGGCCTTCAGCAGCCGGATCGTCTCCTGGAGGTCGTCGCGGCTCTTCGAGGTGACGCGCACCTCGTCGCCCTGGATCTGCGCCTTGACGCCCTTGGGGCCCTGGTCGCGGATGAGCTTCGTGACCTTCTTCGCGTCCTCGCTCGAGATGCCGTCCTTCAGCGAGATCTCGATGCGGAACTCCTTGCCCGAGGCGTAGGGGTCGCCCTGGTCGAGCATCTTGAGGTCGATGCCGCGCTTGATGAACTTCGACTGGACGACGTCGAGCACGGCCTTGACCCGCTCCTCGCTCGACGCCTTGAGCAGCAGCTTCTCGCCGCTCCACGCGACGTCGGCGCCGACGCCCTTGAAGTCGTAGCGCTGCTCGACCTCCTTGCGCGCCTGGTTGACGGCGTTCTCGGCCTCCATCTTGTCGACCTTGCTGACCACATCGAACGAGGAATCTGCCATGCCCCGATCCTAGGCCGGTCGGCCCAGCCGCGCGTCGAGCGTCGCGCGCCGCACAGTGCCGGAACTCCGCGCCTCGCGACCGAGCGGAGGCGCAGAATGCCGGAACTCTGCGCTCAGAGATCCGCTGAACAGCGAAGTGCCGGGACTCTGCGGGACGGGGGCGCGGCCGAGACGGCGGAAGCCCCGCCTCGAGGCGGGGCTTCCGGATGGTGGCGAGTGAGGGATTCGAACCCCCGAAGGCATTGCCAGCTGATTTACAGTCAGATCCCTTTGGCCGCTTGGGTAACTCGCCGAGGCCGCGCGGGCCGTCGTCCACCTTACAACACCCACAGGCGCCGCCCCGCCCTGCTCGGCGCCGGGGCGGTATCGCTACCGTGGAGGCATGCGCGAGCTCCACGACCTCAACGTCAGCATCGCCGTCGAGGCCGCTGAGCTCGCGCGGGCCCGCCGACGCGTCGGCGTCGCGGTCGCCGCGAGCAAGTCGAGCCTCGTCGACATCGTCACCGAAGCCGATCGCGAGGTCGAGCGGCTCGTCGTCGAGCGCCTGCGCGCCGCGCGCCCCGACGACGGCATCCTGGGGGAGGAGGGCACGAGCATCGCAGGCACCTCCGGGCTCACCTGGGTGATCGATCCGATCGACGGCACCGTCAACTACCTCTACGACATCCCCGCGTATGCGGTCTCCATCGGCCTCGTCGAGGGCGACCCCGACCCCGCGACGTGGCAGCCGCTCTCGGGCGTCGTCGTCAACGCCGCGTCGGGCGAGCGCTTCGAGGCGACCCGGGGCGGGGGAGCGACGCTCGACGGCCGGCCGATCAGGGTGGCGGATGCCGTCCCGGCGGCGACCGCGCTCGTCGGCACGGGGTTCGGGTACGACGCGGCCCGCCGGCAGCGGCAGGCCGCGATCGTGCAGGAGCTCATCGGCTCGGTGCGCGACATCCGTCGCATCGGCGCGGCCGCGCTCGACCTCGCGAACGTCGCCTCCGGCCGGCTCAACGCCTACTTCGAGATCGGGCTGCAGCCGTGGGACTTCGCGGCCGGCGCCCTCATCGTCGAGGAGGCCGGCGGCTCCCTGCACGGCTGGCAGGGCGAGGCGCCGGGCTCGCGGTTCCTGCTCGCGGCGCACCCGCAGGTGGCGGCCGAGATCCTCGAGCTGATGGCGCCGCTGCCCGTCGAGGGTGTCTGACCTCTTGCCAGGTCGTTACCATTCCGTTATCTTTGATGGCTGGAGCGCGCGACAGAGCCGCTCCGCGCGTCGTTGCTCCTGACGCCCGGTCCGTGCTTTCATCGGAACCGGCGCTGGTCACGATCGCCCCCAGGATCGACGCGCGCCAACGAACCCCAGACTCGACCTCCAGGACGGCCCCCGCGTGACATCCCCCACACGACGAGCACTGCGCTCGTCGGCTGAGGCTGTCGTCGCGCCTGCGCCGCCCACGCGCCGCGAGCTCCGGGAGCGCGAGCGCGCCGCCGAGGCGATCGCGCTCACCGCCGCCGAGGCCCGCACCGCCGCGCGAGTGACCGTCGTCGAGGGCTCGGCGCCGCTCTACACGACCCGCCGCGCGATGCGCGAGGCCGCGACGCAAGCCGCGCGCGAGCTGCCCGTGACGATGGCGGCAGAGGCCTTCACCACGCCGGTCATCACCGTCGACGCGCCCTCGCTCGGCACCGGCGGCGACAGCGTGCCCGCCGTCCGCCCGCCGGCGCCGCGCCCGCTCGCGCCGCGCGTCGTCCGCCAGACGGCCCCCGTCGGACCGCCGACCCGGCGCCCGACGAGCGTCCGCGGCATCGCGCAGAAGATCACGGCCGGCGGCGCGCTCCTGTTCATCGGCTCGCTCGTCGTCGTCACGAGCCTGCCCGCCCAGGCCGTCCAGCAGCCCGGCGGCATCGACCCGCAGGTCGCGGCGATGCACGAGGAGGGGGAGCAGACGCTCGAGGGCGTCTCGGCCGAGGTGACGAGCTACTTCGCCCGCGACGACATCATCGTCAACGATCAGGTCGCCGCCGCTCGGATGTCCGACGGCGAGCGCGCCGCCTTCCAGGCGGTCGCCGACGGCGAGCCCGCCGGCCCGTCCTACACGGGCGACCCCGCCTTCCCGCAGGTGTGGTCGATGCTCGAGACGAGCTTCGTGCAGACGCCGTTCCCCGACATGGACCAGGTGTCGATGTCGAGCGGCTTCGGCTACCGTCCCGGCGGCTTCCACGGCGGCAGCGACTTCACGCCCGGCCTCGGCACCGACATCCGCCCGATCGCGAACGGCGTCGTGTCGGCCGTCTTCCAGGGCAACAACCCGGGCGGCGGCGGCTACTCCGTCTTCATCGACCACAACATCGACGGCCAGTTCGTGCAGTCCTGGTACGGCCACATGCTCCCCGGCTCGATCGACGTGCGCGTCGGTCAGGTCGTCGACATCACGACGATCATCGGCCAGGTCGGCAACTCCGGCCGCTCGACCGGCCCGCACCTGCACCTCGAGCTGAAGAACAGCGACTACGTCTCGTTCGACCCGGTGCTGTGGCTGCAGACGCGCGAGATGAACCTCGAGCACCGCTGAGCGCGACCCCCGCGAACCGCAGAAGGACGCCCTGCCGATCGGCAGGGCGTCCTTCGTGCATCGGCGCCTGATCAGGCGGTGCGCACCCACACCGTCTCGTCGGCCGCGAGCGACGCCGCGTCGAGCGGCGACGACGACAGCAGGATCTCGCCGCGCGGCACGTCGACGGCGTCGTGACCGATGTTGGCGATCACGGTGATGCCGCCGTTGCGGAAGCCGATCGCGGTCGGGCCCACGTCGATCCACTCGAGCTCACCCGTGCCGAGGCCGTGCGCCTCGCGGAGCGCGAGCGCGCGGCGGTAGAGCTCGAGGGTCGAGCCCTCGACGCCGGCCTGCGCGTCGCGCGCGAGCGTCGCCCACTCCGGCGGCTGCGGCAGCCACGTCTCGCCCGTCGCCGAGAAGCCGTACGCGGGCGACTCCGACTCCCACGGGATCGGCACGCGGCAGCCGTCGCGGCCCCAGAGCTCGCCCTTCGTGCGGTGGAAGGTCGGGTCCTCGCGCTGCTCGGGCGCGATCGCGGTGACCTCGGGAAGACCGAGCTCCTCGCCCTGGTAGACGTAGGCGCTGCCCGGGAGCGCGAGCATGAGCGCCGTCGCGGCACGCCCGCGGCGCAGCGAGACGGTCGGGTCGGCCTTCGACTTGGAGGTCGGGCCGATGCCTGCGCCGTGGGGCGGCGGCGGCACGAGCGCGAGGCGCGTGCGGTGCCGGATGGTGTCGTGGTTCGAGAGCACCCAGGTCGGCGGGGCGCCGACCTCGCCGAACGCGCGGATCGACTCGTCGATCACGGAGCGCAGCTGCGCCGCGTCCCACGGCGTCTCGAGGTAGACGAAGTTGAACGCCTGGTGCATCTCGTCGGGGCGCACGAAGCGCGCCATCTTCTCGAGCGGGCTCACCCACGCCTCGGCGCACAGCACGCGGTCGCCCTCGTACTCGTCGAGCACCGTGCGCCAGCGGCGGTAGATCTCGTGCACGTGCTCCTGGCCGAAGAACGGCGAGTCCATCGAGCCGGCGGCGATGAGCTCCTCGTCGATGTCGGGCAGCCCCTCCGCCTTCGCGTTGCCGTGCGCGACGTCGACCCGGAAGCCGTCGACGCCCCGGTCGAGCCAGAAGCGCAGCACCTCGACGAACATGTCGCCCACCTCGGGGTTGTTCCAGTCGAAGTCGGGCTGCGAGGAGTCGAACAGGTGGAGGTACCACTCGCCGTCGGCGACGCGCGTCCACGCGGGTCCGCCGAAGACGCTCTGCCAGTTGTTCGGCGGCTCGTCGCCGCCCGGGCCCTTGCCCTCGCGGAAGATGTAGCGCGCGCGCTCGGGGCTGCCAGGGCCCGCGGCGAGCGCGGCCTGGAACCACTCGTGCTGGTCCGAGGAGTGGTTCGGCACGAGGTCGACGATGACGCGGAGGCCCCGCTCGTGCGCCTCGGCGAGCATGCGGTCGAAGTCGTCGAGCGTGCCGAAGAGCGGGTCGACGTCCATGTAGTCGCTCACGTCGTAGCCGGCGTCCTTCTGCGGCGAGCGGTAGAAGGGGCTCAGCCAGATCGCGTCGACGCCCAGCTCGGCGAGGTGCGGCAGCCGCGCCGTGATGCCGGCGAGGTCGCCGATGCCGTCGCCCGAGGCATCGGCGAAGCTGCGGGGGTAGATCTGGTAGATGACGGCCGAGCGCCACCACTCGTGGCCGGGCGCGGACTGCGGGAGCTGTGTCGAGGCTTCGGTCATGGCTCCAGGCTAGGCGGATGCGCTGGGTGCTGCCGACAGGGTGCCCAAAGGTCACAGAATGCCAACGATCGGCGGTTATCGGTCACGCCAGGTTGCAGAGGGTGCAGGTTGCGGCCACGATGAGCCAGGCACGCGACGACGCCGTCGTCAGCGGAGCCCATCTGACCTGAAGGAAGGCACCATGAAGCACAGCAGCCTCATGAAGGCGGCCGGCGTCGGCGCCCTCGCGCTCACGCTCGCGGCCTGCTCGGGCGGCGGCACCCCCGCGCCCGAGGGCACGGAGTCGGCGGCCCCGCAGGGCGGCGGCGAGCTCGTCATCTGGATGGACGAGAACCGCGCGTCGGCCCTCGAGGGCGTCGTCGCCACGTTCGAGGAGGAGACCGGCACGACGGTCGAGGTCATCATCAAGGACTTCAACACCATCCGCGACGACCTCACGACCCAGGCGCCCTCGGGCGACGGCCCCGACGTCGTCGTCGGCGCGCACGACTGGATCGGCAAGCTCGTCCAGAACGGCGTCATCCAGCAGGTCGAGCTCGGCGACCTCGCGAGCGACTTCGAGGAGGTCGCGGTCTCGGCCATGACCTACGACGGCTCCGTCTACGGCGTGCCCGTCTCGATCGAGAACATCGCGCTCGTGCGCAACACGGCGCTCGCCCCCGAGGCGCCCGCGACGTGGGACGACCTCGTCGCGACCGGCCAGGCGGCCGTCGCGTCGGGCCAGGCCGAGCACCCGCTGCTCGTCGGCATCGACCCGAACAACGCCGACCCGTACCACCTGTACCCGCTGCAGGCCTCGTTCGGCGGCCCGGTCTTCGGCATCAACGCGGACGGCTCCTACAAACCCGACGACCTGCAGCTCGGCAACGAGGGCAACGTGCAGTTCGCCCAGGCGCTCGCGCAGTGGGGTGCCGACGGCATCATCAACCTGAACATCTCGCAGGACATCGCGAAGGAGCAGTTCGCCTCCGGGACGAGCCCGTACACGATCACGGGACCGTGGAACCTCGCCGACTTCCAGGAGGCGGGCATCGAGTACGCGATCGACCCGATCCCCTCGGCGGGCGGCCAGCCGGCGACGCCGTTCGTGGGCGTGCAGGGCTTCTTCATCTCGCAGTACGCGAACAACCCCATCGTCGCCTCGCAGTTCCTCACCGAGTACATCGCCGGGGAGGAGGCGCAGACGGCCATCTTCGAGAGCGGCCAGCGCGCTCCCGCGCTGACGGCGGCGTTCGAGGCCGCGCAGTCGAACGAGGACGTCGCGGGCTTCGGCGCCGTCGGCGCCGCGGGCGTGCCGATGCCGAACATCCCCGAGATGGATGCGCTGTGGACCGACTGGGGCACCACCGAGGCGCAGATCATCGGCGGCCAGGCGGCCGACCCGGCCGCGGCCTGGACCGAGATGGCTGCGAAGATCCAGGGCACGCTGGGCGGCTGAGCCACCCCGGTGCAAGCGGCGGCCGGCCCCATCGGGCCGGCCGCCGTCCCATCCCCAGCGACAGCCGAGGCGACAGGAGCCCGTCTTGACCACCACCGCCGCACCGCCGAGACCCGCCCGGGCGCCGAAGCGAGGCATGCGCCACCAGCCCTCGAGCTTCAAGGTGCTCGCGCTCAAGCTGCTGCTGCTCGCGCTCGTCGACGCGGTCGCGGTCTTCGCGATGTCGGTGATGCTGCTGCGCGACGACTACGTGCTCGCGGGTGTCGTGCTCGTCGTGACGCTCGTCGTCAACTGGGTCTACCTGAGCCCCGGACTGCTGCCGGCGAAGTACCTCACGCCCGGCCTCGTCTTCCTCGCGGTCTTCCAGGTCTTCGTCATCGTCTACACGCTCTACATCGCCTTCACGAACTACGGCGACGGGCACAACTCGACGAAGGACGACGCGATCTCGGCGATCGTGGGGCAGAACACGCAGCGCGTCGAGGGCTCGCCCGTCTACCAGGTGCAGGTCGTCGAGAGCCTCGCGGGGCTCGGACTGCTCGCGACGAGCCCCGAGGGCGACGTGCTCGTCGGCACGGCAGACGAGCCGCTCGAGCAGGTCGCCGAGGGCGACGTCACGATGGACGGGCCGCGCGCGAGCGCCGCGTCCGGCTGGACGAGCCTCGGCATGCAGGACATCCTGCAGCGCCAGCAGGAGATCGCCGCCCTGCAGGTTCCGCTGAGCGACGACCTCGCCGACGGCTTCCTCCGCACGACGAACGCATCCCAGGCCTTCGTCTTCGAGTCGACCTTCGTCTACGACGAGGCGGCCGACACCATGACCGACAGCGCGAGCGGCGTCGTCTACCGCGACCTCGGCAACGGCCAGTTCGAGAGCGACGACGGCCAGGTGCTCGGCACCGGCTGGCAGATCGTCGTCGGCTTCGAGAACTTCCTCTACCCGTTCGAGAACCCTCGCTACGGCGGCGCGCTCGTCTCGGTGCTGCTCTGGACGTTCGCGTTCGCGATCATCTCGGTCGGGCTCTCGTTCTTCCTCGGCCTCTTCCTGGCCATCGCGCTCAACGACCCGCGCATGAAGTCGAAGTTCGCCTATCGCGTGCTGTCGATCCTGCCGTACGCGTTCCCGTCGTTCCTCGGCGCCCTCGTCTGGCTCGGCCTCATGAACACCGAGTTCGGCTTCATCAACAACGTGCTGCTCGGCGGCGCCGACATCCCGTGGCTCACGGATCCGTGGCTCGCGAAGGTGTCGACGATCATCGTGAACGTGTGGCTGGGCTTCCCCTACATGTTCCTCATCTGCCTCGGCGCGCTGCAGTCGATCCCGGAGGAGCTCACCGAGGCGGCGTCGGTGGACGGCGCGAGCGGCTGGCAGGTCTTCAGCGGCATCAAGCTGCCGCTGCTGTTCGTCTCGACCGCGCCGCTGCTCATCTCGTCGTTCGCGTTCAACTTCAACAACTTCAACATCATCTACATGCTGACGCGCGGCGGTCCCCGCATGGCGGGCGTCGAGGAGAACGTCGGGCACACCGACCTGCTCATCACGCTCGTCTACAAGACGGCGTTCGAGGGCGTCGGCCGCGACTACGGGCTCGCCTCCGCGCTGTCGATCCTCATCTTCATCATCGTGGCGACCGTGTCGACGATCGCGTTCCGCCGCACCAAGGCGCTCGAGGAGATGCACTGATGGTCGACTTCGCCATGCCCATCGACCAGTCGGCCCGCGAGGACCGGCCGCCGGCTCCGCCCCACAGGGTCTCGTTCAAGAAGTGGCTCCGCGAGCTCGGCTGGCGGCACCTCGTCGGCATCGCGGTCGTGCTGTTCGCCGCCTTCCCGCTCGTCTACGTGCTGAGCGCGTCGCTCAACCCGAGCGGCACCCTCACCGGCTCCAATGCGCTCTTCCGCGAGGTGTCGGTCGAGAACTACGTCGCCCTGCTGAGCGACCCGCGGCGCCCCTACGCCGCGTGGTTCGCCAACTCGCTCATCGTCGGCCTCGTCACCGCCGCGGGCACCGTCTTCCTCGGCGCGCTCGCCGCCTACTCGTTCAGCCGCATGCGCTTCACGGGCCGCCGCTTCGGGCTGCTGAGCCTCATCCTCGTGCAGATGTTCCCGCAGCTGCTCGCGGTCGTGGCGATCTACCTGCTCATGCGCGGCATCAGCGACTTCTTCCCCGCGATCGGCCTCGACTCGCTCGTCGGCCTCATCATGATCTACCTCGGCGGCGCGCTCGGCGTGAACACCTACTTGATGTACGGCTTCTTCAACACCGTGCCGTCGTCGATCGACGAGGCGGCGAAGATCGACGGCGCGGGCCACGCGCGCATCTTCTTCACCATCATCCTGCGGCTCGTCGCGCCGATCCTCGCCGTCGTCGGGCTGCTGTCGTTCATCGCCACGATGAGCGAGTTCGTCGTCTCGTCGGTCATCCTGACGAGCCCCGACCGGCTCACGCTCGCCGTCGGGCTCTTCCGCTACGTCTCGGAGGAGACGAACACGAACTACCCCATCTTCGCGGCGGGCGCGGTGCTCGCGGCCCTCCCCGTCATGGCGCTGTTCCTGTGGCTGCAGAAGTACATCGTGGGCGGGCTCACCGCGGGCGCTGTCAAGTAGGGCGCCCCGCGCCCGCGGCGGCTGTGGCACGGTAGGGGCATGCATCCCGACGGAGCGGTGGAGGTCTGGCCATGACGCAGGTGAAGGCGCCGATCGATCGCGGTCGGTTCTCGAACAAGACCGTCTTCATCATGGCCGCGATCGGCTCCGCGGTCGGGCTCGGCAACATCTGGCGCTTCCCCTACGTCGCCTACGAGGGCGGCGGCGGGGCGTTCATCCTGCCGTACCTCGTCGCGCTGCTCGTCGCGGGCATCCCGCTCCTGCTGCTCGACTACGCCATCGGTCACTCGCAGCGCGGCTCGGCACCGCTCTCGTTCGCCCGCCTGCACCGCCGGCTCGAGTTCATCGGCTGGTGGCAGGTGTCCATCTGCGTGGTCATCGCGCTCTACTACGCGGCGATCCTCGCGTGGTCGACGCAGTACATCGGCTTCTCGTTCACGCAGGCGTGGGGCGACGACCCGGAGGCGTTCCTCTTCGGCGAGTTCCTGCAGACGGAGGCGGGCGTCGTCTCGCTCGAGTTCGTGCCGGCCGTGCTCATCCCGATGGCGATCATCTGGCTCGTCACGATCGTCATCATGGCGCTCGGCGTGCAGAAGGGCGTCGGGGCGACCTCGGTCATCTTCATCCCCGTGCTGCTCATCGCGTTCTGCGCGCTCGTCGTGCAGGCGCTCATGCTCCCGGGCGCGCTGGACGGCCTGCAGTCGCTCTTCGCCCCCAACTGGGCGGCGCTGCTCGACCCGGCCGTCTGGGCGAGCGCCTTCGGCCAGATCTTCTTCTCGCTCTCGGTCGGCTTCGGCATCATGATCACCTACGCCTCCTACGTGGGGCGGAAGATCGACATGACCGGCTCGGCCTTCGTCGTCGGCTTCGCGAACTCGGGGTTCGAGCTGCTCGCGGGCATCGGCGTCTTCTCGGCGCTCGGCTTCCTCGCGCAGGCCTCGGGAGCTGCGGTCGCCGACGTCGTGAGCGCCGGCATCGGTCTCGCGTTCGTCGCGTTCCCGGCGATCATCTCGCAAGCGCCGTTCGGCGCGCTGCTCGGAGTGCTGTTCTTCGCATCGCTCGTGCTCGCCGGCTTCACGTCGCTCGTGAGCATCCTCGAGGTCGTGATCTCAGCCGTGCGCGACAAGCTCGAGCTGGGCCGCGTCGCCGCGAGCCTCGCCGTGACCGTGCCGATGGCGATCGTGAGCATCCTGCTCTTCTCCACCAGGAGCGGCGTGGTGGTGCTCGACATCGCCGACTACTTCATCAACCGCTTCGGCATCCTGCTCGTCGCGCTCGTCGCGATGATCGCCGTCGGCTGGGGCCTCCGGCGCGTGCCGTGGTTCGCCGAGCACATGAGCCGCTTCGGCTCGATCCGGCTCGGCCGCTGGTGGGTCGTGCTCGTGACGTACATCACGCCCGTGCTCATCGCGCTCATCCTCGTGCAGGAGGCGGTCACCGCGATCACGGTGCCGTACGAGGGATACCCGGCGTGGATGCTCGGGGTGTTCGGGTGGGGCGCGGCCGGTGTCGCACTCATCGCGGGCGTGCTGCTCGCGATCCCGAAGTGGAAGCAGACGACGCCGCTCGAGGCGCCGCCGCACGACGAGGAGGTCATCCGATGACGATCGACGCGATCCTGCTGATGGCGGTCTCGATGCTCGTGCTGTGGGGCGGGCTCGGCGCCGCGATCGTGAACATCGTGCGGTTCAAGGGCCCCGAGCCCGACGCATCCATGCGCGACCTCTGACGCGACCGCCCGACGCGCTTGAGGGTGCGTTGAGCGAGACTTGAGGATGCGGATAGGCTCACCCCACTTCGACGAAGAAGCGGGCGCAGCGTCGCGCCCGGGATGGGAGATCCGCGCATGCCCGATTCCGACCCGATCGCCGAGCGGAGCCTGCAGATGCAGGCATCGCCGGAGTTCCAGCGCCTCCGCAGCGCGTTCATGCGGTTCATCGTGCCGCTCACGGTGCTCTTCCTCGCCTGGTACCTCGCCTATGTGCTGATCGCCGGGTTCGCGCCCGACTTCTTCGCCACGCGCCTCGGCGACAGCTACATCACGATCGGGCTGCTGTTCGGGCTCGCGCAGTTCGTCAGCACCTTCGCGATCACGATGCTCTACAGCCGCTGGGCGAACCGGGTCTACGACCGCGACGCCGAGCCGCTGCGAGAGCAGATGGAGCACGCGGCGATGGTCGGAGGGCGCTGATGGAGCAGATCAACCCGCTCATCAACATGATCGTGTTCGGCGCCTTCGTCGCCGTCACGCTCTTCATCGTCTTCCGCGTCTCGCGCCGGAAGGCGACCGAGAACGAGTTCTACGCCGCCGGCCGCTCCTTCTCGGGCAGGCAGAACGGCGTCGCCATCGCGGGCGACTACCTCTCGGCCGCGAGCTTCCTCGGCATCTGCGGCGCGATCGCGGTCGCCGGCTACGACGGCTTCCTCTACTCGATCGGCTTCCTCGTCGCGTGGCTCGTCGCGCTGCTGCTCGTCGCCGAGCTGCTGCGCAACACCGGCCGCTTCACGATGGCCGACGTGCTGAGCTTCCGGCTCAAGCAGCGCCCCGTTCGCATGGCGGCGGCGCTCGCGACCCTCGCGGTGTGCTTCTTCTACCTCGTCGCGCAGATGGCGGGCGCGGGCGGGCTCGTCGCGCTGCTCATGGGCTTCGAGGGCACGCTCGCCACATCGATCACGATCGCGGTCGTCGGCATCCTCATGATCGTCTACGTGATCGTCGGCGGCATGAAGGGCACGACCTGGGTGCAGATCATCAAGGCCGTGCTGCTCATCGCGGGCGCCGGCATCATGACGCTCATCGTGCTGTTCACGGTGCAGTTCGACTTCGACGAGCTGCTCGCTCGCGCGGTCGAGGCGTCGCCCGACGGCGAGGCGATCCTCGCGCCGGGCCTCAAGTACACGAATCCTGTCGACTTCCTCTCGCTCGGCCTCGCGCTCGTGCTCGGCACCGCGGGGCTCCCGCACGTGCTCATGCGCTTCTACACGGTGCCGTCGGCGAAGGAGGCGCGCCGGAGCGTCGTCTGGGCGATCTGGCTCATCGGCATCTTCTACCTCTTCACGCTCGTGCTGGGCTTCGGTGCCGGCGCGCTCGTGGGGCCCGAGACGATCCGAGACGCCCCGGGCGGCGAGAACGCCGCGGCTCCGCTGCTCGCGCTCGCGCTCGGCGGGCCGGTGCTCATGGCGGTCATCTCCGCCATCGCGTTCGCGACGATCCTCGCGGTCGTCGCGGGCCTCGCCATCACGGCCGCGACGTCGTTCGCGCACGACATCTACGCATCCATCATCAAGCGCGGCGACGTGCAGCCGGGCGCGGAGGTCAAGGTCGCGCGCATCACCGTGGTCGTGATCGGCGTCATCGCGATCCTCGGCGGCATCCTGGCGCAGAACCAGAACGTCGCGTTCCTCGTCGCCCTCGCGTTCGCGGTCGCGGCGAGCGCGAACCTGCCGACCATCATCTACTCGCTGTTCTGGCGCCGGTTCAACACCGGCGGGGCGCTGTGGTCGATGTACGGCGGGCTCATCGCGTGCGTGCTGCTCATCGTGCTCTCGCCCGTGGTGTCCGGTCGCGAGACGTCGATCTTCCCCGACGCCGACTTCGCGATCTTCCCGCTCGCGAACCCCGGCATCGTGTCGATCCCGCTCGCGTTCGTGCTCGGGATCGTCGGCACGCTCGTCTCGAAGCCGTCGGCCGACCACGCGGTGAAGCAGGCCGAGATGGAGGTGCGCTCGTTCACGGGCGCCGGCGCCGAGAAGGCGAGCGAGCACTGACCGACTCCGGTCGAGGGGCCGTCCGGCCGCCGCGGCACCGGGCGGCCCCGTCCCGGAGCGTGGCCGGCGACGACCTGACGGCCGCTGCTCGACCAGCACACGCCCGCTTCAGCGAGTGGATGCGGTGGCGATGGGCCCAGAGGATGCCGGCGCACTCGGCTCGACGGGCGCCGCCGGCTCGAGCGCGCCGCGCCGCCTGAGCGGCAGCGCGCCCGAGCCCAGCAGCACGCCGAGCACCACGACGCCTGCGCCGGCGAGCTCGCCGCCGGTGAGTGTCTCGCCCAGCACCGCCCAGGCGGTGAGCAGCCCGACGACGGGCACGAGCATCGAGAACGGCGCGATGCGCGACGAGGGATGGCGGGTGAGCAGCCAGGTCCAGATGCCGCTGCCGATGACGGTGCCGAACAGCACCGTGTAGCCGAGGCCGGCGATCGCGAGCAGACCCGTCGTCGTCTCGAGGCCGACGAACGAGGCGCCGATCGCGGCCGGACCTTCGACCCAGAGCGAGACCGCGAGCATCGGCAGCACCGGGACGACCGACATCCAGAGCGTGAAGTGCATGGGCTCCGACGGCCGGGCCAGCTTGTTCGAGAGGTTGCCGAACGCCCAGCCGAGCGCGCCGAGCAGCGTGAGCAGGAACGGCCCGAGCGCCGCCGTGCCGAGCTGCTGCCAGCCGATCGCGGTGAGCCCGGCGACGGCGAGCAGGATGCCGATGACCTGCCCGCGGTCGAGGCGCTCGCGCAGCAGCGTGGCGCCGAGCAGCACCGTCATCGGGGCGGACGACTGCAGCACGAGCGAGGCGAGGCCCGTCGGCATCCCGGTCGCCATCGCCCAGTAGAGGAACAGGAACTGGAGCGTGCCGAAGCCGAGGCCGTAGCCGAGCAGCCAGCGCAGCGGCACGTCGGGGCGGGGGATCAGCAGCACGGTCGGCACGGCCAGCAGCGCGAAGCGCAGCGCGACGAGGAAGAACGGCGGGAACTGCTCGAGCGAGAGGTGGATCGCGAGGAAGTTGAGCCCCCAGAGCACCGCCACCAGGATCGCCATCAGCCGCTCACGGGCGGACATCGCGCGCTGGATCATGGCGGAAGCCGATCAGCCGTCGACCTTGCAGCACAAGCGAACGTTGCTCAACCGTCTGTGTAGCGTTGCTGCATGGAGCTGCGCGACCTGGTGCTGCTGCGGGAGCTCGACGAGCGAGGCAGCCTGACCGCCGTCGCTCGCGCCCTGTCGGTGACGCCATCCGCCGTCTCGCAGCGGCTCCGTGCGCTCGAGCGCACGCTCGGGCTCCCGCTCACCGAGCCGGTCGGTCGCGGCGTCCGGCTCACGGTGCCGGGGCGGCTGCTCGCCGCCGGCGCGGTCGAGGTGGCGGCCGTCGTCGCGAGCGTCGAGGCCCGCCTCGCCGCCTTCCGAGGCGGCATCGTCGGTCGCATCGACGTCGCGGCGCTGCCGAGCGCCGGGGTCGTGCTGCTGCCCGGGCTGCTCGCCGCCCTCGGCGGCGACGTGGAGGTCCGCGTGCACGACCACGACGTCGCCGAGGCCGACTACGCGGCCCTCGCGCGCGACCACGACCTCGTCATCGGGCACCGCATGGCGCAGGCCCCGCGGCGCGACTGGCAGCACCTGCGCGTCGTCGACCTGCTGCGCGAGCCGCTCGACATCGCCCTGCCCGTCGCGCATCCGCTCGCCTCGCGCGAGGCGGTGGCACCCGCCGACATCGCGGGGGAGCAGTGGATCGGGGTCCCGGAGGGATACCCCTTCGACGACCTGCGGCTCGCGATCGAGGATGCGGCGACCGAGCCCTTCCGCGTCGTGCAGCGAGTGCGCGACAACCGGCTGGTCGAGGCGCTCGTGGAGGCGGGGATGGGCATCGGCATCCTGCCACGGCTCAGCACGCGCACGTCCGCTGGGGTGCGTCTCCTGCCGCTGCGCGGCGTCGCCGTCGGACGGGTCATCAGCGCGCTCGCGCGGCCCGACATCGCCGAGCGCGCCGTGGTGCGCCACGTGCTCGACGCGCTGCGCGCGTGCGCCGCCGAGATCGCCGCCGCGACGCGCCGGTGAGGTCGAACCGGTCCCTGGCGCGGTGCTATGATCGTCCGGTTGCCGTCGCACGGCAGCGCCCCGGTAGCTCAGTGGTAGAGCACTTCCATGGTAAGGAAGGGGTCGCGAGTTCAATCCTCGCCCGGGGCTCGCGTTCGCTCGACGCTTCGAGCTCGGGTGGGCGTCCTGGCGGGGTAGCTCAGTTGGTGAGAGCGCACGACTCATAATCGTGAGGTCGCGGGTTCGAACCCCGCCCTCGCTACCGCCGGAGATGCAGGGGATCGGGCTCACGCCCGATCCCCTGCTCCCTTCCCGCGCATCCGCGAATCGGGGCATGGACGCGCGTCCCGGTCGGGAGTAGCGTGCCTGCCACGACAGGCCGCGCAGCCTGCCTCGACACCGAGGAGGACGCTGATGTCCACGATCGCGCGACGGACGATGTCGTCCTCGCTCACGGCCAAGCCGTCGAAGCACCGGCACGAGGTGCCCGTCCGCACGCAGGTCTCGTGGCCGACCGCCGCGCGGCCCTTCGTCACCGACGGCGGGCTCGAGACCGACCTCATCCACAACCGCGGCGAGGAGCTGCCCGAGTTCGCCGCCTACCCGCTCGTGCGGACCGAGCGCGGCCGCGCGCTGCTCGAGGAGTACTTCGACGGCTACGCGGCCATCGCGCGCGAGCACGGCACCGGCCTCGTGCTCGAGACGCCCACGTGGCGCGCGAGCGCCGATTGGGGCGCGCGGCTCGGCGACTCGCGCCGAGAGCTCTACGACGTGAACGTGCAGGCCGTGCACCACCTCCTGCGGCTCCGCGAGGAGCGCTACGACGACATCGCCGACGTGCTCATCAGCGGCGCGATGGGGCCGCGCGCCGACGCCTACGCAGACATCCCGCCGATCGATCCCGACGACGCGCAGATGTACCACGAGCGGCAGATCGACGCCTTCGCCGAGGGCGGCGTCGACCTCGTCACCGCCTTCACGCTCTCTGACCCGGGGGAGGCGGTCGGCCTCGCCCGCGCCGCGTTCTACCACGGGCTCCCCGTCGTGATCGGCTTCACCGTCGAGGCCGACGGGCGGCTCCGCGGCGGCATGCCGCTTCGCGAGGCGATCGAGATCGTCGACGCCGAGACCGACACCGTCCACTACATGCTCAACTGCGCGCATCCGCAGCACATCCTCCGAGGCCTCGACGACGGGGCGTGGCGGCGGCGCATCGTGAGCGTGCGCTACAACGCCTCCACCCGCACGCACGCCGAGCTCGATCGCGCGACCACGATCGACGCCGGCGACATCGGCGAGCTGCGCCGCGGGCACGACGAGCTGCGCGCGCAGCTGCCGAACCTCGCGATCATCGGCGGCTGCTGCGGCACCGACGCCCGCCACATCGCCGCCCTCTGGGCGGATCGCACCGCTGCCTGAACCGCCCGCTCCGTAGACTGGCTGCGTGCCAGTCAACCCCGAGATCCAGGGCAGGCAGTACCCGCCCACGCAGCCCTACCTCGTCGGCCGCGAGAAGGTGCGCGAGTTCGCGCGCGCGGTGCAGGCCGAGCACCCTCTCCACCACGACGTCGAGGCCGCTCGCGCCGCCGGGCACGCCGATGTCATCGCACCGCCGACGTTCCCCATCGTCATCCAGCAGCTCACCTGGAACCAGCTGCTCGACGACCCGGCCGCCGGCATCGTGCTCGAGCGCATCGTGCATGGCGACCAGCGCTTCACGGCCACGCGCGCGATCGTCGCCGGCGACGAGCTCACGGGGCAGCTGACCGTCACGCGCGTGCGCTCGCTCGGCGGGAACGACATGGTCACGTGCGAGACGCGCGTGACGGATGCGTCGGGCGAGCACGTGGTGACGGCGACGTCGTCGCTCGTGGTCGCGGGGGAGGCGGCGTGAGCGCGCTCGCCGGCCTCGAGGTGGGCCAGGTCGTCGCGGAGCGCGACATCGTCCTCTCGCGCGAGTCGCTCGTGCGCTACGCCGGCGCGTCCGGCGACTTCAACCCCATCCACTACCGCGACGACGTCGCTGCAACCGTCGGGCTGCCCGGCGTGCTCGCGCACGGCATGCTCACGATGGGCGTCGCGGTGCAGCCGGTCGTCGACTGGGCGGGGCCGGCGCGCGTGCTCGACTATCAGGTGCGGTTCACGCGCCCCGTCGTCGTCGACCCGGAGACCGGCGCGGCGCTGCACGTCGTCGCGAAGGTCGGGCAGCTCGGCGAGGGCACGGCGCGCATCGACCTCACCGTGACGAGCGCCGAGCAGGCCGTGCTCGGCAAGGCGCAGGTCGTCGTGAAGACCGAGGGATGAGCGGCCCGCACCGCCTCGCCGACGCGACGACCATGCGCGTCGGCGGCGAGGTCGCCCGCTGGATCGAGGCGACGACGCGCGAGGAGGTCGCGGAGGCCTACGCCGAGGCGCTCGCCGACGACCACGAGCCGCTGCTGCTGCTGGGCGGCGGCTCGAACACGGTCGCGTCGTCCGAGCCGTTCGACGGGACGGTCCTGCGGGTCGCGACCCGAGGCATCCGCACCCTGCCCGCCGCTCCGCCGCCGCACCGCCCGGCGGGGGAGGAGCCGCCGGCCGACGACTCGGTCGTGCTGCGCGTCGAGGCGGGCGAGCCGTGGGACGAGCTCGTCGAGCGCACCGTCGAGGCGGGGCTCGCGGGCATCGAGGCGCTCAGCGGCGTGCCGGGCTCGACCGGCGCGGCGCCGATCCAGAACATCGGCGCCTACGGCCAGGAGCTCTCGTCGACGCTCGTCGGGCTCGAGCTGCTCTGTGCGAGCGAAGACCGTTCGAGCGAAGACCGTGCGAGCGAAGACAGCGCCGAGACCCTCGAGACCCGCTTCGTGCCCGCGGCCGAGCTGCGGCTCGGCTACCGCGACTCGGCCATCAAGCAGGGCGAGCTGCGGGGTGTCGTGCTCTCGGTCGACCTGCGCCTGCGGCGCTCGGCCGACGGGCGCAGCCAGCCGATCGCGTACCAGCAGCTCGCGTCGGCGCTCGGCGTCGACCTCGGCACGCGCGTGCCGCTCACCGACGTGCGCGCATCCGTGCTCGCCCTGCGATCGTCGAAGGGCATGGTGCTCTCGGACGACCCCGACTCGGTGAGCGCAGGCTCCTTCTTCACCAACCCCATCGTGTCGGCGCGGTTCGCCGTCGGGCTGCCGGACGACGCGCCGCGCTGGTCGGTCGCACCAGCGCCGCAGTCGGTGGTGCTGCCGCTCGGCGCGGACGACGCGGTGCCGCCGCTCGAGCGGCCCGTGCCGCGCGTGAAGCTCTCGGCGGCGTGGCTCATCGAGCACTCGGGCATCGGCCGCGGCTTCTCGCTCCCGGGCTCGCGCGCCGCCATCTCGTCGAAGCACACTCTCGCGCTCACGAACCGCGGCGGCGCGACGGGCGAGGAGATCGCCGAGCTCGCGCGCTTCGTGCAGGCGCGCGTCGAGAACCAGTGGGGCGTTCACCTCGTGCCGGAGCCCGTGCTCGTCGGCCTGCAGGTCTAGGCGAGCCCGCTCGCGCGCATCCGTCGACCGGTTCCGTGCGTGGCCGACCGGATGCGCCGGCCCGGACGCGCAGCCACCCCGTCGAGCGGTCAGGGACTGCGGCCGGCGCGGGAATGCGCGCGCCGCGGCCGCGGTTGCCGCTCGCATGACCGCACCCGTGCAGCTGCGCCTCGTCGTCGAGGCGGAGGACTTCGAGGCCGCGCTCGCGTTCTACCGCGATGCGCTCGGCCTGCCCGAGCTCGCGGCGTTCGAGGGCGACGGCGAGGCGCGCGTCGCGATCCTCGACGCCGGCCGCGCGACGCTCGAGCTCGCGAACCCCGCGCAGAAGCGCATGATCGATGGCATCGAGGCAAGCGGCAGGGAGAGCCCGCGCATCCGCGTCGCGTTCGAGGTCGACGACGCCGAGGGCGTCACGCGCCGGCTCGAGGCGGCCGGAGCGACGGTGATCGCCGAGCCCGTCGAGACGCCGTGGCGCTCGCGGAACGCGCGCCTCGAGGGCCCCGCCGATCTCACGCTCACGCTCTTCGAGGAGCAGGGCGGCGAGGAGCACTTCGTCCCGCTGGGCTGACCCCGCCCGCGGCCGTCAGAGCAGGCCGCGCTCGATCGCGACCGCGACCGCCGAGGTGCGATCGCGCACGCCGAGCTTCGCGAAGATCGACTGCACGTGCGTCTTCACGGTCGCCTCGCCGATGAACAGCGCCCGACCGATCGCCGCGTTCGTCGCGCCCGCCTTCATGCGCTCGAGCACCTCCCGCTCGCGCGCCGAGAGCGCGAGCGCCGGGCCGCGCTGCCGGTCGGCGAGCGCTCGCGCGACGGTCGGCGCCATCGCGCGCTCGCCGCGAGCGACCGCGCGCACGGCGGCGAAGATCTCGAGCGGCGGCGCCGCCTTGAGCAGGTAGCCCGTCGCGCCCGCCTCCGTCGCGGCGAGGATGTCGGCGTCGGAGTCGTAGGTCGTGAGCACGAGCACGCGCGTCTCCGGCAGCTCGGCGAGGATGCGCCGGGTCGCCTCGGCGCCGCCGACTCCCGGCATGCGGAGGTCCGTGAGCACGACGTCCGGGCGCTCCTGCCGCGCGAGCGCGATGAGCGCCTCGCCGTCGGCCGCTTGCCCGATGACCTCGATGTCGGGCGCCTCGGCGAGCAGCGCCGCGAGCCCGCCGCGCACGACGGGGTGGTCGTCGGCGACCGCGACGCGGATCACGGCGCTCCCGCCCCGAGCCGGGCGACCACGCGCGTGCCGGCAGGCGAGGTGTCGATCTCGAGGCTGCCGCCCGCGAGCGACATCCGCTCGTCGAGCCCCTGCAGCCCGAGCCCCCGCCGCACCGCGGCGCGGTCGAACCCGCGCCCGTCGTCGGCGACCTCGAGCCGCACGCCCGACGCATCCGCCGTGAGGGTCACGCCGACGCTCGCCGCGCGGGCGTGCTTGCGCACGTTCGCGAGCGACTCCTGCGCGGTGCGCAGCAGCGCCGCCTGCGCGTCGACCGGCAGCTCGACCGCGACGGCCTCGACCCGCACCGCGATGCCGGTCTCGGCCGCGAAGCGCTCGCCGAGCCGCTCGAGCGCGACCGGCAGGCCGTCGTCGAGCCCGACGGGCGCGTTCGCCGCGACGAGCCCGCGCACCTCGGCGAGCGCCCCCTGCGCGAGCTCCTCGACCGCGGCGAGCGTCGCCGCGTCGGCACCGCGGCGCTGCGCGAGCATCGCGATGGCGGCGAGATCCTGCGCGATCGTGTCATGCAGGTCGCGGGCGATGCGCGCGCGCTCGGCGGCCGTCGCGTGCTCCCCGCTCAAGCGAGCGATCGAGGCCTGCGCGGCCTCGAGCTGGGCGATGAGCCGGTCGCGCTCCTCGGTCGCCCGTGCGAGCCCCGAGATCCACAGGCCGATCACCATGCTGAACGCGAAGCTCAGCGACTGCGTCGTCGCGAGCAGCCAGGTGTCGCCGCCGGCGAGCAGGAACGCGCCCAGCACGGCGCCGAAGAGCCCGAGGTTCGCGATCACGGCGCGGCGGATGCTGTCGCACGACGAGACCCACAAGAGCGGGGCGGCGAGCGCCTGCGCGCCGGCGAGCGGCGGGTACGCGAAGGCCGCGACCGCGGTGCCGACGATCGCGGCGACCTGGAAGGCCGTGCTCGGCCGCTCCGCGAGCAGCGCCCTCCGCGCGACGGGATAGGCAGCACCGATCGTCAGCACGCCCGCGGCGCCGAGCGCGATCGACGGCAGGTCGCCCGCGAAGCCCGCGACGACGAGCAGCACGGCGACCCCGATGCCGACGAACGCATCCCACATCCGCGGGTCCTCGATCGCCGTCGCGCGCACGCGAGCGGCGCCGGGAGCGCTCTCGCCCCCGGCGCGCGCCGGCTCGCTCGCCGTCATGTCGTCCTCCGGTCAGCCCCGCTTGATCCAGCGGAACGTCAGCGCCGCCACCACGGTACCGACCACGGCCCAGATACCGAGGGCCATCGCGACGCCCTGCAGGTTCCACGCCTCGCCCACCTCGAGGTGGTGCGCGATCTCGGGCAGCAGCGCGAAGCGCATCCCGTGCCCGACCCACGCGAGCGGGAAGAGGTTCGCGATCGTCTGCAGCCACTCCGGCAGCATCGGGAAGGCGAGGTAGATGCCCGAGATGAACTGCAGGACGAGCGCGAGCGGGATGACGACGGCGGATGCGCTGCTCACGGTGCGGGGTATCTGCGCGACCGCGACGCCCAGCACCGCGAAGCACACGAGCGCGCCGAAGAAGACCCACGCGATCGTCAACCAGCGCCCCGGCTCGGTCGGGAGCTCGATGCCGAACGCGCCGACCGCGACGGCGAGCAGGAGCGCCGCTTGCGCGAGCGAGGTGACGAGCAGCTGGCCGAGCTTGCCGAGGAAGTAGGAGAGCACGGGCAGCGGCGTCGCGGCGAGCCGCTGCAGCGTGCCGTCGTTGCGCTCGACCGCGATCTCGATGCCGAGGTTCTGCACGCCCGAGAGGAACACGCCCGCGGCGAGCATCGCCGGCAGGTAGTAGTGCGCCTGCGTCACCTGCTGCCCCTCGAGCTCGAGCAGCGGGGGCAGCGAGCCGAACGCGCTCGCGAAGATCGCGAACAGCAGCACGGGGAACAGGAACGTGAAGACGAGCGCGTCGCTGCGCCGGACGTACTGCAGCAGCTCGATGCGCACGCGATCGGCGGCGCAGCGCAGGGTGTGCCCGGGGCGGAGGCCGGTGCGAGCCGTGGCGACGCGCGCGGCGAGCGGGGTGATGGCGGTCATGCTGCAGCCTCCTCGGGCTGGTCGTCGGCGTCGTCGCCGATGAGGGAGAGGTAGACGTCCTCGAGCGAGGGGCGCACGACCTCGAGGTCGCTCGGCTCCCCTCGCAGCCGCCGCACGACGGACGCGGGCTCGTGGGTGCGCACCTCGTGGTGACCCGACGCATCCGACCACCGCACGATCGGCGTGCGCGCCTCGGCGCCGCCGATGCGATCGGTGCGGTCGATCGCGAGCAGCCGCCCGCGCGCGATGATGCCCGCGCGGTCGGCGAGCTGCTCCGCCTCGTCGAGGTAGTGGGTCGTGAGCAGGATGGTCGTGCCGTCGGCCGCGACGTCGCGGATGAGCTCCCAGAAGGCGCGCCGCGCCTGCGGGTCGAAACCGGTGGTCGGCTCGTCGAGGAAGAGCACCTCCGGGCGGCCGATGATGCCGAGGGCGACGTCGACGCGGCGCTGCTGGCCGCCCGAGAGCTTGCCGACCCGACGCTTCGCGTGCTCGGCGAGCCCGACGGCGGCGATCGTCTCGTCGACGTCGCGGGCGGAGGGGAAGACGCGCGCGAAGTGTGTGAGGATCTCGCGCACCGTCAGCGCGTCGGCCTGGCCGGTCGACTGCAGCACGACGCCGATGCGGCTGCGCCACGCGCGGTCGGCGTGCCTCGGGTCGACCCCGAGCACGCTCGCGGAGCCGCTCGTCGGCGTGCGGAAGCCCTCGAGCATCTCGACCGTCGTCGACTTGCCGGCGCCGTTGGGGCCGAGGAGCGCGAAGGTCTCGCCCGGTTCGATGCGGAAGGAGACGTCGTCGACGACGGTGCGCGCGCCGTAGCGCTTCGTGAGGCCGTCGGCGACGACGGCGGGTGCGGTGGTCATGGCACCAGGTTCGCGCGGGCCGCGGCCGGCTGCATCCACCGATCGGTGGGGCGGGGCGCCTCAGCCCAGCGTGCGAGCCAGCCAGTCGATCGCCGAGCGCCGGTGCTCGGCCGCGAGCCGCGAGCCGCCCGCGATCGCGTCGAGCCCGTGCGGCGCGCCCGGCACGACGTCGAGCTGCACGTCGACGCCAGCGGCGCGCAGCCGCTTCGCGTAGTCGACGTCCTCCTCGTGGAAGAGGTCGAGGTCGCCGACACCGATCCACGCGGGCGGCAGCCCCCGCAGGTCGTCCCGGCGCGCGGGCACGGCGTGCTGGGGCACCGCCTCGGCGCCGGGCTCCCGCGCGAGGAGCGCGCGCCAGCCGAGCCGGTTCGAGCGGTTGTCCCACACGAAGTGCCGCTCGACGTCGAGCTCGGTGCGCGCGGCGGTGCGGTCGTCGAGCATCGGGCAGAAGAGCAGCTGCGCGACCGGCTGCGCGCCGCCGACGTCGAGCAGGCGCTGCGCGAGCGAGGCGGCGAGGCCCGCGCCCGCGCTCTGCCCGCCGACGGCGATGCGCTCGCGGCCCTGCGCCGCGAGCGCCGCGAACACGCGCTCGCAGTCGTCGAGCGGCGCGGGGAAGGGATGCTCGGGCGCGAGCCGGTAGTCGACGCTCACGACCGCGATCCCGACGCGCGCGGCGATCGCTGAGCAGAGGCGATCGTCCATGTGCGGCGCGCCGATGATCATGCCGCCGCCGTGCATCCACAGCAGCACCGCGTCCGAGCGGATGCACGGCGGCGCGTAGGTGCGCACGCGCACGCCGCCGAGGCGATCGCGACGGATGCGCACGCCCGGCTCGCGCGGCCAGCGCATGAGTCGCGGCGCGGCGCGGCCGAGCCAGCGGCCGATGGGGCGGCGCAGGTCGACCCCGGGGAGCGCGGTGACGGCCTCGCGCAGCTCGGGGTCGACGCGCTCGAGGTCCACTGGGCTACGCCGCTGCGCTACGCGGCGAAGAGGCGCTGCAGCCGCTGGACGCCCTCGAGCAGGGCGTCGTCGCCGAGCGCGTAGGAGAAGCGCAGGTAGCCGGAGGGGCCGAACGCCTCGCCCGGCACCGCGGCGACCTCGGCCTGCTCGAGCATGAGGTCGGCGAGCTCGAGCGAGGTCTCGGCGCGCACGCCGCCCCACTCCCTGCCCAGCAGCGCCGACACATCCGCATAGACGTAGAACGCCCCCTTCGGCGTCGGCACCGAGAACCCCGGGATGCGCGAGAGCTCCTCGACGATCGTGCGGCGGCGCCGGTCGAAGGCGGCGAGCATGTCGGCGACCGCGTCCTGCGGGCCGGTGAGCGCCTCGAGGGCGCCGCGCTGCGCGACGTTGTTGACGTTGCTCGTCAGGTGCGACTGCAGGTTGCCGGCCGCCTTGATGACGTCGGCGGGCCCGACCATCCAGCCCACGCGCCAGCCGGTCATGGCGTAGGTCTTCGCGACGCCGTTGACGAGGATCGTGCGGTCGGCGAGCGCCGGCACCGCCTCGACGACCGACACGGCGCGCTCGCCGTCGTAGACGAGGTTCTGGTAGATCTCGTCGCTCACGACCCACAGGCCGTTGCTCTCGGCCCACTCGGCGATCTCGCGGATGCGCTCGGACGGGTAGACGGCGCCGGTCGGGTTCGAGGGGCTCACCATGAGCAGCGCCTTCGTGCGCTCGGTGCGCGCGCCCTCGAGCTGGTCGACCGTGACGAGGTAGCCCTGCTCCGCGCCCGCGAAGACGTCCACCTGACGCGCGCCGGTGAGCGCGATCGCCTCGGGGTAGGTGGTCCAGTAGGGCGTCGGCACGAGCACCTCGTCGCCCGGGTCGAGGATCGTCTGGAACGCCTGGTAGACCGACTGCTTGCCGCCGTTCGTGACGAGCGTCTGGCTCGGCTCGACCTCGAGGCCCGAGTCGCGCTTCGTCTTCGCCGCGATCGCCTCGCGCAGCTCTGGCAGGCCAGGGGCGGGGGTGTAGCGGTAGTTCTTCGGGTCGGCGAGCGCGCGCTGCGCCGCCTCGACGATGTTCGGCGGCGTGGCGAAGTCGGGCTCGCCCGCGGCGTAGCTGATGACGTCGCGGCCGGCGGCCTTGAGCGCCTTGGCCTTCGCGTCGACCTTGAGGGTCGCGGACTCGTTGATGGCGGCGATGCGCGCGGCGATGCGGTTCACGGCTCCAGCCTACGAGGACGGACATCCGCGAGGGGTGCCACGAGGGCCGCCCCGGCGCGACACTCGGTGAAGTGGACAGCGGGTGCCAGGCCCACGTATGCTGTTCCCTCGGTGGTTGACAACCGCCATGATGTCGCACGCCCAGGCCGGTGCTGACAGCGTGGCTCTCCACCCGCCCAGGGCGGTGGCGCAATTGGTAGCGCAGCGGTCTCCAAAACCGCAGGTTGCAGGTTCGAGTCCTGTCCGCCCTGCAGAAGGCGCCGGTTCGGCGCTTGACTGGCCTCGGCAGCAGCCGGGCCGAACGAATCGAAGGGTCACCGTGGCTGAGAACGCGATCGAGGAGGCACCCCGCACGCGCGAGGGCCGCTCTCGCAACCCGTTCCTGCGCCTGTGGACCTTCCTCAAGGAAGTCCTGGTCGAGCTCCGCAAGGTCGTCACGCCGACGCGCAAGGAGCTGATCCGCTACACGCTCGTCGTGCTGGTGTTCGTGGTGTTCATGATGCTCCTGGTGTCGGGTCTCGACCTGCTGTTCGGCTCGCTCGTGGGCTGGGTCTTCGGCGACATCCCGCTGTTCGGCCTCGCTTGAGCCCGACGCGGAACGTGAAGGAGAAGATGGACTGTGTCTGACGTCAACGACCTCGACATCGAGCTGAACAAGGCGCTCGACGACCTCGTCCCGGACGAGGGCAAGCTCGAGGAGCCCGCGACCGACCCCTACGAGGACTTCAAGCGCGAGATGCGCCTCAAGCCCGGCAAGTGGTACGTCATCCACTCGTACGCCGGCTACGAGAAGAAGGTCAAGGCCAACATCGCCTCGCGCGCCGAGAACATGCAGGTCGACGGCATCTACGAGATCCAGGTGCCGACGGAGGACGTGCTCGAGACGAAGAACGGCCAGGCCAAGCGCGTCAACCGCGTGCGCGTGCCCGGCTACGTGCTCGTCCGCATGGACCTGAACGAGGACACCTGGTCGGTCGTGCGCCACACGCCCGGCGTCACGGGCTTCGTGGGCAACGCCCACAACCCGGCCCCGCTGCGCTTCGACGAGGCGTTCACGATGCTCAAGCCGATCGCCGACGAGCAGCTCGCCGAGCAGCAGAAGACGGCGCCCTCGCAGCAGCCCAACCAGGTCACGGTCGAGGTCGACTTCGAGGTCGGCGAGACCATCACGATCACCGAGGGCTCGTTCGCGGGCTTCCCCGGCACCATCAGCGAGATCCAGCCGGCGAGCCGCAAGCTCACCGTGCTCGTCAGCCTGTTCGAGCGCGAGACTCCGGTCGAGCTCGGCTTCGGCCAGGTCAGCAAGCTCTAGTCCCTCTCAAGAGGGCTGGATGCGGTCCCGGGCTCCGAGCGTGCCCGCACAACCGCGACACACCAAGAAGGAAGAGACATGGCACCCAAGAAGAAGGTCACGGGTCTGATCAAGCTGCAGATCCAGGCCGGCGCCGCCAACCCCGCACCGCCGGTCGGTCCGGCGCTCGGTCAGCACGGCGTCAACATCATGGAGTTCTGCAAGGCGTACAACGCCGCGACGGAGAACCAGCGCGGCAACGTCATCCCGGTCGAGATCACCGTCTACGAGGACCGCTCGTTCGACTTCGTGCTCAAGACCCCGCCGGCCGCAGAGCTCATCAAGAAGGCCGCAGGCGTCAAGAAGGGCTCCGGCGTCCCGCACACCACGAAGGTGGGCAAGCTGACGATGGCGCAGGTCGAGGAGATCGCGCAGCAGAAGCTCGCCGACCTCAACGCGAACGACATCGAGGGCGCGAAGAAGATCGTCGCCGGCACCGCCCGCTCCATGGGCATCACCGTCGAGGGCTGACCTCGACACCCGAGCCGATCGGCTCACCAGTGGGAGCGCCGGCCAGGCGCGCACCGCGAACCCTGAACAGGAGATCCACATGGCACAGAAGTCCAAGGCCTACCGGGCCGCAGCCGAGAAGATCGAGGCTGGCAAGCAGTACACCCCCGCCGAGGCCGTCGCGCTCGCTCGCGAGACCGGCTCGACCAAGACCGACTCGACCGTCGAGGTCGCGCTCAAGCTCGGCGTCGACCCCCGCAAGGCTGACCAGATGGTCCGCGGTACCGTTTCTCTTCCTCACGGCACCGGCAAGACCGCTCGCGTCATCGTCTTCGCGCAGGGCCCGGCCGCCGAGGCCGCCATCGCCGCAGGCGCCGACGAGGTGGGCTCGGACGAGCTCATCGAGAAGGTGGCCGCCGGCTGGACGAACTTCGACGCCGCCGTCGCGAGCCCCGAGCTCATGGGCAAGGTCGGCCGACTCGGCAAGGTGCTCGGCCCCCGCGGCCTCATGCCGAACCCGAAGACCGGCACGGTCACCCCGAACGTCGCGCAGGCCGTGACCGACATCAAGGGCGGCCGCATCGAGTTCCGCGTCGACAAGCACGCCAACGTGCACTTCATCGTCGGCAAGGCCTCGTTCTCCGAGGAGCAGCTGAACGACAACATCAGCGCCGCGCTCGAGGAGGTCGTCCGCCTCAAGCCGTCGTCCTCCAAGGGCCGCTACATCCAGAAGGCCACGGTCTCGACGACCTTCGGCCCCGGCATCCCGGTGGACGTCACGTCCATCTGAGATCCGTCTCGTGCGAGAGCCCCGCTTCGGCGGGGCTCTCGTCGTATCCGGCGCCCGAGGCGGGCACCGGCGCTGGCGTCGCGGCGGAGGCGCGAAAGCGCGTCGTCCCACAATCGTGATCGCGCCGTGACATCGTTCGCGTCGTCCAGCGGCTAGGTTGGCCCTACGCATGCTCGCAGCAGAGCCGCGAGCACTGCGATCAGCCCCTTCCACGAAAGGTCCAAGATCGTGAATCGATCCGCAAAGCGGCGCCTCCTCGCAGGCCTCGCGGGCGGCGCGGCGATGACGCTCGCGCTCACCGGCTGCGTGCAGTCCCAGCGCGACTCCGGCACCACCGACAGCGCCGCGCCGGCGAGCGACGTCGACTCGACGTTCGTCTTCGGCACGTCGGGCGAGCCCTCGGGCCTCGATCCGGCGTTCGCGAACGATGGGGAGTCGTTCCGCATCTCGCGCAACATCTTCGAAGGCCTCATCGGCGTCGAGCCGGGCACGGCCGACCCGGCACCGCTGCTCGCGGAGTCGTGGGAGACGAGCGAGGACGGCCTGTCGACCACCTTCGAGCTGAAGCCGGACGTCACGTTCCACGACGGCACCGAGTTCAACGCCGAGGCGGTCTGCGCCAACTTCGACCGCTGGTACAACTGGACCGGCCTCGCCGCGACGGAGAGCCTCTCGTACTACTACGGCTCCCTCTTCGGCGGCTTCGCCGGCGACGAGAACGCGCTCTACGAGTCCTGCTCCGCCGACGACGAGCTGACCGCGACCGTCAACCTCACGCGCCCGTTCTCGGGCTTCATCCCCGCGCTGTCGCTGCCGGCGCTCGCGATGCAGAGCCCCACGGCGCTCGAGGAGTACGCCGCGGACGAGGTGGGCGGCTCGGAGGAGGCTCCGACGTACAGCGAGTACGCCGAGGCCCACCCGACCGGTACCGGCCCCTTCGTGTTCGAGTCGTGGTCGCCCGGCGAGTCCGTCGTGCTGCAGGCCTACCCGGACTACTGGGGCGAGCAGGGCCAGGTGCAGGAGATCGTCTTCCGCGTGATCGATGACCCGACCGCTCGACGCCAGGCGCTCGAGGCCGGCGACATCGACGGCTACGATCTCGTCGCGCCCGCGGACACCGCCGCGCTCGAGGAGGCCGGCTTCAACGTCATGCAGCGCGACCCGTTCACGGTGCTCTACCTCGCCTTCAACCAGCAGGTGCCCGAGCTGCAGGACCCGCTCGTGCGCCAGGCGATCGCGCACGCGATCGACCGCGACGCGCTCGTCACGCAGGTCCTCCCAGACGGCACCGAGGTCGCGACGCAGTTCATCCCGCCGGTCGTCAACGGCTACAACGAGGACGTCACGACGTACGACTACGACCCGGCACGCGCGCAAGAGCTGCTGGCCGAGGCGGGCTACGCAGACGGGCTCGAGCTCACGTTCAACTACCCGGTGAACATCTCCCGCCCGTACATGCCGAACCCCGAAGAGATCTTCGTCGCGCTCTCGGGTCAGCTCGAGCAGGCCGGGATCACCGTGACCCCGGTCGCCGACGAGTGGGTCGACTACCTCGACCGCATCCAGGGCTCGGCCGACCACGGCATCCACCTGCTCGGCTGGACCGGCGACTACAACGACACCGACAACTTCGTCGGCGTGTTCTTCGGATCGCAGGGCAACGAGTGGGGCTTCGACAACCCCGAGCTGTTCCAGGCGCTCGCCGAGGCCAGGCAGATCCCCGATCTCGAGGAGGCGGGAGCGCGCTACGAGGAGATCAACGAGCAGATCGCGCAGTTCATCCCCGGCGTGCCGCTGGCGCACCCCGCGCCGTCGCTCGCGTTCGACCCGCGGGTCACGAGCTACCCGGCGAGCCCCGTCAACGACGAGGTGTACAACATGATCGAGCTGAGCGAGTAGCCTCACCAGGTCAATCCGGATGCCGCGGGTCCACTCGGCCCGCGGCATCCGGCACGACCGGCTCGACCGGCTGATCGGTCGACCGGCCAACACCATCCCGGCCCCGACGGAGAGACGACGTGCTGCGAACCATCGGCAGACGCCTGCTGCTGCTGATCCCGACCCTGTTCGGGCTGACCGTGCTGCTGTTCTTCTGGGTACGGGCGCTGCCCGGCGGCCCCGCGGCCGCGCTGCTCGGCGAGCGCGCGACGCCCGAGGCGATCGAGCGCATCAACGAGGCCTACGGCTTCAACCGGCCGCTGCCCGAGCAGTACATCACGTGGCTCGGCCGCCTCCTGCAGGGCGACTTCGGCAACGCGATCGAGACCCGCCGACCGGTGCTGGAGGAGTTCGCGAACCGCTTCCCCGCGACGCTCGAGCTCGCGATCATGGCGCTCATCATCGCGGTCGGCATCGGCGTCCCGCTGGGCTACTGGGCCGCCCGCAACCACGGTCGCCTGATCGACCACATCTCGGTCGCCGGCAGCCTCATCGGCATCACCATCCCGGTGTTCTTCCTCGCGTTCATCCTCAAGTGGATCTTCGCGGTCCAGCTCGGCTGGCTGCCCTCGACGGGGCGCCAGGACAGGGGAGTGGATGCGACGCACGTGACGGGCTTCTACGTGCTCGACGGCCTGCTGACGGGCGAGCTCGACGCATCCCTCAACGCGATCATGCACTTGCTCCTGCCGGCGATCGCGCTCGCGACCATCCCGCTCGCGATCATCGTGCGGATCACGCGTGCGTCGGTGCTCGAGGTGGTCAACGCCGACTACGTGCGCACCGGTCGCGCGAAGGGCATCGCGCAGCAGACGATCCGCAACCGCTTCGTGCTGCGCAACGCCATGCTGCCGGTCGTCACGACGGTGGGCCTGCAGACCGGTCTCCTCATCTCCGGAGCGGTGCTCACCGAGACGGTCTTCGCCTTCCCTGGCATCGGCAAGTTCCTCGCCGACGCCATCTTCGCGCGCGACTTCCCCGTGCTGCAGGGCTTCGTGCTCTTCATCGCCTTCGCGTACGCGATCGTCAACCTGCTGGTCGACATCTCCTACTCCTTCATCGACCCCCGAGTGAGGATCCAGTGAGCGCCGCAGAAGCCATCCCGACGCTCCCCACGCCGGAGGGTGGCGACCAGACGCACGTGCGCCGCTCGGGCAGCTTCTGGGGCGACGTGCTCCGACGGCTCCGCAAGAACCCCGCAGCGTGGATCGGCGCCGTCGTGGTCGGGCTCTTCATCCTGATCTCCGTGCTGGCGCCGCTGCTCGCGCCCTACCCGGAGCTCGCGACCCCAGGGCGCGAGCACCTGCGGCCGTCGGCGCTGCCCGGCATCGGCGAGATCCCGGAGTTCCCGCTCGGCATCGACCGCTTCGGCGGCGACGTGCTCTCGAAGCTCATCTGGGGAGCGCAGGCGTCGCTGCTCATCGGCGTCGTCTCGACGTTCTTCGGCCTGCTCGGCGGCATGGTGCTCGGCGCCCTCGCGGGCGCGTTCGGCGGATGGGTCGACACGGTGATCATGCGGGTGGTCGACATCCTGCTCTCGGTCCCGCACCTCCTGCTCGCCGTGTCGATCGCGGCGATCCTCGGCCGCACGCCGTTCGCGGTGATGATCGCGATCGGGGTCGCGCAAGTGCCGATCTTCGCCCGACTGCTGCGCTCGTCGATGCTGCAGCAGCGCGAGTCGGACTACGTGCTCGCGGCGCGCACGCTCGGGCTCGGCACGGGCCGCATCACGATGTCGCACCTGCTGCCGAACTCGGTCGGGCCGGTCATCGTGCAGGCGACGCTGACGCTCGCGACCGCGGTCATCGACGCCGCTGCGCTGTCGTTCCTCGGGCTCGGCGGCGGCCGCCCCGAGGTGGCGGAGTGGGGTCGCATGCTCACCTACGCGCAAGCGGAGCTCGCGATCGCCCCGCACCTCGCCTTCCTGCCCGGCATCTGCATCATGATCACCGCGCTCGGCTTCACGCTGCTCGGCGAGGCGCTGCGCGAGGCGATGGACCCCCGCACGCGCAAGCGCTGAGCGCCCGCCGCAGCGCCCCGCCCGGCCTACCCCGCCGAACGTCGAACTTCCCCGAACCGCGGGTCCCACGCCCGGATCCGCGCGGTTCGGGGAAGTTCCACGGAAGGCTGGGGGTCAGCTCGCGATCTTCAGCTCGTTGCCGGGGATCGAGGCGAGCAGCTTCCGCGTGTACGGGTCGCGCGGGTTGGTGAAGATCTCCTCGCTCGTCGCCGCCTCGACGAGCCGGCCGTTCTGCATGACCGCGACGTAGTCGCTGATCAGTCGCACGACCGCGAGGTCGTGGGAGATGAAGAGGTAGCTGAGCCCGAGCTCCTGCTGCAGGTCGCCGAGCAGCCGCAGGATCTGGTCCTGCACGAGCACGTCGAGCGCCGAGACCGGCTCGTCGCAGACGATGACGTCGGGGGAGAGCGCGAGGGCGCGCGCGATCGCGACGCGCTGCCGCTGGCCGCCGGAGAGCTCCGAGGGATAGCGCCGCGCCATGTCGGTCGGCAGCGCCACCTGGTCGAGCAGCTCGCGCACCCGCTGCTCGCGCTCGCGCTTCGAGCCCTTGCCGTAGAACGACAGCGGCTCCTCGATGATCCTCTCGATCGTGAACATCGGGTTGAGCGACGAGTACGGGTCCTGGAACACCGGCTGCACGCGCTGGCGGAACTGCTTCTGCTCATCGCGCGAGAGCGAGAAGACGTCCTTGCCCTCGAAGCGGATCGTGCCGCTCGTCGGCTCGAAGGCCTTCAGCAGCATCCGGGCCGTCGTGGTCTTGCCAGAGCCCGACTCGCCGACGATCGAGACCGTCTTCCCGCGCGGCATCGAGAGCGACACGTCGTCGACGGCCTTGAACGGCTCGCGCCGGCCGCGCACGCGGAACTCCTTCGTGACGCTCTCGAACTCGACGATGACGTCGGGCGTCTCCGACGCATCCGCCCCGCCCTGCGCGATGAGGTCCTCGGGGCGCAGCCGCGCCATCGCGACCGACGGCGCCGCCCTCACGAGCGACTGCGTGTAGGGGTGCTGGGGCGACTCGAGGATCTGTCGCGCGGGGCCCTGCTCGACGACGCGGCCGCGGTGCATCACGACGACGCGCTGCGCGCGCTCCGCCGCGAGGCCGAGGTCGTGCGTGATGAGGAGCACGGCGGTGCCGAGCTCTTGCGTCATCTGCCCGATCTGATCGAGGATCGTGCGCTGCACCGTGACGTCGAGGGCGCTCGTGGGCTCGTCGGCGATGAGCAGCGCCGGCCGGCACGCGAGCCCGATCGCGATGAGCGCGCGCTGGCGCATGCCGCCGGAGAACTCGTGCGGGTAGGACTTCGCGCGCTCCGCCGCGTCGGGGAGGCCCGCGGCCTCGAGCGTCTCGACGACCTTCTGGCCGACGTCCTTGCGGTTCGCGAGGCCGTGCGCGAGGAGCGTCTCGGCGACCTGCGAGCCGATGCGGGCGACCGGGTTGAGGTTCGACATCGGATCCTGCGGCACGAGGCCGATGCGGCGGCCGCGGATGCCGCGCATCGTCGACTCGCTCGCGCCGACGAGCTCCTGGCCGTCGAGCTTGACGCTGCCGGCGCTCAGGCGGCCATTGCCCTGCAGCAGGCCGATGATCGCCATCGCGGTGGTCGACTTGCCGGAGCCCGACTCGCCCACGATCGCGAGCGTCTCGCCCGCGGCGAGCGACAGGCTCGCCTCGTGCACGGCCGTGACCGTGCCGTCCTGGGTCGTGAACTCCACCTTGAGGCCGGAGACCTCCAGCAGCGGCTTCGTCGCGTCGCTCATCCGACCATCTTGCACCGTCGCGAGCCGGTTCGGCGGATCAGCGCACCGTGAGCACGAGCTTGCCGCGCACGTGCCCGCGCTGCAGCTCGGCGAACGCCTCGTGCACGCGCTCGAGGGGGTAGGCGTGCTGCACCTCGACGCGCACGTCGCCCGCGTCGATGAGGCGTCCGATGATGCCGAGGTTGGAGCCGTCGGACTCGACCTTGACCGCCGAGGCGCGCAGGCCCCGCTCGGCGGCCGCGGAGGCGTACTCGGGCCACGAGCCGGTGGGCACGTTGAGGTAGAGGCCGCCGTGCTTGAGCACGTCGAGCGAGCGGGTGCCGGTGTCGTCGGCGACGTTGCCGACGAGATCGACGACGACGTCGACCTTCTGCAGCGCGTCCTCGAACCGCGCCTGCGTGTAGTCGACGACCTCGTCGGCGCCGAGCGAGCGCGCGAAGTCGACGTTGCGGGTCGAGACGGTCGTCGCGACGGTCGCGCCGAAGTACTTCGCGAACTGCACGGCGAAGTGGCCGACGCCGCCCGCGCCGGCGTGGATGAGGATGCGCTGCCCGGCGCGCGCCTTCGCGATGCGCACGACCGCGTCCCACGCGGTGAGCGCCGCGCACGGCACCGCCGCGGCTTCCTCGAAGCTCAGCGACTCGGGCTTGGGCGCGAGCGCGAGGCTCGGCACCACGACCTGCTCGGCGTACGTGCCGCGCGTGCGCCAGTGGTTCGCGATGCCGTAGACCGCGTCGCCCGGCTGCAGGTCGTGCGCCTCGTACGGCGCCTGGGCGACGATGCCAGCGACGTCGCCGCCCGGCACCCACGGCAGCAGCGGCTCGACCGCCTTCGCCGCGCCCTTGCCGAGCACGGTCTTGAAGTCGATCGGGTTCATGCCCGCGGCGTGCACGTCGACGATCACCTCGGTGCCGAGCTTGACCGGGGCATCCACCTCTCCGATCTCCACGCCGTCGGTCGGGCCGAACTCCCGCACCAGCACTGCTCGCATGACTGCCCCCTCCAGGTCGCCTCGACGGTACTCCACCCGTGTGACGAGCGGATGTCCGGATGACGTCGAGTGACGGCGCTACAGTCGGGATCGTGCCGCCGCACCGCCGCCTGGACGCCGTCGTCGCGATGCTCGCCGTGGCGAGCCTCGTCGCGGGCGCCGTCGTGATCGGCGACGCGCGCGCGATGTACGAGCGGTTCCTCTACATCTCCGAGCTCGGCGCCCAGTACATGCACTCCGCCGGGCAGTTCCAGATCGGCTTCGGCCTCGTCGTGGCCGGCATCCTGCTCGTCGCGGTCGTCGTGCGCGACGTGCGCACCCGGCTCCCGGTGCTGCGCCGCTGGGCGCCCGCCGCATCGCTCGTCGTGGCGGGCGCGCTGTTCGGGTTCGCGGCCGCCGTGCCGTGCTCGCCGGGCTGCCCGACGCTCCTCGGGCCCGAGGCCGAGCTGCGCGACTGGGCGCACATCGTCGCCGCCGTGCTCGCCTTCGTGGCGGGCTGCACCGCGATGCTGCAGTTCGCGACCGCCGACGACCGCTGGGTCGCGCGGCTCTCGATCGTCGCCGGCCTCGCCGTCGGCATCATCGCCGCGACCGGCGGCCTGCTCTCGCTCGCGGGCGGCAACACCGACGTCGGCTCGACGCTCGAGTTCGTCGCCGCCGGCATCGGCGTGCTCTGGCTCATCGCGGTGACGGCGGTGCACGCGCGCTGGAGCCCTCGAGCGGCGACCCTCGCGGGTCGCCGCCACGACGCCGGCGCGGGAGCCCGTCTCCAGGCCCCGAGGTCCGCAGCGGGTTGCGACAGGGTGCTCGGCTGATCAGCGGATGCCGACGAGGAAGCTCCCGAGCTGCTCGCGGAACCACGCGTGCATCGCGGCCTCGCCGTCGTCGCGCGCGGGCGAGACGAGCATCCGGGTGCCGAGCTCGTCGCGCCACGCCTCGGCGACGTGCAGCGGATGCACGGGGTCGCGCTCGCTCGCGAGCACGACCGTGGGGGCCGGGATGCGCAGCTCACCGGGGCGGTAGGCGGCGTTCCGCGGGATCTCGAGCAGGCGGATCCGTCGCTCGGCGGCGCGCGGCTGGGTGAGCTGCGCCTCGAGCCCGCGCGCGTGCGCGAGCGACTCGTGCGCGATCGCGCGCCACGCACCGGAGCGGTGGAGCTCGGCGAGCGCCCGCCGTGGCCGGTGCGACTCGAGCAGTCGGCCGATGACGGGGAAGACGGCGAGGTTGGCGGGCAGCGGCTCGTGCGTGAACGCAGGCCGCACGAGCGCGACCCGGTCGAGCGGGAAGCGGCCGGAGCGGGCGATCATCGCCGCGAGCGCCGCGCCGAGCGAGACGCCCACGATCGTCACGGGCGAGCCGTCGCCGCCTCGCTCGAGCTCGTCGCCCACCTCCGCGGCGAGCGCTTCGAGCGCGAAGTCGGCCGGCTCGCCGATGAGCGGATTCGCGCCGTGCGCCCGCAGGTCGGGCGCCAGCACGCGCACGCCCGGCGGCACGGCGCCCCCGAGGTAGTCGCGCATCGCGCTCGAGTCCGACCCGAGCCCGTGGATGGCGAGGAGCATCAGCGCGCGAGCAGCATCAGCGCGCCAGCAGCTGCAGCAGCTGGTCGGCGCGATCGACGAGCATCGCGATCTCGTCCTCGTCGCGCTCGACCCACTGGTGCCGGGGCGGCCCGACGGGCACGAAGTCGACGTGGTGCTCCCACACGAACAGCGTGCGGTCGGCGCCGAGCACGTACTGCTGCCACCAGATCTGCCGCAAGTAGCTCTTCGGGATCTTCTCGAACGGCCGCGAGGTCGTCTTGATCTCGGCGAGCACCGCGCCATCGTCGCTCACGCAGTCGGGGGTCGCGAGGTGGCGACGATCCGGCGCGGCGTGGAAGAGCGCATCCGAGGGCAGGAGCGAGAAGTGGTCGTGCACCCAGCGCGCGATGTGGGGCTCGCGCGCGCGGCCGTGATCGGTGAACGCGTTGCCGCTGAAGCCGCGCAGGCTCGTCTTCTCGCGCGCGACGGCGGTGATCGAGCGCTGCGTGCTGAGCCGCGCCGCATCGGTCGCGGTGACGCCGCCCGAGCGCGCGCGGAGCCACGCGATGCGGTCGCTCGAGTAGGCGAGGATGCGGCTCGTGTGCGACGCGAGGCGGGCCTCGTCGCCGAAGATGTCGAGCTGCAGATCCACCCCTCCATCCTTCCACCTCGCGCCCGGCGCGACGTCCCGCGCGCCGGTGCGGGCCTGCTCGGGATGCGTCGGGTCGGGAAAGGCGACGCACAGGGCGTGCATAGGCTATGGGACACCGATGCACAGGGGGATGTGGCGCAATGGTTGTCATGACCGACACCGCTCAGCAGAAGCTGCGGGCGCAGCCCCGCCTCACCCGCCAGGACGGCTCACCCATCCGCATCGTGGTCGTCGACGACGAGCAGAGCCTCGCCGACCTCGTCGCGATGGGCCTCAAGTATGAGGGCTGGGACGTCAAGACCGCCGCCAACGGCCAGCAGGCTCTGCAGGCGGTGCGCGAGTTCCGCCCCGACGCCGTCGTGCTCGACATCATGCTCCCCGACATCGACGGGCTCACCGTGTTGCAGCGCCTGCGCTCGGCCGGCTTCGACGTGCCCGTGCTCTTCCTCACCGCGAAGGACTCGCTCGACGACCGCGTCGCGGGGCTCACGGCCGGCGGCGACGACTACGTGACGAAGCCCTTCGGCCTCGAGGAGGTCGTCGCGCGCCTCCGCGGCCTCATCCGCCGCACCGCGACGGCTGCCGAGGAGTCGAGCGTGCTCTGGGTCGGCGACCTCATGATGGACGAGGACTCCTACGAGGTGCGCCGCGGCGGCAAGCAGATCGACCTCACCGCGACCGAGTTCGAGCTGCTGCGCTACCTCATGCGCAACCCGCGCCGCGTGCTCTCGAAGGCGCAGATCCTCGACCGCGTGTGGTCCTACGACTTCGGCGGCCGCGCGAGCGTCGTCGAGCTCTACATCTCCTACCTCCGCAAGAAGATCGACACCCTCGGCCCGCCCATGATCCACACGGTGCGCGGCGTCGGCTACCAGCTGCGCGCCGCCGAGTGACGGAGGCCAGCTCGAGGTGAGCCAGTCGGCGCCCGCGTCCGTGGCTCAGCTGGGCAGACGCATCCAGAACCCGTCGTCGTGGTCGCTGCGACGGCGGCTGCTGGTCGTGGTCGTCGCGCTCTTCGCGCTGCTCACGGCCGCGGTCGCGATCGCGAGCGTCATGACGATGCGCGTCGTGCTCGAGACGCGCATCGACGAGCAGCTGCGCGAGTTCTCGGAGCGCACGAGCGTGTCCGTCGCCCGCGCGCTCTCGACCGGCGAGCGGCCGACGGTCGACCCGAGCGCGACGCCCACCGGGGCCCTGCTCGCGATCGAGGAGCAGTCTGGCGAGCTCGGTGACAACTTCATCATGAACCGGCTCGGGCAGCGCTTCGCGCTCTCGGAGCGCGATCAGCGCGTGGTGCTCGGGGCGGAGACGGACGTCATCACGAGCGCGAGCCTGCCGAGCTACGGCTCCTACCGCACGGTCGCGACCCAGGTCGGGCAGGTGCGCGTCATCGTCGGCCTGTCGATGGCGGAGGCGAACCAGACCCTCGCGGCGCTCGCGTTCGTCATCGCTGTCGCGGCCGCCGCCGCGCTCGCGCTCGTGCTCGTGCTCGCCGACTCGATCATCCGGCGCGCGCTGCGCCCGCTCACGGCCGTCATCTCGACCGCCGAGCGCATCTCGCAGCTGCCCCTCGCCTCGGGCGACGCGCAGCTGACGAACCGCGTGCACATCGACGACCCGGCTTCCGAGGTCGACCGCGTGCAGGAGTCGATGAACCGCATGCTCGCGCACATCCAGGAGGCCTTCGACGCGCGGGCGCTGAGCGAGCGGCGCGTGCGGCAGTTCGTCGCGGATGCGTCGCACGAGCTGCGCACGCCGCTCGCGGCCGTGCGGGGCTACGCCGAGATCACGCGCAAGCACGACGGCGAGCTGCGGCCCGACAGCAAGGAGTCGCTCGAGCGCATCGAGGCGGCCGCGCGCCGCATGCAGGCGCTCGTCGACGACCTGCTGCTGCTCGCGCGGCTCGACGAGGGCCGCGAGCTGCAGCGCGCCGAGGTCGACCTGTCGCTGCTCGTCGTCGAGGCCGTCGCCGATGCGCAGGCGGCCGGGCCCGCGCATCCGATCTCCCTCATGCTCCCCGACGAGCCCGTCGCGGTCACGGGCGATGCGCTGCGGCTGCAGCAAGTGGTGGCGAACCTGCTCGCGAACGCGCGGGTCCACACGCCCGACGGCACTGCGATCGACGTCACGCTGCGCACCGAGCCGGGGGAGGCCGTGCTCGACATCCTCGACGCCGGCCCCGGGATCCCCGAGGAGCAGCAGCGCACGGTCTTCGAGCGCTTCGCGCGCGGCGACCGGTCGCGCTCGCGCGAGACCGGCTCCTCCGGGCTCGGGCTCGCGATCGTGCAGGCGCTCGTGGATGCGCACCAGGGCACGATCGCGCTCGAGAGCCGGCCGGGGCGCACGGTGTTCACCGTGCGGCTGCCGCTCGCAGGGGCGGCCGACGTCGCGGGCTTGCGTGACGCATCCGTCGTGCCGTAGTCTGATCCCATACCAAAGACCGCTGGTCGTTGGCGCGTGCCCGCAAGGGTGTGCGGCAACCGAAGGCTCGCTCGAGGAGCGTCGTCCCGCGCAGGTGTGAAGTCCCGTCGAGGACCGAGCTCCGTGCGCGTGCGCCGGAGCTCATCTGCATGTTCGGGCCAGGGCAGCCAGCAATGACGCAAGGAGCACCATGGCGAACAAGGAAGCTGCGGTCGCCGAGCTCTCGAACCTCTTCGAGACCTCGAACGCCGTTCTGCTGACCGAGTACCGCGGTCTCACCGTCGGCCAGCTGAAGACGCTGCGCCGATCGATCAGTGAGCACGCGACGTACGCCGTGGTGAAGAACACGCTCACCAAGATCGCTGCCAACAAGGCTGGCATCGACGCGTTCGACGACTCGCTCGTCGGCCCGTCGGCGATCGCATTCGTGCACGGCGACCCGGTCGCCGTCGCGAAGGAGCTGCGTGCCTTCGCCAAGGCGAACCCGGCGCTCGTGGTCAAGAACGGTTTCTTCGACGGGAACCCGCTCTCGACCGACGACGTCAACAAGCTCGCCGATCTCGAGTCGCGGGAGGTGCTGCTGGCCAAGCTGGCCGGTGCCTTCAAGGCCTCGCTGTTCGGCGCTGCGTACATGTTCAACGCCCCGCTCGCCCAGGCCGCTCGCGCGGTCGACGCGCTGCGGGTCAAGCAGGAGTCCGCGGCCGAGTAAGGCCCGGTCAGTTCCAGAAACAAGGAGAAGACGATGGCAAAGCTGTCGACTGACGAGCTGCTCGAGCAGTTCAAGGAGCTCACCCTCATCGAGCTCAGCGAGTTCGTGAAGGCCTTCGAGGAGACCTTCGAGGTCACCGCTGCGGCTCCGGTCGCGGTCGCCGCGGCCCCCGCCGCGGGTGGCGCTGGCGCCGAGGAGGAGGCCGAGGAGAAGGATTCCTTCGACGTCGTCCTCGAGGCTGCCGGCTCGGCGAAGATCCAGGTCATCAAGGTCGTCCGTGCGCTCACGTCGCTCGGCCTCGGCGAGGCCAAGGCGCTCGTCGACGGTGCTCCCGCCAACGTGCTCGAGGGCGCGAAGAAGGAGGACGCCGAGAAGGCGAAGGCCGACCTCGAGGAGGCCGGCGCGACGGTGACGCTCAAGTAGCGTTCCCCGCTCCAGCACGAAGGGCCGCATCCGCGAGGGTGCGGCCCTTCGTCGTGCATGGGGATGCTCGCCGAGCGCGGCATCACGACGCTCGCGCAGGCCGCCGCGCTGACCGAGGCGGAGCTGCTCGGGGTGCGCGGCGTGGGCCCAAGGGCGGTGCGGGCCCTGCGGGGCGCTCGAGGAGAGCGGGGTGCGCCTGCGCGCGTGGGTCCGAGCTCGCGAGCGGGCACGGCCCGAGCCGTCAGCGAGCGCCGATAGCGTTGGTGCCATGTCCATGATGCGGGGTGGCGGCGGACGCGTGGCGATGCGCGACGAGGCCGCCCAGCGCGCCGCGAACGCAGACGCGCCCCGCGTGCCGAACCTCGGCCGACGCATCCTCGCCCTCTTCGAGCCCCACCGCGCGCAGATCGTGCTGACGATCGTGCTCGTGCTCGTCGTCGCCACGATCGCGGTGTTCCCGCCGCTGCTGACGCAGCGCGTCTTCGACGAGGCGCTCTTCCCGCTCGACGGCTCGGGGCCCGACCTGCGGCTGCTGTGGATCCTCGTCGGCATCATGGTGGCGCTGTGGGTCTCGTCGAGCCTGCTCGGCATCTGGCAGACGCTCATCACCTCGAAGGTGGGAAACCGGGTGATGGGGCAGCTGCGGGTGTCGCTGTTCGACAAGCTGCAGAGCATGGAGCTCGCGTTCTTCACGCGCACGAAGACCGGCGTCATCCAGTCGCGGCTGCAGAACGACGTCGGGGGCGTCGCGAGCGTGCTCTCGAACACCGTCTCGTCGGTCGTCGGCAACACCGTCACCGTCATCGCGAGCCTCGTGACGATGCTCATCCTGTCGTGGCAGCTGACGATCATGGCGGTGCTGCTCACCCCGGTGCTCGTGCTGCTGCAGCGCCGCGTCGGGCAGGTGCGCGCGCGCATCGCGACGCAGACGCAGGAGTCGCTGAGCGAGATGACCGCGATCACGCAGGAGGCGCTCTCGGTCTCGGGCATCCTGCTCGCGAAGGCGTTCGGCCGCCAGCGCGACGAGTCGCGCCGCTACCGGGACGAGAACGACCGGCAGGTCGGGCTGCAGGTGCGCCTGACGATGAGCGGCCAGACGTTCTTCGCGCTCGTGTCGATCTTCATCTCGGTGCTGCCCGCGGTCGTCTACGTGCTCGCCGGCTACCTCATCGTCGGGGGCGACACCGGCATCACCGCGGGCACGCTCGTCGCGTTCACGACCGTGCAGGCTCGACTGCTCATGCCGCTCATGGGCCTGCTGCGCGTCGGCCTCGACCTGCAGACCTCCGGCGCGCTCTTCGCGCGCATCTTCGAGTACCTCGACCTGCAGCCGGCCATCACGCCGCCCGCGACGCCCAAGCCGATCGCGCCCGCGCGGCTCGGCGAGGTGCAGTTCGACGACGTGCGCTTCCGCTACCCCGACGCGAAGGCGGATGAGCCCAACACGCTCGACGGCATCTCGTTCACGCTCGAGCCCGGCACGTTCGCCGCATTCGTCGGCCCCTCGGGCGCCGGCAAGACGACGATCGGCTACCTGCTGCCCCGGCTCCACGAGGTCACCGGGGGAGCGGTGCGCTTCGCCGGCACGGACGTGCGCGAGATCGACCCGGCAGTGCTCACCGACAACATCGGCATCGTGAGCCAGGAGCCCTACCTCTTCCACGCATCCATCGCCGAGAACCTCCGCTACGCCAAGCCCGACGCGACCGAGGAGGAGCTCGACGCCGCGACGCGCGCGGCGAGCATCTACGACACGATCCACCGCTTCCCCGACGGCTACGGCACGATCGTCGGCGAGCGCGGCTACCGGCTCTCGGGCGGCGAGAAGCAGCGCATCGCGATCGCGCGCGTGCTGCTCAAGGACCCGGCGGTGCTCGTGCTCGACGAGGCGACGAGCGCGCTCGACACCGTCTCGGAGCGCGTCGTGCAAGCGGCGCTCGACGAGGCCGCGCGAGGCCGCACGACGCTCGCGATCGCCCACCGGCTCTCGACCATCCGGCACGCCGACGTCATCTTCGTCATCGATCGCGGCCGCATCGTCGAGCGGGGCACGCACGAGGCGCTGCTCGAGGCGGGCGGCACCTACGCGACGCTCTTCGCGCAGCAGTCGACGCACGCGTAGCCGGGCGCCGCTCGCCGACGGGTGCACGTGCGCCCGACCGGGGGCGGCATTCCCGCACCCCTGGGGCGGTAGCGCACCGGTCGAAGCTAGGAGTGCTCAGGCGGATGCGTCGAGGTCGACCGCGTCCGGGTCCGGCAGGTCGGCGATCGCCTCCCGCCACCGCCGCTCGAGCTCCTCCATGTCGGCGGCGTAGTCCGCGTAGCGGCAACCCAGCCCGTTGGGCTTGAGGCGGATGCCCTCCTGCTCCCAGATCGGCATGGCACGCGGGCCGTGGTCGCCGCCGATGTCGCCCGCGTGGCTCGTGATGCGCCACCACGGCACGCCCGAGCCGTAGTGCCGCATGATCGAGCCCACCTGCCGCGGGCCGATGCCGCAGATCGCCGCGATGGCGCCGTAGGAGGCGACGCGGCCGCGCGGCACGAGCTCGACGCAGCGCAGCACGCGCTCGATGATGAGCTCGCGGCGGGCGTCCATGCGGCCATCCTGCCGCACCGCTCACGCGGGCCGATGCGTTCATTCCTTGACAGCAACCGAGCGGCTGGACACGATGGGCCGCATGGCGAAGCGAGCCCGCCCCGGCTCCCAGGGGGCGCTCCGGGCCGCGAACGAGGCGCGGCTCGTGCAAGCGCTCCGCAGCGCGCCCGCGACCCAGTCCGAGCTCGCCGAGCGCACAGGGCTCGCGAACGCGACGGTGTCGAACATCGTCCGCGACCTGCGCGAGCGCGGCGCCGTCTCGACGTCGCCGACGGTGCGGCTCGGGCGGCGCGCGAGCCTCGTGACGCTCGAGCAGGCGGGCGGCCCGACGGTCGTCGGCGTCGACTTCGGCCGGCAGCACGTGCGCATCGCGATCGCGGTCGACGGCCCCGGCGAGCTCGTCGAGGACGAGATCCCGCTTCCGCCGGGCCATCGCGCGGAGGAGAGCATCGCGGCTGCCGTCGGCCGGCTCGACGAGCTGCTGGATGCAGCGGGCCTGCGTCGCGCTGGCGTCGCTGCGATCTGCGCGGGCGTGCCGGGCCCGATCGACTCGCGCACCGGCACGGTGCTCGGCCAGACGATCCTGCCCGAGTGGGAGGGGGTCGCCGCGAGCGATGTGGCCGAGGCGTTCGGCATGCCCGTCGAGCTCGTCAACGACGCGGATCTCGGCGCGATCGCCGAGCGCGCGTTCGGCCCGCACGGCCAGGTCGACGACCTCGTGTTCGTCAAGGTCGGCACCGGCATCGGCGCGGGGCTCGTGCTCGGCGGGCGGCTGCACCGCAGCGCGATCGGCATCGCGGGAGAGCTCGGCCACGTGCAGGTCGAGCCGAACGGCGCGCTGTGCGTGTGCGGCAACCGCGGCTGCCTCGAGACGCTCGCCTCGGCGCGCGCGATGGCGCAATCGCTCTCGACCGCGCTCGGCACACCCATCACGACCGCCGACATCGTGCGGCGGGCGATCGACGGCGACCCCGCCACCCGCCGCGTCATCGACGACGCCGGGGTCGCGATCGGCCGGGCGGTCGCGACGGCGGCGAGCCTGCTCGCGCCGTCCCTCGTCGTGGTCGGCGGCCCGATCGCCGAAGTCGGCGAGCTGCTGCTGGGTCCCGTGCGCGAGAGCTTCCGGCGCTTCGCGCTCCACCCGCTCACCACCACGACGCGCATCGAGCGCACGACGCTCGGGCGTCGTGCGGAAGCGCTCGGGGCGGTGACCCTCGCGGGGCGCAGCGCGGTCGACGATGCGTTCATCGGTAGATCGCGAGAGATGCGGATGCGTTCAATGGTTGACGTCAACGGGTCGCGCGCGTAGGTTGATCGGCGATCCCGCCGAGGGCGGCGGGGTCGGGGGAAGGAGCCGACGGTGGCGGACCCGGTGATCCTGGAGATGCGGGGCATCACGAAGGAGTTCCCCGGCGTCCGCGCGCTCGAGGACGTGAGCCTCGAGGTGCGGAAGGGACGCATCCACGCCATCTGCGGCGAGAACGGCGCGGGCAAGTCGACCCTCATGAAGGTGCTCTCTGGCGTCTACCCGCACGGCACCTTCGACGGCGAGATCGTCTACCAGAGCGAGCCCGTCGCCTTCGGCCGCATCAACGACTCCGAGCGCGCGGGCATCGTCATCATCCACCAGGAGCTCGCGCTCGTGCCGGAGCTCTCGATCGCCGAGAACATCTTCCTCGGCAACGAACCGCGGAAGGGCGTCGCGATCGACTGGGACGCCGTGCACGTGCGCGCGACCGAGCTGCTCGCCCGCGTCGGCCTCGACGAGGACCCCGAGACGCCCATCAAGCACATCGGTGTCGGCAAGCAGCAGCTCGTCGAGATCGCGAAGGCGCTCGAGAAGGAGGTGAAGCTGCTCATCCTCGACGAGCCGACCGCCGCGCTCAACGAGGCCGACTCGCAGCACCTGCTCGACCTCATCGTGGGGCTCAAGGGCAAGGGCGTGACATCGATCATGATCTCGCACAAGCTCGGCGAGATCGAGCAGGTCGCCGACGCCATCACGATCATCCGCGACGGCCGGGTCGTCGAGACGCTCGACATCGAGCACGGCGCGGTCGACGAGGACCGCATCATCCGCGGCATGGTCGGGCGCACGCTCGGGCACCGCTTCCCGGAGCGCTCGGGCACGGCCGGCGACGTCTTCTTCGAGGTGCGCGACTGGACGGTGCAGCATCCGCTCTCGGCCGAGCGGCTCGTCGCGAAGGGCTCGAGCTTCACCGTGCGGCGCGGCGAGATCGTCGGCTTCGCGGGCCTCATGGGCGCCGGCCGCACCGAGCTCGCGATGAGCATCTTCGGCCGCCAGTACGGCACGTGGCTCGGCGGCACGGTCTTCAAGGACGGCGAGGAGATCAAGGTGCGCTCGGTGCCCGAGGCGATCGAGCACGGCATCGCCTACGTGAGCGAGGACCGGAAGGCGCTCGGACTCAACCTGCTCGACACGATCAAGCGCTCGGTCGTCTCGGCGAAGCTCGACAAGGTCTCGACCGCCGGCGTCGTCGACCCGATCCGCGAGCTGCACGCGGCGGAGGAGTACCTCACGGCGCTGCGCATCAAGGCGCCCGACGTCGAGCAGGGCGTCGACACGCTCTCGGGCGGCAACCAGCAGAAGGTCGTGCTGTCGAAGTGGATGTTCACCGATCCCGACCTGCTCATCCTCGACGAGCCCACGCGCGGGATCGACGTGGGCGCGAAGAGCGAGATCTACCAGATCATCCGCCAGCTCGCCGATCAGGGGAAGGGCGTCATCCTCATCTCCTCCGAGCTGCCGGAGCTGCTCGGGCTCGCCGACCGGATCTACACCATCTTCGAGGGCCGCATCACGGGCGAGCTGCGTGCGTCCCAGGCCGACCAGGAGATGCTCATGCGCCGCATGGCGCCGACGAAGGGTGACTGACGGATGAGCGATGGGGCGATGCCGCGACGCGGGTTCCTGGCCGAGGCGAGCATGCTGTTCGGCAAGAAGGGATCGCTGAAGGAGTTCGGCATCCTGGGCGCGCTCATCGTGATCGTGCTCGCGTTCCAGTTCGCGACGGGCGGCACGACGCTCTCGTCGGGCAACGTCATCAACCTCGTGCAGTCGCAGTCGTACATCCTGATCCTCGCGATCGGCATGGTGATGGTGATCATCGCCGGCCACATCGACCTCTCGGTCGGCTCGGTCGCGGCGTTCGTGAGCGTCGTCGTCGCCATCTCGATGACCGATTGGGGCATCCCGTGGTGGTCGAGCATCCTGCTCGGCCTCGGGCTCGGGCTCGCGATCGGCGCGTGGCAGGGCTTCTGGGTCGCCTTCGTCGGCGTGCCGGCCTTCATCGTCACGCTCGCCGGCATGCTCATGTTCCGCGGCCTCAACCAGCTCGTCGGCCAGTCGCGCGGCATCGGCGTCGACTCGGAGTTCGTCGCGCTCCTCGCGGGCTACCTGCCCGAGATCGGCCCGGACACGGGCTACAACAACCCGACGCTGCTGCTCGGCCTCATCGCGATCGTCGCGGTCGTCGTGCTCGAGCTGCGCCGCCGCGCCCGCCGCCGGAGCGTCGGCGCCGAGGTCGCGCCGATGTGGGTGCTCGTCACGCGGCTCGTGCTCGTCGCGGGCGTCATCGTCGCGGCGACGCTGCTGTTCGCGAGCGGGCGGCCGGGCACGAGCTTCCCGCACTCGGGCATCCTGCTCGCGATCTTCGTGCTCGCCTACGGCTTCCTCACGCAGCGCACGACCCTCGGCCGCCACATCTACGCGGTCGGCGGCAACCGCCGGGCGGCCGAGCTCTCGGGCGTGCGCACGCGCTGGGTCGACTTCTTCGTGATGGCCAACATGTCGGTGCTCGCCGCCGTCGCGGGCATGCTGTGGATCGCGCGCTCGCAAGCGGCGGGCCCCGCCGACGGCACCGGCTGGGAGCTCGACGCGATCGCGGCCGTCTTCATCGGCGGCGCCGCGGTCGCGGGCGGCATCGGCACCGTCGCGGGCAGCATCATCGGCGGCCTCGTCATGGCGGTGCTCTCGAACGGCCTCTTCGCGATCGGCACGGGATCCGACTGGATCCAGGTGATCAAGGGCCTCGTGCTGCTCATCGCCGTCGCGATCGACGTGCTCAACAAGCGCCAGGGGCGCTTCTCGATCATCGGCCTCCTGCAGCGCGGGATGCGCGGCAGCCGCGCGGCCGATCCCGCTTGACCGACCCGACCCATCCGCACTGAAGGAGCAACCATGAGGAAGACCACCACCGTGGCGCTGGTCGGCATCGTCGCCGTCAGCGTCGCGCTGACCGGCTGCGGCCGGGGCGACACGTCGTCGGGCAGCAGCGCCGACCCGAGCGAGGGCGCCGCCGCCGAGGGCTTCGCCGCCGACGCCACGATCGGCGTCGCCCTGCCCGACCGCACGAGCGAGAACTGGGTGCTCGCGGGCGACCTGTTCACGAACGGCCTCGACGAGGCGGGCTTCGACGGCAACGTGCAGTACGCGGGCTCGTCGAACTCGGTCGGCGACCAGCAGCAGCAGATCCAGACGATGATCGACGGCGGGGCCGAGGTGATCGTGATCGGTGCGGCCGACACGAACCAGCTCGCGACGCAGCTGCAGGCTGCCGACGCGGCCGGCATCACCGTCATCGCCTACGACCGGCTCATCCAGAACAGCGAGCTCGTCGACTACTACGTCGCGTTCGACAACTTCCACGTCGGCGAGCTGCAGGCGGAGTCGCTGCTGCAGGGCCTCGAGGAGCGCTACGGCGACCAGGAGGCCTGGAACATCGAGCTCTTCTCGGGCTCGCCCGACGACTCGAACTCGGCGGTGTTCTTCGACGGCGCGATGAGCGTGCTGCAGCCGCGCATCGACGACGGCACGCTCACGGTCGTCTCGGGCCAGACGACCGTGCAGCAGACCTCGACCGAGGATTGGGCGGCCGAGAACGCGCAGAACCGCATGGACACGATCCTGCAGAGCTCCTATCAGGGGCAGGAGCTGCACGGCGTGCTCTCGCCGAACGACAACCTCGCGCGCGCCATCCTCACCTCGGTGCAGAACGACGGCCGCGAGGTGCCGGTCGTGACGGGCCAGGACTCGGAGGTCGAGTCGGTGCGCGCGATCGTCGCGGGCACGCAGTACTCCACCATCTACAAGGACACGCGCGCGCTCGTCGCCGCGACGATCGAGATGGTGCAGGCGCTGCAGGCCGGTGAGGAGCCGGAGACGACCGCGACGTCGGACAACGGCGCGATCGAGGTGCCCTCGAACCTGCTCGAGCCGGTGATCGTCACGCAGGAGAACGCGGCGGAGGCGTACGCCGACAACCCGGATCTCGCGCCCCTCACCGAGGGCTGAGCGACCGCGGCGGGCGGCTCCCTCGAGGGTCGCCCGCTGCGCTGCGCTCGAGGCCGCCCGCATGCCGCCGTGGCCGCGCTCGCTAGGCTGGAGCGCCGACCTGGAGGAGCACATGCACTACGCCGAGTCCGTCCTCGAGACGATCGGGAACACCCCGCTCGTGCGCCTCTCGAGGGTCACCGAGGGCATCGCCGCGACCGTGCTCGCGAAGGTCGAGTTCCTGAACCCCGGCGGCTCGGTCAAGGACCGCATCGCGCGGGCGATGATCGAGGACGCCGAGGCGAAGGGCCTGCTGCGGCCCGGCGGCACGATCGTCGAGCCGACGAGCGGCAACACCGGCGTCGGCCTCGCGCTCGTCGCTCAGCAGAAGGGCTACCGCTGCGTCTTCGTGTGCCCCGACAAGGTCGCGGAGGACAAGCGCGCGACGCTGCGCGCCTACGGCGCCGAGGTCGTCGTGACGCCGACCTCGGTCGCGCCCGACAGCCCCGAGTCGTACTACGGCGTCGCGAACCGGCTCACGGAGGAGATCGAGGGCGCCTTCCAGCCCAACCAGTTCTTCAACCCCGCCGCGCCGGCCGCGCACGAGGCCTCCACCGGCCCCGAGATCTGGCGCGACACCGACGGCCGCGTCACGCACTTCGTCACCGGCGTCGGCACGGGCGGCACGATCACCGGCACCGCGCGCTTCCTCAAGCGCGCATCCGACGGCGCCGTCCGCATCATCGGGGCCGACCCCGAGGGCTCGATCTACTCCGGCGGCACCGGCCGGCCCTACCTCGTCGAGGGCGTGGGCGAGGACATGTGGCCCGGCAACTACGACCCGAGCGTCGTCGACGAGGTGATCGCCATCGGCGACGCCGAGTCGTTCGCGATGGCCCGCCGCCTGGCCCGCGAGGAGGGCCTCCTCGCCGGGGGCTCGAGCGGCATGGCGGTCGCGGCTGCACTGCGCGTCGCACGCGGGCTCCCCGCCGACGCGGTCGTCGTCGTGCTGCTGCCCGACTCCGGCCGCGGCTACCTGCAGAAGCTCTACTCCGACTCGTGGATGCGGTCCCACGGCTTCGCGGACGCAGACGGCGGGCCGTCGGTGCGCGACGTGCTCGCAGGCATGGGGGCTGAGCCGTCGACGCTCGCGCACGTACGACCGAGCGACACCGTGCTCGACGCCATCGAGCGGATGCGCGAGCTCGGCGTGCACCAGCTGCCCGTGCTCCGCGCCGAGCCGCCCGTCGTGCTCGGCGAGGTCGCGGGCGCCGTCGACGAGAGCACGCTCCTCGACGCGGTCGTCGCCGAGCGCGCGAGCCTCGCCGACGAGGTGTCGCTGCACCTCGGCCCGCGGATGCCGCAGATCGGCATCACGGAATCGGTGGATGCACTCCGCGCGGCCCTGCAGGACGCCGACGCCCTTCTCGTGCTCGACGCCGCGAAGCCCGCCGGCGTCGTCACCCGCACCGACCTGCTCGCCCACCTCGCGAAGGACGTCTGACATGAACAACGACCACCACGCATCCCACGGCTTCTCGACCCGGGCCATCCACGACGGCCAGCCCTTCGACCCGCGCACCGGTGCCGTCATCCCGCCGATCTTCATGACCTCGACGTTCGTGCAGGACGGCGTGGGGGGCTTCCGCGACGGCTACGAGTACTCCCGCGGCGGCAATCCCTCGCGCGACGCGCTGCAGCAGCAGCTCGCGAGCCTCGAGGGCGGCTCGCACGCGTTCGCGTTCGGCTCCGGGCTCGCCGCGGAGGACGCGATCCTGCGCGCCGTGCTGCAGCCGGGCGACCACGTGCTCATGGGCAACGACGTCTACGGCGGCACGCATCGGCTCGTCTCGCAGATCCACTCCCGCTGGGGCGTGGAGATCTCGACCGCCGACGCATCCGACCTCGACGCCGTGCGCGCGGGGCTGCGGCCCAACACGAAGATCCTGTGGGTCGAGACCCCCTCGAACCCGCTCATGAAGGTCGCCGACATCGCGGGGCTCGCCGAGCTCGGCCACGCGGCCGGCGCGATCGTCGTCGCTGACAACACGTTCGCGACGCCCTACCTGCAGCAGCCGCTCGGGCTCGGCGCCGACGTCGTCGTGCACTCGACGACGAAGTACATCGGCGGGCACTCCGACCTCGTCGGCGGCGCGGTCGTGACGGCGGATGCGTTGCTCGCCGAGCGCATCGGCTTCCAGCAGTTCGCGGTCGGTGCGGTCAACAGCCCGTTCGACGCGTGGCTGACGAGCCGCTCGCTCAAGACGCTCGCCGTGCGCGTCGAGCGGCACTGCCAGAACGCGCAGCTCGTCGCGGAGTCGCTCGTCGGGCACCCGGCCGTCACCGCGGTGCACTACCCGGGCCTCGCCGATCACCCGCAGCACGAGCTCGCGGCTCGGCAGATGCGCGGCTTCGGCGGCATGGTGTCGCTGCAGCTCGCGGGCGGGAAGGCCGCGGCGCTCGAGCTCGTGCGGCACACCGAGGTCTTCCAGCTCGCCGAGTCGCTCGGCGGCATCGAGTCGCTCGTCTGCTTCCCCTCCGAGATGACCCACGCATCCGTCAAGGGCACCGAGCTCGCCGTGCCGGAGGACCTGCTGCGGCTCTCGGTCGGTCTCGAGGACGCCGACGACCTCGTCGCCGACCTGCAGCAGGCGCTCGGCCGCCTCGCCTGACCGGCTCCCGACCCCACTGCCCGCTGCCCGCCCACCCGAGCACAACGCAAGCTCGCGGCCGTGATGCAGCGGCTCGCGCCGAGTCGTCGGCCGCTCGACCGCGTGAATCGCCGCGCGGGCTTGCGTTGTGCACGGCGCACGCTGGGGCTGCGGCGGGTCGCGGCTACTCGAGCGCGGCGCCGCGCCGCTCGGGGAGCGTCCACGCGGCGACCGCGGCGATCGCGAACGCCGCCGCGAACACCGCGAACAGCAGCAGCGGACCGCCGAGGCCGAGCAGCGGCGGCACCGCGAGCGGCGCGATGATCGAGGCGATGCGGCCGAAGCCCGCCGCGGCGCCCGTGCCGGTGCCGCGCACGTTGGTCGGGTAGAGCTCCGGCCCGATCGCGTAGAGCGCGCCCCACGCGCCGAGGTTGCAGAACGAGAGGGCGCAGCCGGCGGCGATGATCATGCCCTCCGTCGACGCGGTGCCGAACCACGCGGCGGCGAGCGCCGAGCCGGCGAGGAAGGCCGTGAGCGTCGGCCGTCGTCCCCAGCGCTCGATGAGGAACGCTGCCGTCGCGTAGCCGGGCAGCTGCGCGAGCGTGATGATGAGCGTGAACCCGAACGAGCGCACGAGCGGGAAGCCGGCCTCGACGAGCAGCGACGGGATCCAGATGAACGCGCCGTAGTACGAGAAGTTGATGCAGAACCACACCGCCCACAGTGCGATCGTGCGGCGGCGGAGCGCGGGCGACCAGATCGATACGCGATCGGCGTCGGCGACCGGGGCATCCGGAGTCGTCCGTTCAGACGGTGCCGACGCATCCGTCGTCCCGTCCTCGAGCGGCGCGGCGACCCCCGCCGCCCGCTCGAAGCGCCGCACCGTGCGCTCGGCCTCCGGGATGCGCCGCTTCTGCTCGAGGAAGCGCACCGACTCGGGCAGCCCTAAGCGCACGACGATCGAGAAGATCGCCGGCGCCATGCCGATCGCGAGCCCCCACCGCCAGCCGTCGTCGGAGGCGCCGACGACGAAGGTGCCGATGACCGCGGCGGCGATCCAGCCGAGCGCCCAGAACGCCTCGAGCCAGACGACGACGCGACCGCGGATGCGCTTGGGCGCGAACTCGCTGATGAGCGTCGAGGCGACCGGCAGCTCGGCGCCCAGGCCGAGCCCGACGACGAAGCGCAGCACGAGCAGGGCCGCGAGCGAGCCCACGAGCGCCGAGGCGCCGGTCGCCAGCCCGTAGACGAGCAGTGTGAGCGCGAAGACGCTGCGGCGGCCGATCCGGTCGGCGAGCAGGCCGCCGACCGTCGCGCCGATCGCCATGCCGACGAAGCCGATCGACGCGATCCAGCTCGACTCGGTCGCCGTGAGGCTCCACTGCTGGGCGAGCGCCGCGATGACGAACGAGATCAGGCCGACGTCCATCGCGTCGAGCGCCCAGCCGATGCCGCTCGTGCCGAGCAGTCGGCCGTGGGCGCGAGTGAAGGGCAGCCGGTCGAGGCGCTCGGAGCGGCTGAGGCCTTCGGCGGTCGGGAGGGTCACGGCGATCGCTCTCGTCTGCGGCGCACGGTCGCCGGTCGGCACCACGATAGTGCGGGCCCAGCGCGAGCACGGCTAGCGTGGCGGCATGAGCGAGCAGCTGCGGATCCCCGACGACGTCGAGCACGCGGAGGTCATCGGCTTCGTCGAGATGACGACGGATGCGCTGTGGCCGCTGTGGACGACGGCCGCCGGCCTCGAGCGCTGGTGGTGGCCGATGTTCGACGACACCCGCTACGAGATCGACGGCCGGGAGGGCGGCTCGTACCGGATCCAGACGGGCGACGGCGGCTTCGGCGTGCAGGGGCGCTACCTGCAGCTCGACGAGGGCGAGCGCATCGCGCAGTCGTGGATCTGGCTCTCGGGCGACGACCAGGGCGCGCGCGAGGAGCTCGTGACGGTCGACTTCGCCGAGGTCGAGGGCGGCGTGCGGATCGTCGTGCGGCAGACCGCGCCGATCGACGAGGTCGAGGACTTCCAGCAGGGATGGCAGGACTGCTTGACGCGGCTCGAGGAGCTCGCCGACGACTGAGCCGCGCCGCGTCAGGACTCGCGGCGGGCTCGCGCAGTCGCGACGGCATGGCTCGTGCCGGGCGCGCCGAGGCGACCGGGAGCAATGCTCCGAGGGTGGCCATGAGCACAGGTCGTTCGTTCGGCTAATCAGGCGTAGGCTGGGGGACGATCCCGATCTGAAGAGGAACCGCATGCTGCTCGCCATCGTCAACGCCCAGGTCGTGCCCGTCGAGGGCCAGGAGTTCGAGGGCACGGTGCTCGTGCGCGACGGTCGGATCGCCGAGCTCGGTGCCGACGTCTCGGTGCCCGAGGGAGCGACCGTCATCGACGCGGCCGGCGCGCAGGTGACGCCCGGTCTCGTCGACGCGCACGTGCACCTCGGCGTGCACCCCGAGGGCGACGGGCCGACGGGGAGCGACACGAACGAGATGACGAACCCGAACACCGCGGGCGTGCGCACGATCGACGCGATCGACCCCTTCGACGAGGGCTTCGACCTCGCGCTCGCGGGCGGCGTGACGACCGTGAACGTCAACCCGGGCTCCGGCAACCCCATCGGCGGCCAGGCCACGACGCTCCACACGCACGGCCGCATCGTCGACCACATGGTGCTGCGCGAGCCGGCCGGCCTCAAGAGCGCACTGGGGGAGAACCCCAAGCGCGTGTACGGCGACAAGAAGCAGACGCCCTCGACGAGGCTCGGCACCGCGAAGATCATCCGCGACGCCTTCGTCGCCGCCCAGAACTACCAGCGCAAGCACAACGACGTCGACGCCGGCGCGACCGCCGAGGTCGACCTCACGATGGAGGCGCTCGGCAAGGTGCTCCGCCGCGAGATCCCGTGGCGCCAGCACGCCCACCGCGCCGACGACATCGTCACGGCCCTGCGCCTGCAGGCCGAGTTCGGCTACGACCTCATCATCGACCACGGCACCGAGGCGCACGTCGTCGCCGACCTGCTCGCCGAGCGCGGCGTGCCCGTGCTCATCGGCCCGCTCTTCACGACGAAGTCGAAGATGGAGCTGCGGAAGCGATCGATCGCGAACCCCGGCAAGCTCGCGAAGGCCGGCGTCGAGCTCTCGATCATCACCGACCACCCGGTGATCCCCATCTCCTTCCTCGTGCACCAGGCATCCCTCGCCGTGCGTGAGGGGCTCGACCGCGAGACCGCCCTGCGCGCGATCACGATCAACCCCGCGAAGGCGCTCGGCGTCGCGCACGAGGTCGGCTCGATCGAGGTCGGCAAGCGCGCCGACCTCGTGGTGTGGGGTGGCGATTGGATGGACCCGATGGCCCGCCCCCGCACCGTCCTGATCGACGGACGAGTCGTCTTCGAGCACGACGCCGCCACGGGCGAGGAGCGCATCGCGCCGCGCGACGAGGTGCCGCTGGCGCTGCCCGCCGCGTGACGGGGGCGCCCGGCGAGTCGATGTCGCGGGGCCGGCGCTTCCGGGTGCTGCTCGTGCTCGGCCTGCTCGCCGGGCTCGGACCCTTCACGATCGACCTCTACCTCCCGGCGTTCCCGGCCGTGAAGGACACCTTCGCGACGACGGATGCGATGGTGCAGCTGACCCTGTCGGCAACGACCCTGGGCTTCGCGCTCGGCCAGCTCGTCGTCGGTCCGCTCTCCGACCGCGTCGGCCGGCGGGGGCCGCTGCTCGTCGCGACGAGCGTGCACGCGGTCGCGAGCGTCGGTGTCGCGATCGCGCCCGACATCGCGACGCTCCTCGCGCTGCGTGTTGTGCAGGGGTTCGGCGCCGCCGCCGGCACGGCGGTCGCGATCGCGATGGTGCGCGACCTCTTCGGCGGACGGCGGCTCACGACGGCGCTGTCGCGGCTCGCGCTCGTCATCGGCATCGCCCCGATCGCGGCCCCCGTCATCGGCTCGTGGCTCATGGGGGTCATGGAGTGGCGAGGACTGTTCTGGGTGCTCGCCGCCTACGCGGTGGCCGTGATCGGCCTGCAGCTGCTCGTGCTGCGCGAGACGCTGCCCGCGCACCAGCGGCAGCCGGGTACCCGGGTGCCGCTGCGGCAGCAGTACCGCGCGGTGCTGACCGACCGCGTGTTCGTCGGCGTCGCCGTCATCGGCGCGAGCATCTTCGGCGGCATGTTCGCGTACCTCTCGACCTCGTCGTTGCTGCTGCAGGAGGTCTACGGCTTCACGCCCGGCCAGTTCGGGCTCGTCTTCGCGATCTGCTCGGTCGCCGTGCTGTGCGGCACGCAGTCGGCGGGTGTGGCCGCGAACCGCTGGGGCGCGCAGTGGGTGCTCGCGGTGTCGACCGCTCTGCTCATCGTGGGCGCGACGCTCATCGTCGTGCTCGACGTCGCAGGGGCGGGAGTGCCGGGCCTCGTGCCGCCGCTCGCGCTGTTCGCCTTCGCGTTCGGGCTCTCGATGCCGTGCGTGCAGACGCTCGCGCTCGCGAACCACAGCCGGGAGGCAGGCACCGCCGCGTCGCTGCTCGGGGCGCTCAACATGTCGATCGCCGGACTCGTCAGCCCGATCGTCGGCCTCTTCCGCGTCGAGAGCGCCGTGCCGATGGGCGTGATCATGCTCGCGTGCGGCGTGCTCGCAACGCTGTCCCTGTGGCTCGTCGTGCGACCGCACGAGGTGCCGCCGATCGAGTGAATCGTCTCGCGGCCGAGGGCGGGGAGCGCAGAGGCCTGCGTGCAAGGATGGCTCCATGAGCGACGAGCTGGCGCAGGCGCAGGCGGCACTCGAGGCGGCGCGGAAGGCGCAAGCCGAGGCGGAGGCGCGCATCGCCGCGTTCGAGGCGGAGCGGCAGCGCGCAGCGGCGGCGGCGAGTCCGGAGACCGTCGCGTCGACCGCGGCGCCGCTCGATGAGGGCGCGGTCGACGCCGTGCGCGCGGGCTACGCGTTCGACGGCCCCGCGCTCGAGCTCGGCACGCTCGTCAACGGCGACCCGGATCCGGAAGCCCGGGTGCGCATCCCGCTCGCGATGCTCAATCGGCACGGACTCATCGCCGGAGCCACCGGCACCGGCAAGACCAAGACGCTGCAGCTGCTCGCCGAGCAGCTCTCCTCGGCGGGCGTGCCCGTCTTCGCCGCCGACATCAAGGGCGACCTCTCGGGCGTCGCGACGCCCGGCCAGCTCGACAGCACCCTGCTCGCGCGCACCGCCGGCATCGGCCAGTCGTGGGAGCCGCGTGCGTTCCCGGTCGAGTGCTTCTCGCTCGGCGGGCGGGGGATCGGTGTGCCGATCCGCGCGACCGTGCTCTCGTTCGGACCGACGCTGCTCGCCAAGGTGCTCGGCCTCAACGCGACCCAGGAGTCGAGCCTCGCGATCGTGTTCGCGTACGCCGACGAGCAGCAGCTGCCGCTGCTCGACCTCGAGGACCTGCGCGAGCTGCTGCTGTGGCTCACCGGCGACGGCAAGCCGGAGCTGCGGAGGCTCGGCGGCGTCTCGACCCAGACGGCGGGCGTCATCCTGCGCGAGCTCACCGCCTTCAGCGAGCAGGGCGCCGATGTCTTCTTCGGCGAGCCGGAGTTCGACCCGCAGGACCTGCTGCGCACGAGCGCCGACGGCAGCGGAGTGATCAGCCTCCTCGAGCTGCCCGACGTCGCGAGCCAGCCCGCGCTGTTCTCGACCTTCCTCATGTGGCTGCTCGCCGACCTCTTCGAGGAGCTCCCCGAGGTCGGCGACCTCGACAAGCCGAAGCTCGTGTTCTTCTTCGACGAGGCGCACCTGCTGTTCCGGGATGCGTCGAAGGACTTCCTCGCGGCCATCGTCCAGACCGTCCGGCTCATCCGCTCGAAGGGCGTGGGCATCGTCTTCGTGACCCAGTCGCCGAAGGACTTGCCCGCCGACGTGCTCGCCCAGCTCGGCTCGCGCATCCAGCACCAGCTGCGCGCGCACACGCCGGACGACGCGAAGGCACTGCGCGCCGCGGTGCGCACCTACCCGACGAGCGGCTACGACCTCGAAGCGGTGCTCACGAGCCTCGGCATCGGCGAGGCCGTCGTGACCGTCATGGGCGAGCGCGGCGCGCCGACGCCCGTCGCCTGGACGCGGATGCGCGCCCCGCAGGGATCGATGGACCCGAGTCCGGAAGCCGCGCTGCGGCGGGCGGTCGAGTCGTCGAGCCTCCTCGGGCGCTACGGCACCACCGTCGACCGCGAGTCGGCGCGCGAGATCCTCCAGGCGCGGCTGCGCGGCGCCGAGGAGGCCGAGCAGCGTGCGCGCGAGCTCGCCGAGGCAGAGGCGGAGGCCGCGCGACTCGAGCGCGAGGCGGCATCGCAGCGCGGTCGCTCGCGGGGGCGCTCGAGCGACCGCAGCGGCAGTCCGGTCACCGACTTCATCGGCTCGCGCACCGGCCAGACCATCCTCCGCGAGATCGTGCGCGGCGTCCTCGGCAACCGGCGCCGGTGAGCGCGCTGGAGCCGGGAGAGCGCTCCGACGGCGCGCTCTCGCCGCAGACCCGCAAGCTGCAGGTGCCCTACGCCCTGCTCGCCGCGACGGTCCTCCTCGTCATGGGGATCGCCGATCCAGGGGTGTGGTCGAATCCGTGGGAGTGGACGGCCGTCGGCATCCTCGCCATCGCGACCATCATCGCGCTGATCGCGACGCGGCTGCCCGCCGGGAGCGGACGGGCGAGATCCGTCGTGCCGATGCTCGACCTCGTCGCGATCGCGGTGCTGCTCGTCGACGCCAGTGCGCCGCCCACGCTCGCGCTCCTCGCCGTGCTGCCCGCCTTCTGGATCGGCATCGTCGCGGGCAGGCGGGGCATCGCGATCGTCGCAGCCGTGAGCGCGGTGATCGCGGCGATCCTCGGGGTGCACCTGGCCGGCACGACGGGCACGCTGCTCACGGCGAACGCGGTCGGCACCGTGCTCATCCCGGCCTCGCTCATGGCCGCGGCGTGGTCTGCGCACTACTACTCTCGCCTCCTCGAGCGGCAGCAGCGCACGCTGCTCGAGCGAGAGCGCGAGCGCACCGAGATCGCCCGGAAGGCCGCGGCCGACGCGACGCTCATCGACGCGGTGTTCGAGACCGCGCGCATCGGGCTCATGCTGCTCGACACCGAGGGGCGCATCGAGCGCGTCAATCCGACGATGCGCGACCATCCCGCGATCGCGGGAGGATCCCTCACGACGATGCTCGACGGCGCCCGGTTCCTCGAGATCGACACGCGACGACGCATCCGTCACTCGCGCACCCCGCTCGTGCGCGCCGCGCGCGGCGAGGCGTTCGACAACGTCGACTGCTGGATCGACCGGCCCGGCAGCGATCCCGTCGCCGTGCGGATGTCGTCCCGGCCGATCATGCTCGACGGCGAGTTCCGCGGCTCGATCGCCTCGATCGACGACGTCACGAACTACATGCGCATGCTCGAGGACCGCGACGACTTCGTCGCGCTCGTCTCGCACGAGCTGCGCACGCCGCTCACGTCGATCGCCGGCTACCTGGAGATCGCGCTCGACGAGGACCTGCCCGACGACCTCCGCGCGTGGCTCGAGACCGCGCAGCGCAACTCGAACCGATTGCGCGCGCTCGTCGAAGACCTGCTCGTGGTCGGCGAGATGAGCCGCGGCGAGGTGAAGCTGCAGGCGACCGAGGTCGACCTCCGCGCGCTCGCCACCGACGCCGTCGCCCTGCTCGAGCCCCGCGGGCGGCGCAAGCGCGTCTCGCTGCGGCTCGTCGACGGGCCCGTCGCGATGGTCGAGGGCGACCCCCGGCGGCTGAGCCAGGTCATCGAGAACCTGATCTCCAACGGCATCAAGTACACGCACGACGACGGCGACGTCGAGGTGCGGGTCGAGATCGATGGGCAGGAGGCGGTGGTCTCGGTCCACGACGACGGACCCGGCGTGCGGCCCGATGAGGTCGCTCGCGTCTTCGAGCGCTTCTACCGCTCGAGCTCGGCGCGGGCGTCGCAGCTGCCGGGCGCAGGCCTCGGGCTGTGGATCTGCCGCATGATCGTGCACGGCCACGGCGGCTCGATCGACTTCTCGAGCGAGCTGGGCGTCGGCTCAGTCGCTTCGTTCCGCTTGCCCCGGCGCGCTTGAGCTGCTCGGCGTCGCACCGGCGAAGCCGGTGCGCGTCATCTCGCCCCAGACTTGCTTGCGCCCGGTGAGCGCCGCCCACCAGCCCTGGATGCGCCAGATCGCGGTCAGCTGACGGTAGCCGAGGCTCTCGGCGAGCACCGCCCAGAGGACGGCCGCGAGATCCCGCCAGCGCTCGTAGCGGTGGAAGCTCGCTTCCTCGACGACGACCGCAGCGAGGGTGACGATCGTCCCGTAGCCGTAGGAGACGAGCAGCAGGAGGAGCGCGGCACCCGGGTCGACCGCGCCCACGAGCAGGCCGAGCACGACGATGACGATGCCCACGAGCTCGATGAGCGGAGCGAGCAGCTCGAAGAGCCAGTAGTAGGGGAGCGCGAGCATGCCCACCCGGCCGTAGCGCGGGTTGAGCAGCATGCCGCGGAACTTCCACAGCACCTCCCACAGCCCGCGGTGCCAGCGGCGGCGCTGGCGCGCGAGCACCTTGAGCGTCGAGGGCGCCTCGGTCCAGCTCACCGGCTCGGCGACGAAGCGCACCCGCGCGTCGCGACGGCCGTCGCGGATCCAGCGCTGGATGCGCATGACGAGCTCGAAGTCCTCGCCGATCGAGTCGGGGTCGAGGCCGCCGAGCTCGACGAGCACGTCGCGGCGGAACATGCCGAAGGCGCCGGAGATGAGGATGAGCGCGCCCAGGTCCGACCACGCCGTGCGGCCCAGCAGGAACGCGCGCAAGTACTCGACCACCTGGATGCGCGTGATGAGCTGCTTCGGCATCCGGAGCTCGACGATGCGACCGCCCAGCACGCGCGAGTTGTTGACGATGCGGACGACGCCGCCCGTGGCGACGACGCGGTCCGGGTCGTCGGCGAACGGCTTCGACACCGACAGGAGCGCATCCGGCTCGAGGATCGAGTCGGCGTCGACCATGACCACGAGCTCCTTGCTCGCGAGGTCGAGACCGGCGTTCACGGAGTCTGAGCGGCCCGAGTTCTCCTTGTCGACGACGACGAGCGGCACCGCGCCCTCCGGCGCGCGCCAGACGCCGCGCAGTCGACCGCGCACCGGGATCCGCCCCGGCAGGTCGCGGTCGTCCTCCACGAGGCCGAACTCCTGCTTGAGCAGCTGCATCGTCTCGTCGGCGCTGCCGTCGTTGACGACGATCACCTCGTGATCCGGGTAGCGCAGGTCGAGCATCGAGCGCACGCTCGTGAGGATGACGGCGCCCTCGTTGTAGGCCGGGACGATGACGGTGACGCCGAGGCTCACGGGCGAGCCGGCCATCGCGTCCTCTCCGCGATGCTCGCTGCGACGCAGGTAGCGCGCGAAGTGGCGCGAGGCGACGAGGATGAGCACGAGCATCGAGGTGTTCGCGATGACGAAGTAGACCGCCGACGGCCAGGCGAGCACCGCGAAGATCGCCTCGAGCGCGTCGTGGAGCCAGCTCATGCCGTCGCCTCCCGTCGCCGGAGGCCCGCCGCGCGGCGCACGCCGGGCTCTGCGTCGTCGAGGGCCTCGAGGGTCGGCGCGCTCCAGGCGAGCGGCATCGCGGCGATCGTGCGCGCCGCCGCCTCACCGGTCGTGCCACCCGCGATCGCGATCGCGACGAGCGGCTCGATCGCCTCGCGCACCGGCAGGCGCTCGAGCGAGCGCATCGCGGCGAGCCGCACCGACTCGTGGTCGTCCTGGAGCAGCGCGACGAGCTCGTCGCCCGCCCCCGGCACCTGCAGCAGGCCGGCGACGCGAGCTGCTCCACGGCGGATGCCGGCATCCGGGTCGCGCAGCGCGAGCCGCACGTGGTCGCTCGCGGCCTGCCCCTGCTGCAGCAGGGCCGTCGCGGCGACGGTCGACGGCACACCGCTGCCCGACGCGAGGGCTTGCACGACGCGCGCGACCGCGGCGGGCTCCTCGAACCCGCCGAGCGCGCGCACGGCGACCGTGCGCACCTCCGGGTCGCGATCCTCCGAGAGCCCGAGCAGCAGCTCGAGCGCACCCTCCGGCGCGAGCCGCCCGAGGGCTTCTGCACCATCGGCACGGGACACCGCGCTCCGGCGGCGCGCAGCCGCCATCGCGATCGGCGCGAGACCCGAGGCGGCTGCGACCTGCCGCAAGCGATCGGCGGCCTCGCCCGTGACGTCCTGCAGCATCATGAAGACGGTCCGACTGATGTGGGCACGCTCGGCACCGCTCAGGGCGCGCACTCGCGCCAGGAGCCGTGGAAGCTCGTCGTCCTCGGCAATCGTGGACTCGAGCACGAGCCAACGGTGGACGGCGTCCAGCTCGGCGCGCCGCCGCTCGCGGCCGCGGCGAGTCGTGCGCTGCACGAGGAGGGTGACGAGCATCGCGAGCGTCGCGAGCGCGGCTGCCAGGAGCAGCATCCGCAGCAGCTCCGGCGGCAGCAGCTCGTTCATCCCAGCGCGGCGGTGACCCGCGCGAGCAGGGCCCGCGGGCTGAAGGGCTTCGTGACGTAGTGGTCGGCACCGGCGGCGAAGCCGGCCTCGATGTCCTTCTCCTGCCCGCGCGCGGTCAGCAGGATCACGGGGGTCTCGACGCCGCGGTCACGCAGCGCGCGGAGCACGTCGATGCCCGACATGCCAGGCATCATGACGTCGAGCACGATGACGTCCCAGCCGCCCTCCATGCCGGCCTCGAGCGCTTGCGCCCCGTCCGCCCTCGTGACGACGTCGTGCCCTGCGGACTCCAGCTTGATCGCGACGAGGTCGCGGATGTCGCGGTCGTCATCGACGACGAGGATGCGGCCGCTCATCGTGCTGCGCTCACGCCGCGCGATCGCGGGCGAGGACTGCTCTGGCGCATGCTGCTCCAACGTGACGAGTCGTACTGGCCGAGCCCTCAATCTACAGGGCCGGGCTGCGCGAAGGAGGATGCACGACGGCGGCCCCGGCGGGCATCGATCGGCGGAGGATAGGGGATTCGAACCCCTGAGGGCTTGCACCCAACACGCTTTCCAAGCGTGCGCCATAGGCCACTAGGCGAATCCTCCAGGAGGCCGCGAGCGGCCAACCCTGCGATCCTACCGGACACGCGAGAGGGGGCGAGGACCTCGGTCCCCGCCCCCTCCGTTCATCCACCCGCTACGGGCAGATGGCGTACTCCGCGACCTCGGCCGAGAGCGTCGCCTCGTCGCCGAGCAGGGTCACCGGCGGCTGACCCAGCTGCAGGCTCTCCGTCACGATCGACGAGTTGATGCAGCTCGACGTGGCCAGGTACAGCGGCGAGCCCTCGGCGGCCGCGAGCGCCGAGGCGCTCAGGGCATCCGGGAACTTCATGCCGCTCGCGATGAACATCCGGGGCACGGGGCCCTGGAAGATCGCCTGGTTCACGAGCACCGCCGTCTGGAAGCGGTCGGAGCCGGCGAAGCGGTGGACGACGAGGCCCTCGTTGTCGAAGTCCAGCTCGATGCCGTTCGACATCGAGGCCTGGTCTCCGAGGAGGTACACGTTCCCCGCACCGAGGCGGTCGAGCTCAGCGAGCGTGCCCGCGTCGGCGTCGTTCGCCTTGCCGTCCACGAGCAGGATCGGAGCGTTCATCGAACCGGCTGCCGCGCCCGCCGACAGTGCGTCGGGGAAGTTGCGGCCGGTGGCGATGAAGGCGCTCTCCGAGCCCTCGAAGGCGTACTGCGCGATGAGACGGCTCGTCTCGAAGCGGTCGACGCCGCCGATGCGGACGACCTCGGTCGCAAGCCCCTCGAGCTCGGCGGCGACCGCCGGGCTCACCGAGGGCTCGCCGCCGACGATCACGACGAGCTCGGGCGACAGGCGCTCGATCTCCTCGGCGATCGATGCAGGCAGCACATCCGGTCGCGTCAGCAGCAGCGGAGCGTCGTCCGACGCTGCCGCGGGAGCCGCCGCGAGACCATCGGGGAACAGCACGCCGCTCGCGACGTAGACCGTGTCCGCGCCCTCCGGGTAGCCCTGCTGCGAGATGGCGACAGCCGTCTCGAAGCGGTCCTCGCCGGCGAGGCGGTCGGGCGTCGGCATGGTCACATCACCGGTCGTCACGCGGACGATCGTGCGCACGTCGGTGCCGCCGTAGCCGACGACGCCGAGGTACTGGGAGTCGACCGCGAGGCCGTTCCACTTGGCGGTGTAGGTCGCCGACTCGCCGCGCTCGCCCGCGATCGCCGCCGGCTCCGTGCGGAACGAGCCCTGCTGCTGTCCCGCGCTGACGCCGACGTGGTCGAGCGAGAACGCAGTCGCGCCCTGCTCACCGGTCGCGTACGCGTCGACGAGTGCCACGTAGTCCCCGGGCGTCGGCGACTCGAGGAGGAGCTCCTCGTCCGCCGAGCCGGTCCCAGCCGTGAACTGCTCGACGAACTGCCCGGCTGCGTTGAGGCGCAGCACGTACAGGTCGAAGTCGGCCGTGTCATCCGCGACGTCGAGCGAGAAGTAGTGCACGAGCTCGCCGGCAGGGATCGAGAAGGGGTAGAACTCCCCGTCGCCCTGCTCGTAGGTGTCGGACGCCAGCTGCGAGAACGGCGCGAGGCCGTTCGCCGCGAGCGGGATCGACCCGTCGATGCCCGAGACGACCGTGATGGGCGTCTCGCCGACCGTGCCGGTGCCCTCGACCCACTCCGGAGCGGCGACTGCGACCGGCTGCACCGCGAGCGGCGAGCGGACGGCGTGCTCTGAGCTGTTCCAGGTGAGGAAGCCCGACGACCAGGTCGACAGCGGCGCCGTGGTGACGTCGAACGTCACCTCGAACGTCGCGGTGTCGCCTGCCTCGGCGAACGACAGCGTGGACGGCGAGACCGTCACGTCGACGCCCGGCACACCGGAGACCGATGCCGTGTACTCGCCGGGCTCGAGCGCGGTGACCGTGCGGGTCACCGTCTGCGAGCCGGCGAGGGCGCCGATCGCGATCGACGCGATGTTCACGTCGCTCGGGTCGATCGGGCTGCCCACCCACTCGTCGGGGAGCACGTAGCCGAGGCCACGCAGGTACCCGAACCAGTCGGTGGTGCCGTTCTGGTAGATCAGGCCCGGGTCGAGCATCGACTGCGTGTTCACGAAGCCGGCGCCCTGCGCCCACGGGTCGGTCGAGACGGCGCCGTCGGCGGTGACCACGTCGGTCGCCGTCGTCATGAGCGCCGACTTGACCTCGGCGGGCGTCGCCAGCGGCTTCGCGCCGAGGTAGATCGCCGCGAGGCCGGCGACGTGCGGAGCGGCCATCGACGTGCCGGAGAGGAACGAGAAGGTCGGCTCGCCGTCCTCCGGGTTCGCGGTCGCGGCGATGATGCCGACGCCCGGGGCAGCGATGTCCGGCTTCAGGACGTCACCGCCGTCGGCGAGGGCAGGGCCGCGCGACGAGAATCCGGCGACGACAGGAGCGGGCGTCTCGATGCCCGAGCTGTTGCCGTCCTCGAGCGTGATGACCGTGCCGGGCGTGCGCGCTGCAGCGAGCAGCTCGTCGCGGTACTGCGCGTCAGCGTGCACCGTCGGCACCGCGTGATCGTCGAGGTCGATCGAGCCCGGCGTCACGTTCACGAGCACGCTCGCGATGCCACCGGCGTCCGCGACGACCTGCGACTTCTCGGCGCGCGCGTTCTCGCCGCGGTCGCAGAGCACGATCATGCCCGCGGCGCGCTCGGCGTCGAGCGTGCCGGGGAGGCAGAGCGCCGCACGCGCGGCCTGCTGGCCTGCGGCGGGGATGTCGCCCGCGTAGATGAACTCGCCCGTCACCGAGTCGGCGCCGTCACCCATCGGCACGGTGATCGAGGCACCGGGGATGCGCTCGTCGCCGGGCAGGATGATGGTCGCCTCGTAGTTCGGGACGGTCGTGGCCGCCACCGTGGTGTACCAGGGCGAGGCGTGGTCGAGCGTCGATGCGCCGGGGCCGGCGTTGCCCGCGGAGGCCGAGACGAAGACGCCGGCCGCGGCAGCCCCGAGGAACGCGATGTCCGTCGGCGTCGCCACCGACGTGGCAGCGCCGCCGCCGATCGAGTAGTTGATGACGTCGACGCCGTCGATCGTCGCCTGCTCGATCGCCTGGATCGAGTCGCTCGTCGCGCAGCCGTCGTCGGTGGTCACCGAGGGGTCGGGTCCAGTCCAGCAGACCTTGTACGCGGCGATGCGCGCCTCGGGCGCGACACCGCTCATCGTGCCGAGGTCGGCGCCGCCGGCCGAGCTGATCGGCACGTCGGCGTTGCCGGCCGCCGTCGAGGCGGTGTGCGAGCCGTGGCCGTCGCCGTCGCGCGGCGAGACGTACTCGCCGACCGATGCGTCGCCGAGGTCGGCCTGGCCGAAGCCGTCGACGTAGTAGCGCGCGGAGATGATCTTCGTCGAGCAGTCGTCAGCCGAGAACTGCTCGCCCTCCTCGCAGAAGCCGGTGAACGTCGTGCCGTCGCCCTTCTCGAAGACGATGGTGTCGCCGTCGAGATAGGGCTCGGCGCCGGGCGTGGTGCCGAGCGCGTCGCCCGCGAAGAGCGGGTTCTCGGGCGCGATGCCCGTGTCGAGGATGCCGACGACGACACCGGCGCCCGCCTCCCCCTGGCCGCCGACCTGGTTCCAGAGGTTCTCGAGCTCGAGGTACTCGTTCGCCGGGCTCTGCGTGATCTGCAGCAGCTCGTCCGGGAAGATCTGCGAGACGCGGCCGTCGCGCGCGAGCTCGAGCGCCTGCTCGGTGCTGAGGTCGGCGACGAAGCCGTTCATCGTCACCGTCAGGCTCGCGTCGATCTCGGCGCCGATCGAGCTCGCGACCTGCGACTGCGTCGACTCGAGGTGCGCGGCGTACGCGTTGGCGGCCGGAGAATCGACGTCGATGCTCCGGGTGCCGACGGGCGCCGTGCGTGCGAGGCCCTGCAGGCCGCCGCGGTAGGTCGCCATCGAGTCGTCCTTCAGGACCACGATGTAGCGGCCGCTCTCGAAGCCGCTCGTGTCGATCGATGGTGGTTGAGGCGCGGCGCTCGCTGCGGCTGCACCAAGCACCGACGCCCCCGCGCTGAGCGCGAGGGCGGTGGTGAGTGCGATGCCGCGGCGAAGGCGCACACGCTTCGAGTTGAGTGTGCTCACAGAGTGATCCTTCGTTCAGGACGAAGCCCCCTTCATTGGGGCGGATGCGGTTAAACCTAAGCCTGTCCAAAGGTTTGCAGCAGGTTGGGGCACAAGCGTTACCGTTTCGTGACCTTCAGTCGCGTGGCGCTAGCCTGGGCCGGTGCCGACCCGCATCGTCATCGCATCGCCCGAAGGCCACGCCGGCAAGTCGATCGTCGCCCTCGGGCTCGTCGAAGCCCTGAGCCGGCGCGTCGAGCGCGTCGGGGTGTTCCGCCCCATCGCCAGGTCGTCCGCCGAGCGCGACGCCGTGCTCGAGCTGCTGCTCGCGCACGACGCCGTCGACCTCTCGTACGAGGAGGCGATCGGCACGACCTACGCGGCGGTGCACGACGACGCCGACGCGGCGCTCGCGACGATCGTCGACCGCTTCCACCGCATCGACGAGCGCTTCGACGCGATCGTGATCGTCGGCTCCGACTACACCGACGTCGGCAGCCCCACCGAGCTCGGCTTCAATGCGCGCGTGGCCGCGAACCTCGGTGCCTCGGTGCTCCTCGTGCTCGGCGGACACCACCCCGAGACCGACGCTCCCCGCTCCGCCGACGAGCTGCGGCAGCTCGCGGAGGTCACGACGGCCGAGCTCGCCGCCTCCCACGCATCCCTCGCGGGCGTCATCGTCAACCGAGCGGACGCATCCGCGATCGACGGCATCCCCGCCGCGATCGCCGACGCCGTGCCGACGGGCGTGCCCGTGTGGTCGATCCCGGAGGATGCGCTGCTGAGCGCGCCGAGCGTCGGCACGCTCTTCCGCGCGACCGAGGCGGAGCTCGTGCGCGGCGACGCCGAGCTGCTCGCGCGCGAGTCGCTCGGCACCGTCGTAGCCGGCATGTCGATGGAGAACGTGCTCGACCGGCTCATCGAGGGCGGCATCCTCGTCACGCCCGGCGACCGCTCCGACGTGCTCGTCGGCACCCTGCTCGCGCAGCAGTCGGGCACGTTCCCCTCGATCGCCGGCATCGTGCTCAACGGCGGCTTCGACCTGCACCCCGCGGTGCAGCGGCTGCTCGACGGCCTCGACCTCGACGTGCCGATCGGCCGCAGCCCGCACGGCACGTACGAGACCGCGCGGCGCATCGCCGTCACGCGCGGCTCGCTCATCGACGGCACGCAGCGCAAGCGCGACGCGGCGCTCGCGCTCTTCGAGCAGCACGTCGACGCTGAGGCGCTCCTCGAGCGGCTCGAGGTCGCGACGACCGACGTCGTCACGCCGCTCATCTTCGAGCACAGCCTCGTCGAGCGAGCGCGCGCCGACGTCCGTCACATCGTGCTCCCCGAGGGCGACGACGACCGCATCCTCCAGGCCGCGTCGACCGTGCTCGCGCGCGGCATCGCGCGGCTCACGATCCTGGGCGACGAGACGTCCATCCGCCAGCGCGCGGCGCGGCTCGGGCTCGACCTCGCCGACGCGCGCATCGTCGCGACCGACGACGCCGAGCTGCGGCCGAAGTACGCGGCGGAGTACCAGCGGCTGCGCGCCCACAAGGGCGTGACGATCGAGCAGGCGATGGAGCGGCTGCTCGACGTCAGCTACTTCGGCACCCTCATGGTGCACGTGGGCGACGCCGACGGGATGGTGTCGGGCGCGGCGCACACGACCGCGCACACCATCAAGCCGTCGTTCGAGACGATCAAGACGAAGCCCGGCGTCTCGGTCGTCTCGAGCGTGTTCCTCATGGCGCTCGCCGACCGCGTGCTCGTCTACGGCGACTGCGCCGTCATCCCAGAGCCGACCGTCGAGGAGCTCGCCGACATCGCCGTCTCGTCGGCGCAGACGGCGCGCGACTTCGGCATCGAGCCGCGCGTCGCGATGCTCTCCTACTCGACGGGGGAGTCGGGCACGGGTGCAGAGGTCGATCGCGTGCGGCAGGCCACGGCGCTCGTGCGCGAGCGCGCGCCGGAGCTGCCGGTCGAGGGACCGATCCAGTACGACGCGGCGGCGGATGCGGCGGTCGCGAGCAAGAAGATGCCCGGCAGCGCGGTGGCCGGGCGGGCGACGGTGTTCGTCTTCCCCGACCTCAACACCGGCAACAACACCTACAAGGCGGTGCAGCGCTCCGCGGGCGCGCTCGCGATCGGACCGGTGCTGCAGGGCCTCAACAAGCCCGTGAACGACCTCTCCCGCGGCGCGCTCGTGAGCGACATCGTCAACACCATCGCGATCACCGCGATCCAGGCCCAAGGGGCGGAGGCGCAGGGTGCTGATGCGCAGGGTGCTGATGCACAGGGTGCGGATGCGCAGGGCGCGGCCCCGGAGGCGAGCGCATGACCCGCTCGGTGTTCGTCATCAACGCCGGCTCGTCGAGCCTCAAGTACCAGCTCGTCGACGTCGACTCCGGGGCGGCGCTCGCGAGCGGGCTCATCGAGCGCATCGGCGAGACGTCGAGCGACGCGAAGCACGAGGTGCCGGGCCGCGATGCCGTCGTCGAGCGGCGCATGATCCCCGATCACGAGAAGGCGTTCGGATGGGTGCTGCACCAGTTCACGGTGCACGGGCCCGACCTCGATGCCGCGCGGCTGCTCGGCATCGGGCACCGCGTCGTGCAGGGCGGCGCGCGCTTCGACCGCGCGGTGCGCATCGACGACGACGTCGCGCAGCAGATCGACGACCTCGCCCCGCTCGCGCCGCTCCACAACCCGGCCAACCTGCAGGGCATCCGCTCGGCGCGGGCGACGTTCGCGGGCTACCCGCACGTGGCGGTCTTCGACACCGCCTTCCACCTCACGATCCCGCCGGCAGCGCACCGCTACGCGATCGAGCAGCGCATCGCCGCCGAGCACCGCGTGCGGAAGTACGGCTTCCACGGCACGAGCCACCAGTTCGTCGCGCGCCGCATGGCCGAGCTGCTCGAGCGCCCGCTCGACGAGGTCAACACGATCGTGCTGCACCTCGGCAACGGCGCGTCGGCGACCGCGGTGCGGGGCGGGCGCAGCGTCGAGACGTCGATGGGCATGACGCCGCTCGCCGGGCTCGTGATGGGCACGCGCTCCGGCGACATCGATCCCGGCGTCATCTTCCACCTGCACCGGGTCGCCGGGCTCTCGGTGGACGAGATCGACACCCTGCTCAACAAGCGCTCCGGCCTGCTCGGCCTCACCGGCACCGGCGACATGCGCGACGTGCTGCAGGCGGCCGACGCCGGCATCCCGCGCGCGGTCGAGGCGCTCGAGATCGTCGGCCACCGGTTGCGCGGCACCGTCGGCGCCTACCTCGCGCACCTCGGCCACACCGACGCGATCGCGTTCACCGCGGGCATCGGCGAGAACGCCACGAGGGTGCGCGAGGTCGCGCTCGCGGGGCTCGAGGGCCTCGGCATCGTGCTCGACCCCGAGCGGAACGCCGGCCGCGGCGAGCGCCGCATCTCGGCCGACGGCTCGCCGATCGAGGTGTGGGTCGTGCCGACGAACGAGGAGCTCGAGATCGCGCGGCAGGTCGCCGCGCTCGTCGACCCCCGAACGCCAGTCGAGTAGCCGCGGCCCGCCGCCCGCCGCCCCCGCGCCCGCGCCGCCCGAGCGCAGAGTGTCGGCACTCCGCGGTCCTGGAGCGCGAAGATCGCAGAGTGCCGGCACTCCGCGCGCAGATGCGCGAGCGCTCGGCTCAGCGCTCCGCGAGCTCCCCGATCGCGAACTGGCTCAGCTGCTCGGTCGGGAGCGCCTGCCCGCCGTGCTGCTCGCCGAAGTCCTCCGACGCATCCGTGCCGCAGATGGCGAGGATACGGTCGGGCCCGCCCGGATGCCGCGCCACCCACGAGGTGACGTCGTAGACGGTGCCCTCGATCGCGACCCAGCACGACGCGGAGTCGTCGTGGCTCGCGACCTCGGCGATCGAGATGTCGTCGCCCTCGCCCTCGTCGTCGGATGCGTCCGGGGAGGGCGAGGATGGCGACTGAGCCGGGGTAGCGGCGACGCGGTCGCCCCACACGGAGGTCGCGCCGGAGTGCCCGGTGAGCACCGCGATGATGACCGCGCCGAGCGCGAGCGTGCCGAGCAGCATGCCGGCGAGCACGCCCATGACGCCCGTCGAGCGGCGGGTGCGAGCGCTGCGGCGCTGCCACAGCCACCACGCGAGGGCGGCGACGAAGAGCACAGCCGAGGTCGCGAGCAGCCAGTTGCCCAGCTGCTCGTGCTGGCCGGGGGAGCCGACGCGCTCGGCGAGGGCCTCGCCCGAGAGCTTCGCGACGAGCGCGCCGACCGCCGCGACGCCGAGGATGCCGACGACCGGCCAGGCGAGCGAGGCGCGCCAGCGCGGGACGACGATGAGCACGAGCAGGCCCAGCGCGCCGAGCGGCAGCAGCACGACGGGCACGTGCACCGCGAGCGGATGCAGCGGCAGGCCGGCGAACAGGTCGAAGGGGCTGTCCGATGCGGCGAGCGGATGCATGCGGCACACGCTACAGCCGCCCCGCTCGCTGAACCGCTCCGTCGCCGCAGGCGGCAGAGCGTGTCGAAGCGCCGCCGGTCGATCGCGCTACGATGGATGCGGCTCCCCGCGTGGCGCCATCCAGGCCAACTCCCCCAGGTCGGAGACGAAGCAAGGGCAACCGGGCTCTGGCGGGTGCGCGGGGAGTCCTTCGTGTCCGGGCACGGATGCCGACCGCCTCGGCTCGGCGAGTCACCGGCGGGAAGTAGCCTGGATCCCATGGTCGCCGCCCTCTACCGCCGCTATCGGCCGGAGTCGTTCTCCGAGCTCATCGGGCAGGCGCACGTGACCGATCCGCTGCGCACCGCGCTGCGCGCCGACCGCGTCAACCACGCCTACCTCTTCTCCGGCCCGCGCGGCTGCGGCAAGACGACGAGCGCGCGCATCCTCGCGCGCTGCCTCAACTGCGCCGAGGGGCCGACCCCCGAGCCGTGCGGGAAGTGCGACTCGTGCGTCGAGCTCGGCCGCGACGGCGGCGGCTCGCTCGACGTCGTCGAGATCGACGCGGCGAGCCACGGCGGCGTCGACGACGCCCGCGATCTGCGCGAGCGCGCGACCTTCGCGCCCAGCCGCGACCGCTTCAAGGTCTTCATCATCGACGAGGCTCACATGGTGACCTCCGGCGGCTTCAACGCGCTGCTGAAGATCGTCGAGGAGCCGCCCGAGCACATCAAGTTCATCTTCGCGACGACCGAGCCCGAGAAGGTCATCGGCACGATCCGCTCGCGCACGCACCACTATCCGTTCCGCCTCATCGCGCCCGCGCCGATGCTCGAGTACGTGCAGCAGCTGTGCGCCGAGGAGGGCGTCGACGCCGACCCCGGCGTGCTGCCCCTCGTGGTGCGCGCCGGCGGCGGATCCGCGCGCGACACCCTGAGCCTGCTCGACCAGCTCATCGCGGGCTCCGACGGGCCGGTCACCTACGCGCACGCGGTCGCCCTGCTGGGCTTCACGCACGGCGAGCTGCTCGACGAGATCGTCGCGGCGCTCTCGGCGACGGATGCGGCGAGCCTGTTCGCGTCGATCGATCGCGTCGTGCAGTCGGGCCAGGACCCGCGCCGCTTCGTCGAGGACCTCCTCGAGCGGCTCCGCGACCTCATCGTCGCGCGCGCCGCGAAGGACCCGGCGGCGATCCTGCACGGCGTGCCCGCCGAGGAGCTCGAGACGCTCGTCGCGCAAGCGCGCGGCTTCGGCGGAGCGGAGCTCTCGCGCGCGGCCGACATCGTCGCGAAGTCGCTCACCGACATGGCGGGCGCCACGAGCCCCAGGCTCCACCTCGAGCTCATGGCGGCGCGGCTGCTCGTGCCCGAGTCGGGCGACCCCGAGGTCGGCACGATCGCGCGCGTCGAGCGGATCGAGCAGCGGCTCGACGGCGCGGCGCCCACGCCCGTCGCGTCCACGCCGGCTGCGGCCGCGCCCGCCGCATCCACGCCGGCCGCGCCTGGACCAGCCGCCCCTGCGCCCGCGACCCCCTCCGCTGCGCCCGCGACCTCCGCGCCGGCTCCCGCGAAGTCGGCCCCCGCGCCGGTGAAGCGTGCTGCTGCTCCGACGCAGTCCCCTCCCGCCGCGGCGCCTTCCGCCCCAGCAGTGGCGCAGTCCGCCCCGGCTGCAGCCGCCGCTTCTGCGCCCGCTCCCGCCCCGCAGCCTGTCACGCGACCCGAAGCGGACCCGATCGCGGCGAGCGGACCCGAGATCTCGGGTCCCCTTGCCGGAACGGGGTCCGCGAACGCTGACGTCACCCCGGCCGCGGCACCGGTCGCGGCGCCCGCCGAGCCGATCACGTTCCAGCAGCTGCGCGACTCGTGGGACGAGGTGCTGCAGAAGCTCGCCGACCAGCAGCGCTCCGCGTGGATGGTCGCGACCGCGATCACGCCCAAGGAGCTGCGGCCCGGCGACGTGCTCGTCCTCGGCTTCCAGTCCGAGGCCGACATCCAGCACTTCCGCGAGTCGCAGGGCGCGAAGCCGAGCGTCGCCGACCTCCTTCGAGCGGCGATCAAGTCGCTGCTCGGCATCGAGGTGAAGTACATCGCCCGAGCCGAGGCCGCGCCGCGCGGCGCGAAGGAGCAGCCCGCCGACGCGGACGACGACGTGCACCGAGGCGCCCCGCCCGCGGCTGCGCAGCCGCGCGTCGCCGCGCCCGCACCGACCACGGCATCCGCCTCGAACCGGCCCGCCGCGACCGCAGCGCCCGGCCCCGTGACGGGCTGGGCCGTCGCGGCGATCCCGAGCGACGCTGAGGCGCCGCCGGAGGACATGCCCGAGCCGCCGCTGCCCGACGAGCCGGAGCCCGACCCGTTCTCGTTCGTGTCGGCGCCCGATGCGCCGGCACCGGCGATGCCCGCGCCGGTCGTCGAGGAGCGCCCCGCGCCGACCGGGCCGTCGCTCGACGAGCTCGCCCGCTCGGCGCCCGCGCCGGAGCCCGCGCTCAGCGCATCGCAGGTCGCGCGCTACGGGGAGGCCGTGGTGCGGGAGGAGCTCGGAGCCGAGCTCATCGAGGAGCGCCCGCGGGTGCGAGGGGAGCGCTAGCGCGTGTACGACGGCATCGTCCAGGACCTCATCGACGAGCTCGGCCGGCTCCCGGGCGTCGGCCCGAAGTCGGCGCAGCGGATCGCGTTCCACATCATCCAGACCGAGTCGTTCGACGTCGACCGGCTCGCGACGATCCTGCAGACCGTGCGGCAGCGGGTGCGCTTCTGCGTCATCTGCGGCAACATCGGCGAGGAGGAGCGCTGCGCGATCTGCCGCGACCCGCGCCGCGTGCCCACGGCGATCTGCGTCGTCGAGGAGGCGAAGGACGTCGTCGCGATCGAGCGCACGCGTGAGTACCGCGGGCTCTACCACGTGCTCGGCGGCGCCCTGAACCCCATGCAGGGCGTCGGTCCCGACCAGCTGCGCGTCGCTTCGCTCATGACCCGGCTGCAGGACGCCTCGGTCCAGGAGGTCATCATCGCCACCGATCCCAACGTCGAGGGCGAGGCCACCGCGACCTACCTCATCCGCACCCTCCTGCCGCTCGGCGTGCGGGTGTCGCGGCTCGCGAGCGGGCTGCCGGTCGGCGGCGACCTCGAGTTCGCCGACGAGATGACCCTCGGTCGCGCCTTCGAGGGACGCCGCACCGTCGAGCGCTGAGGCAGGAGCCGCCGGCGCATGCGGCCGAAGCCTAGACTTGATCAGTCCGGGACGTGTAAGGAGCGGCGTGAGCCTCATCGTGCAGAAGTTCGGCGGGTCCAGCGTGGGCGACGCCGAGGGGATCAAGCGCGTCGCGAAGCGCATCGTCGAATCGCGCAAGCGCGGCGACGACATCGTCGTGGTCGTCTCGGCCATGGGCGACACGACCGACGAGCTCCTCGACCTCGCGAACGCCGTCGTGCCCAACCTGCCGGCCGGGGGCCGCGAGCTCGACATGCTCCTGACCGCGGGCGAGCGCATCTCGATGGCGCTGCTCGCGATGGCGATCAAGTCGCAGGGCGCGGAGGCCGTCTCGTTCACCGGCAGCCAGGCGGGCATGCTCACCGACGACCGCCACGGCTCCGCGCGCATCATCTCCGTCACGCCCGGCCGCGTCCGGCAGGCGCTCGATCGCGGCCAGATCGCGATCGTGCAGGGCTTCGCCGGCTTCAACAAGGTGACCGGCGACATCACGACCCTCGGCCGCGGCGGCTCCGACACGTCGGCCGTCGCGCTCGCCGCGGCGCTCGGCGCCGACGTGTGCGAGATCTACACCGACGTCGACGGAGTCTTCACCGCCGACCCCCGCGTCGTCCCCAGGGCCCGGCGCATCCCCCGCGTCACGAGCGAGGAGATGCTCGAGCTCGCCGCCGCCGGCGCGAAGGTGCTGCACATCCGCAGCGTCGAGTACGCGCGCCGCCACGGCGTCACCCTCCACGTGCGCTCGTCGTTCACGAACGACGAGGGCACCATCGTCTACGACTCGAAGAGAGCTGGTTCCACCATGGAAGAGCCGATGATCGTCGGGGTCGCCCACGACCTGTCCGAGGCGAAGGTCACCGTCGTCGGGGTGCCCGACGTGCCGGGCACCGCCGCACGCATCTTCACGATCGTCGCCGAGACCGGCGCGAACGTCGACATGATCGTGCAGAACGTCTCGGAGGCGGCGACGGGCCGCACCGACATCTCCTTCACGCTCCCGAAGGCGGAGGCCGGGCCCGCGATGCAGGCGCTCGAGGCCGAGCGGGCAGAGGTCGGCTTCGAGTCGATCCAGCACGACGACCAGATCGGCAAGCTCGCCCTCGTCGGGGCGGGGATGCGCACGAACACGGGCGTCTCGGCGCGCCTGTTCCGCGCCCTCTCGGAGGCGGGCATCAACATCGAGATGATCTCGACCTCCGAGATCCGCATCTCGGTCGTCACGCGCGCCGACCAGGTGGTCGAGGCCGTGCGCGTCGTGCACTCGGCCTTCGAGCTCGACGCCGAGCAGGACGCGGTCGTGCACGCTGGGACGGGCCGATGATCCGCCGGCTGGCCGACGAGCCCGGCGAGGCGCGCCCCATCCGCCTCGGCGTGGTCGGCGCGACGGGCCAGGTCGGCGGCGTCGTGCTGCGGCTGCTCGAGCAGGGCTCGCTCGAGCTCGCCGAGCTGCGGCTGTTCGCCTCCGCGCGCTCGGCGGGCACGACGATCGAGTTCCGCGGCCGCGCGATCACCGTCGAGGACGCGGATGCGGCCGACCCGTCGGGCCTGGACGTCGCGATCTTCTCGGCGGGCGGCAGCACCTCGAAGCGCCTCGCGCCCCGGTTCGCCGAGGCGGGCGTCATCGTGGTCGACAACTCGTCCGCCTGGCGGATGGACCCGGAGGTGCCGCTCGTCGTCTCCGAGGTCAACCCGCACGCGATCACCGGCGCGGTCAAGGGCATCATCGCGAACCCCAACTGCACGACCATGGCGGCGATGCCGGTGCTCAAGCCGCTCGATCGCGAGGCCGGACTCGTGCGCCTCGTGGTCGCGACGTACCAGGCGGTCTCGGGCTCCGGCCTCGCGGGCGTCGACGAGCTGCGCGGCCAGCTCGAGCGCGCCGCGGCGCAGGCGCCCGAGCGGCTCACCCACGACGGCGGCGCCGTCGAGATGGGAGAGCCGGGCGTCTACCGCGAGCCCATCGCGCACAACGTGCTGCCCTTCGCGGGAAACCTCGTCGACGACGGCTCGGCCGAGACCGACGAGGAGCAGAAGCTGCGCAACGAGTCGCGGAAGATCCTCGAGCGTCCCGAGCTGCGCGTCGCGGGCACGTGCGTGCGCGTGCCCGTCTTCACCGGCCACTCGCTCGCGATCCACGCGGAGTTCGAGCGCGAGCTGTCGCCCGAGCAGGCGGCGGCGGTGCTCGAGGGCGCCCCCGGCGTCGAGCTCGTCGAGATCCCGACCCCGCTGCGGGCTGCCGGGGCCGACGTCTCGCTCGTGGGACGCATCCGCGCCGATCAGTCGGCCGAGCCCGGCAAGGGGCTCGTGCTGTTCGTCGCGAACGACAACCTGCGCAAGGGCGCCGCGCTCAACGCGGTGCAGCTCGCCGCGCTCGTCGCGCGCCTGCTCGACTGACGAGGCGCGGGCCGGAGCCCGCGCATCGCGCGTCAGAGCGGGTTCTGCGGGCCGTCGACGGGCTCGTCGTCGGCCGCGGCGTCCGTGCCGTCCTCGGCCTGCGGCCCGCCGGCGTCGGGATCGGTCGCCACGTCGACCCACTCGGTCGCGACGTCGCCGCCGCCGCCCGAGTGCGACGCGGTCGCCGCCTCGCCGTCGCGAGAGGGCTCGTCGCGCCCGCCGTCGCCCTCGCCGCCCTTGGCGCCGGCGACGCGGTGCCGAGCCTCGGCCGCCCGCTCGCCGAGCGCGCGACCGGCGCCCTGCGTCGACTCGCCCAGGTGCGATGCCGTGTCCTTGACCCACTCGGCCGCCTCGCCGAGCCGACCCTTCGCCTCATCCAGGATTCCCATGGTGGCTCCTTCCGCCGTCGGATGGCTCAGGCTAGGCCGAGGATGCTGGACGCGAGCACGGCGCGAGGCGTGCTTCATGGGCGAACGTCCTAGAATCTCGGTGTGACCAAGACCATCGACGTCGCCCTCATCGGCGGAGGCATCATGAGCGCCACGCTCGGTGCGCTCCTCCACCGCCTCGAGCCCTCCTGGAGGATCGAGGTGTTCGAGCGGCTGCCGAAGGTCGGCATGGAGTCCTCCGACCCGTGGAACAACGCGGGCACGGGGCACGCGGCGCTCTGCGAGCTCAACTACATGCCCGAGGGCCCCGACGGCTCGATGACCGCCGCGAAGGCGATCGACATCAACGAGCAGTTCCAGCTCTCCCGTCAGCTGTGGGCGTCGTTCGTCGAGGACGGCACGCTGCCCGACCCCAAGGGCTTCATCTCGCCCACGCCGCACATGACCTTCGTGTGGGGCGACGCGAACGTCGACTACCTGCGCCGCCGCTGGGAGCTGCTGAAGGACGAGCCGCTCTTCGCGGGCATCGAGTTCTCCGAGGACCCAGAGGTCATCCGCGAGTGGGCGCCCACGCTCATCCCGGGCCGGAAGAAGTCGCAGCGCATCGCCGCGACCCGCTCGACCGACGGCACCGACGTCGACTTCGGCGCGCTCACCCGGATGCTGCTCGCGAAGCTCGTCGAGGACGGCGCGAAGGTCTACACCGACACGACCGTCACGGGGCTCAAGCGCCGCTCCGATGGGCTGTGGCGCTTGAAGCTGCGCCATGAGGTGGGCCAGAACAGCACCGAGATCCACGCGCGCTTCGTCTTCGTCGGCGGCGGCGGCGGAGCGCTGAAGCTGCTGCAGAAGTCGCGCATCCCCGAGGCAAAGGGCTTCGCCGGGTTCCCGATCACGGGCGCGTTCCTCCGCACCGACAACCCCGAGGTCGTCGCGCGCCACAACGCGAAGGTCTACGGCAAGGCGAGCGTCGGCGCCCCACCGATGTCGGTGCCGCACCTCGACACGCGCGTCGTCGATGGCGAGGCGAGCCTGCTCTTCGGCCCCTATGCGGGCTGGAGCCCGAAGTACCTGAAGACCGGCTCGTACACCGACATGTTCGAGACGATCAAGGGCCACAACCTCTACCCGATGATCCGGGCCGGCCTTGCGAACCTCGACCTCGTCGGCTACCTGATGGGAGAGGTGTTCGCGACCCGGACGCAGCGGCTCGAGGCGCTCCGCGAGTTCATGCCCAACGCGAAGGACGAGGACTGGCGCCTCATCACGGCCGGGCAGAGGGTGCAGGTCATGAAGAAGGACCCGGAGAAGGGCGGAGTGCTGCAGTTCGGCACCGAGGTGGTCACCGGCGCCGACGGCACGATCGCCGGCCTGCTCGGGGCCTCCCCGGGCGCCTCCACCGCCGTGCACATCATGCTCACGATCTTCGAGCGCTGCTTCCCCGAGCGGCTGCCCGCATGGCGCCCGAAGCTCCAGCAGCTCATCCCGAGCTACGGGAGCAAGCTCAACGACGATCCCGAGGCCGCGCGCGAGACGCTCGAGCGCACCGCGCGCGTGCTGCGGCTCGTCGATGCCCCGAGCGCCGAGCTCGAGGCCGCGGGCGCGTCCCGCGCGATCGCCTGACAGGACCACCATGAGCAACACCGGCGCGCCTCCCCAGCGGCGCAAGGTCAGCGTCGTCGCCCCGCCGACGACCGCTGCCAGTCTGCGGGCTGCGATCGCAGCCGAGCCCCGGCTCGAGCTCGTCGCGGCCGCCGAGCGATTCGTCGACCTGGTGCGGGCGAAGGAGTTCCCCGGCGACGTCGTGCTCCTCGTCGAGCCCGCCGGCGCCCCGCTGCTCGCGCACGCGCGCACCGCGATCACCGCTGGCGCGGCCGTCGTCGTCCACAGCGACGCCGACCACGGGCTTCGCGAGTCGCTCGAGACCGCGGGCGCCGTCATCGTGACCGAGGGCGCCTCCCCGGCCGAGGTCGCGCGCTCGTGCGCCGGGGTGGACCGCGCCGCCCGCAGGCGACGACCGCGGGCGATCGACCCGGCCGACCGCCGGCCGCGTCTCTCGCACAGCGAGCGCCGCGCGCTCGCCCACTACGTGCAGGGCCACTCGACCGTGCAGGTCGCGGCCGAGATGGGCGTCGGCTACGAGACCGCGAAGACGTTCCTCCGCCGGGTGCGCGCGAAGTACGCCGCGCTGGATCGCCCGGCCGGCAAGCGCGCCGAGCTCATCTCGCGCGCTGAAGAGGACGGCATCCTGTAGGGATGGCGAAGCTCTACTTCCGGTACGGGGCGATGAACTCCGGCAAGTCCACCGGCCTCCTGCAGGCGGCGTTCAACTACGAGGAGCGCGGCCAGCGCGTGCTGCTCGCGAAGCCGGCGACCGACACGAAGGGCGCGCGCGAGATCGTCTCGCGGCTCGGCGTGACGCGCGAGGTCGACTTCCTCGTCGCGCACGACCAGTCGGTGATGGATGCGTTCGACGCCGCGGCGGCGCGGGACGACGCCCGTGTCGCGTGCCTGCTCGTCGACGAGGCCCAGTTCTTCCGCCCCGAGCAGGTCGACGAGCTGCTCCGCGTCGCCGTCGAGCGCGGCGTCCCGGTGCTCGCGTACGGCATCCGCACCGACTTCCTCACGCACGCGTTCCCCGGCTCGGCGCGGCTGCTCGAGCTCGCGCACTCGCTCGAGGAGCTCAAGACCATCTGCCGCTGCGGACGCAAGGCGCTGTTCAACGGCCGCAAGGTGGGGGAGCGGTTCGTCTTCGACGGCGACCAGGTCGCGATCGACGGCGAGACGGTCACCTACGAGTCGCTGTGCGCGTCGTGCTACCTCGAGGAGTCGGGCGGGCGGTTGGGCGCTGCTGCCGCTCGTTGAGCGGCCGTCTCGCTCCACCCGCTCGTCGAGTAGCCGCCGGAGGCGGCGTATCGAGACGTCGTCGCGGCGACAGCGAGTCCGTGGTCGGGTCCGGCGGAGCGGTGCTCCGCCGGGAGGCTGGGGACCGGTGACAGCGGAATCCGCGCGGCTCGCGACCGCTTCGCGGCCGCTCGAACCGGCGGATTCCGTATGAACCTACGGTTCAAATCCCGTCACGACAGCCCGAGAGACGACGAGAGGGCCCCTGCCTTCGGCAGGAGCCCTCTCGTCGTCTGTCGGGGTGACAGGATTTGAACCTGCGACCTCGTCGTCCCGAACGACGCGCGCTACCAAGCTGCGCCACACCCCGGTGCTGCCCGACTCGAGCCTAGGCTCGCCCGCGCAACCGCACCAGTCTACCCGACGTCGCGGGGCACGAGCGACATCACGACCGCCTCGGGCGGCGTGCCCAGCCGGAACGGCGCGAAGATCGACGCGCCGATGCCCTGCGAGACGCCGAGCGGCACCGAGCGACCCTCGTGGCTCCACGTGCTCAGCCCCGATGCCTGCTCGCGGGGGATGTCGCAGTTCGTGACGATCGCGTGCCCGCCCGGCACCCGCACCTGGCCGCCGTGCGTGTGCCCCGCGAGGATCGCATCCGCCCCGAGGTCGACGAAGGCATCGAGGATGCGTCGGTAGGGCGCGTGCGTGATGCCGAGCGTCGTGCGCGGCGCGTCGCCGAGCGCCTTCCGCATGCGCGAGATGGCGGCCTCGGTCTCGTCGAGCCGATCCCACGAGCGGTGCGGGTCGGCGACGCCGAAGGCGGCGACCGTCGTGCCCTTGACCTCGATCGCGCGCGCCGAGTTGTTGACGTCGAGCCAGCCGAGGCCCTCGTACGCGCGCTCGAGCGCCGCGAGGTCGAGCCGCTCGGGCCCGCTGCCAGCGGGCTCCTTCGACGGCCCGGCGAAGTAGCGCAGCGGGTTCTTCAGCTGCGGACCGAAGACGTCGTTCGAGCCGTGCACGAAGAAGCCGGGCACGCCCTGGAAGACGCGCAGCGCATCCGCCAGCACCGGCACGGCCGCGCTGTGACCGAGGCTGTCGCCGGTGTTGACGACGAGGTCGGGCTCGACCGAGGTCAGCCCCTCGAGCCACTCGAGCTTCGCCCGCTGCCACGGCGCGAGGTGGATGTCGGCGAGGTGCAGCAGCGTGAGGGGGCGGGCGCCGGTGGGCAGGATCCGGAGCTCTTCACGACGGATGCGGAAGGCTCGCGGCTCGATCGCGGTCGCGTAGGCGCCCACGGCGGCGCCGGCCGCGAGCACGCCGCCGACGACTGCGCCGAGGGCCCTCGGGCTAGCAGCCAGGGTCGCCCCCGGAGGCGTTCGAGCCCACGACGAGCGAGATCGGGTCGGTCGGCTCGCCTGGGCTGCCCGCGAGCGGGTTCTGCGCCAGCACGGTGCAGAGGTTGCTCTCACCGTGGTCCTGCCACGTCACCTGCACGAGCGCGGGGTCGAAGCCCGCGTCGGCGAGCGTCGCCCTCGCGTCGGCGAGCGACTGCGCGACCACGTCGGGCCACGCCTGCGCCCCTTCCGGCGCTTGCGATGGGCTCGCGGCCGCGGTGCCGCTCGAGGGGTAGATGATGATCGGCGTCGAGGTCGTCACGAGCGCACCGGCGCCCGGGGCGGTGTACTCGACGCTGCCCTCGGCCTGCGAGCCCGCGACCGGGTCTGCGACCTGCACCGTGAACCCGGCCGCCTCGAGCGACGCCTTGGCGGCGTCGACCGACTGGCCGCTCACGTCCGGCAGCTCGCTCGCGTTGCCGCGCACCGTGTCGGCGTCGGGCGCGAGGAACTGCCCGCCGGGGTAGCGGGCGATCGCCTCGCCCATCGCCGTCCGGAAGATCGTCGAGCGCACGTTCCAGCGCGGCTGGAGCGAGTAGTTGCCCACGATGTTGCCGACCCAGACCGCCGTCGCGACGGTCGGGCTCGAGCCGTTGACCCACGTCTGCACGACCCCGTTCGTCGTTCCCGTCTTCGAGATGACCGGCGTCGAGCCGGGCGGGCGGTTGATGGGGTTGCGCTCGGTGACGGTCGTCAGGACTGACTGCAGGACCGACGCGACCTGGGGCGAGATGGCCTCCTCGCACTCCTGGACCGGCGGCTGCACCTCGGTGCCGTCGCGCGCGACGATGCGGTCGATCGCGAGCGGCTTGCAGTAGATGCCGCCGTTCGCGATCGTCGCGAACGCCGACGCCATGCCCATCGGCGTGACGTTGGATCCCGAGCCGATGACGGCCGGGGCGAAGATGTCCCACTCCCCGTCGGCTTCGGCGGGGTACGCCCCCATGCGCTCGGCGGTCTCGTGGATGTCGCACAGGTCGAGCTCGCTCGCCATCCGCGCGATGCCGGTGTTGACGGAGTTCACCATGATCTCCGTCGGCGTCATGCGGGTGTACTCGTTGCCCTCGTTGTTCTGCGGGTTCCACGCCTCCGAGCGCAGACCCGTGCATTCGGCGCGGAACGAGCCCGCCGGCCACTCGGAGCGCGTGGCATCCAGCTGCTGGTTGACCGAGTGCCCGTCGATGACCCACTGCGCGAGCGTGAAGACCTTGAAGCCCGAGCCCGGCTGGAACCCGCTGGAGCGGCCGTGCTCGAAGTCGGCGTTGAAGTTGACCGCCGTGCCGGTGGGCGCGTGGTCGGTGCGGCTGTCGTAGTCCTTGTTCTGCACCATCGTCAGGATGCGGCCGGTGCCGACCTCGAGCTGCGTGACGGCGGCGCCGGACTGCCAGCGGGTCTCGTCGTTCGGCACCTGCGCGTCGACGACCTGCTGCACCGAGTCGTTGAGATCGAGGTCGATCGACGTGAAGATCTGGTAGCCGCCCTGCGCGAGCGCGCGCGCGTTGTCCTCCGGGGTCGCGCCGAGGATGTGGTGGCCGTCGACCTGGTCGACCGCGAGCACGCGCTGCACGTAGTCGCAGAAGAACCGCGCGGAGTCGTAGCCGGCGATGCAGCCGTTGTTCGGCGGCTGGATGTTGACGAAGCTCTCATCGACCGGGATGGCGAGCGCGGCATCGCGCTCCTCGGCGGTGATGAAGCCCTCCGAGGCCATGTTGCGGATGATGAAGTCGCGTCGCTCCTGGTTGCGCGCGAAGTTGTCGGCGTTGAAGAGGTTGCGGATCGACGGGTTCTGCACCGTCGCGATGAGCGCCGCCGACTCCGCGACCGAGAGCTCCGCCGCCGGCTTGCCGAAGATGCGCTGCGCGCCCGACTCGATGCCGTAGACGTTGCCGCCGAAGTTCGCGATGTTGAGGTAGGCGAGCAGGATCTCGTTCTTCGTGTAGCGCTGCTCAAGGCTGATCGAGAGTCGCATCTCGGCGAGCTTGCGCTGGTACGACTCGGTGTACTGCTGGTCGCACACCGCTTGCGCGGCCTCGTCATCCGAGAGGCACGCGTCGATCGCGATCTGCTGGCGCACGAGCTGCATCGTGAGCGTCGATGCGCCCGAATCTCCGCCGAAGCCGAGCTGCGACAGGCCCGCGCGCACGACTGAGGGGGCGTCGACCCCGCTGTGCGAGTAGTAGCGGCGGTCCTCGCCGGCGACGAGCGCGTCGACCGCGGTGCGCGGCACCTGCTGCCACTGCAGCACCTGGCGGTCCTGGCTGTAGAACTGCGCGATCTCGACCGGCTGCCCGTCGCGGAGGCCGTAGATGCGGTTGCGCTCGGCCTGCTGGGTGATCTGCGAGTACGTCGGCAGGCTCTCGAAGATGTCGAGGCCGCTGTTCGCGGTGCTCGACGCGACCGCCAGGGCAGGGGTGAGCGTCGCCGAGACGAGGATGCCGGCGATCGCGCTGAACCCGATGAGACCCAGGAGGGAGCCGAGCAGGCTTCCTGGCTTGTGACGTGAAGCGGCCATAGCATACGAGGGTACGGCACCGACCTATGAGAGCTGAGGGCTGCAGAACGATGGCGACCACGACTTGGGAGTACGCGACGACGCCGCTGCTCATCCACCGCGAGACGGCGATCCTCAACACCTGGGGAGCCGACGGATGGGAGCTCGTGCACGTCGCGAACGGCCCCGAGGGCGGGCTCGTCGCGTTCCTGAAGCGCCCGATCGGGGCCGGCGCGTGAGCATCGCGCAGCGGCTCGAGGAGCTCGGCTTCCAGCTGCCCGCGGTCGTCCCGCCGGTCGCGTCCTACGTGCCGGCGGTCTCGGCGAACGGCTTCGTCTACACCTCCGGCCAGCTGCCGATGGTCGACGGGCAGCTGCCCCGCACCGGCAAGGTCGGCGCTGAGGTCTCGGCCGACGAGGCGATGCTCGATGCGAAGCAGTGCGCGCTCAACGCGCTCGCCGCGATCGACGCCGAGATCGGCTCGCTCGACCGCATCACGCGCATCGTGAAGGTCGTCGGCTTCGTCGCCTCGGCGGATGGGTTCCACGGCCAGCCGGGCGTCGTCAACGGCGCGAGCAACGTGCTCGGCGAGATCTTCGGCGACGCAGGCAAGCACGCCCGCAGCGCCGTCGGCGTCGCGGAGCTGCCGCTCGGCGCGCCCGTCGAGGTCGAGGTCATCGCCGCTTTCGCCTGACCTGCCGATCGTCGAGTAGGCCCGCAGGGCCGTATCGAGACGGGGCGACCGGTCTCGACGCGCGCCTGCGGCGCTACTCGACCAACGGGGCGGCTACCGCAGCTGGGAGCGGATCGCCTCGACCACGCCCTGGTCGGCGAGCGTCGTCGTGTCGCCGAGGTCGCGGCCCTCGGCGAGGTCGCGCAGCAGCCGCCGCATGATCTTTCCCGAGCGGGTCTTCGGCAGGTCGGGCACGATGAACACCTGCCGCGGCCGCGCGATCGCGCCGATGTCGCTCGCGACGTGCTGGCGCAGGATCTGCTCCGCCTCCTCGATGGAGTGCTCGCGGGACGCGGACTGCTTCAGGATCACGAATGCCACGACCGCCTGGCCCGTCGTCGCATCCGTCGCCCCCACCACGGCCGCCTCGGCGACGCCGTCGTGCGCGACGAGCGACGACTCGATCTCGGCCGTCGAGAGCCGGTGGCCCGAGACGTTCATGACGTCGTCGACGCGGCCGAGCAGCCAGATCTCGCCGTCCTCGTCCTTGCGGGCGCCGTCGCCCGCGAAGTACTTGTCGCCGAACTTCTCCCAGTACGTCTCGCGGTAGCGCTCGTCGTCGCCGTGGATCGTGCGCAGCATCGACGGCCACGGGCTCGTCACGACGAGCAGCCCGCCCTCGCCGTCGCCGACCGAGGCGCCCGACTCGTCGAGCACGTCGATCTCGATGCCCGGGATCGGTACTTGCGCGCTGCCGGGCTTGAGCGTCGTCACCGCGGCGAGCGCCGAGATCATGATCGCGCCGGTCTCGGTCTGCCACCACGTGTCGACGACCGGCGTCGTGCCGCCGCCGACGACGTCGCGGTACCACATCCACGCCTCGGGGTTGATGGGCTCGCCCACCGTGCCGAGCACGCGCAGGCTCGAGAGGTCGCTCGACTGCGTGTGCTGGCGGCCGAGCTTCATGAAGGTGCGGATGGCCGTGGGCGCGGTGTAGAAGATCGTGACGCCGTAGCGCTCGATGATCTGCCACGGCCGCTCGGGCGTCGGGGTGTCGAAGGTGCCCTCGTGCATGACCTGCGTCGTGCCGTTCGCCATCGGTCCGTAGACGACGTAGCTGTGCCCGGTGACCCAGCCGATGTCGGCGGTGCACCAGTAGACGTCGGTCTCGGGCTTGAGGTCGAAGACGTGCCGGTGGGTGAACGAGGTCTGCGTCAGGTAGCCGCCGCTCGTGTGCAGGATGCCCTTCGGCTTCCCGGTCGTGCCGGAGGTGTAGAGGATGAAGAGCGGGTGCTCGGCGGGAAAGCCTTGCGCCTCGTGCTCGTCCGACGCATCCGCCATCGCGTCGTGGTACCAGACGTCCCGGCCCTCCACCCAGGCGATCTCGTTCTCGCCGCGCTGGACGACGAGCACGTTCGTGACGCCGTGGCCCGGCTCGCGGAGCGCCTCGTCGACGGTCGGCTTGAGCGGGAAGACCTTGCCCTTGCGCCACGCGCCGTCGGTCGTGATGACGAGCGTCGCGCCCGCATCGTCGATGCGGCTGCGGAGGTTGGAGGGGCTGAAGCCGCCGAAGACGGCGGTGTGCACGGCGCCGATGCGGGCGCACGCGAGCATCGCGGCGACGGCCTCGGGCAGCATCGGCAGGTAGATCGCGACGCGGTCGCCGGCCTTGACGCCGAGCGACGTCAGCACGTTCGCGAGCCGCTTCACCTCGGCGGTCATCTCGGCGTAGGTGATGGTGCGGCGGTCGCCGGGCTCGCCCTCCCAGTGCAGCGCGACCCGATCGCCGTTGCCTGCCTCGACGTGGCGGTCGAGGCAGTTGACGGCCACGTTGAGCGTGCCGTCGTGGAACCACCGCGCGTGCGGCGGCTGCCAGTCGAGCACCTCGGTGAAGGGCGTCTCCCAGTGCAGCTCGCGCGCCTGCTCCGCCCAGAACCCGAGGCGATCCTCGGCCGCGTGCTCGTAGAGCTCTGCAGTGGTCGTCGACTCGCTCGCGAGCGCCTCCGGCGGCGCGAATCGGCGGGTCTCGGTGAGCAGGTGATCGATGCGGTCCGACACTGGCGTTCTCCTGACTTCTTCGTCCGCGGTCGAGTCTATGCACGCGCCGATGCGCGCGCCGCCGTGCTGCTCCCGGTTGCGCATGATTGCGTGCCTAGCATTGCGTCGTCGGCCCTGCCGACGCGAGCAGGTGACCGACGGATCCCCCATCCGTACTCCTGCGGCGGCGTCCTCTTCCCCCGGTGGGCGCCGCCTCGCTCGTCCTCCACAGGCGGATGCGTCGGGCCGGCGGAGTCGCGGTCACGCGGCTACCGTGCGCTCTCGTGCAGGTTCGATCGCGGGGCGTCCCCTTCGTCGCCGGTGCTGAGCGCGCGGTCGACGTGGGGCCGGCGCGGACGAGCGCGGCCGGCGCGCCGCTGCGCGAGTTCGCCGAGCTCGCACCGCTCGTGGCGGAAGCGGCGGTGACGGATGTGTTCGTCACCGGCGGGCAGGTGTGGGTCGACCGCGGCGCGGGCGCCGAGCGCGCGCCGGTGCGGCTCGCGCCGGAGCGGGCGCGGGCACTCGCGGTCGCCCTCGTCGCGGCGGGCGGCCGGCACGTCGACGAGGCGACGCCGTGCGTCGACGTGCGGCTGCACGACGGCATCCGCGTGCACGCCGTGCTGCCGCCGATCGCGGTTGCCGGCGCACAGCTCTCGATCCGGCTGCCGCGGGTGCACCCGCTCTCGCTCGACGAGCTCGATGCGGGCGGCTGCTTCGCGGACGTGCCGCTCGATCGGGTGCGCGAGCTCGTCGAGCACCGTGCGAACGTGCTCGTGACCGGTGCGGCGGGCTCGGGCAAGACGACGCTGCTCGGCGCGATGCTCTCGAGCGCATCGTCCGCCGAGCGCATCGTGACGATCGAGGACGTCGCCGAGCTGCGCATCCGGCACCCGCACGTCGTCGCGCTCGAGGCGCGGCAGGCGAACGCCGAGGGCGCCGGCGCGATCGGCCTCGAGCAGCTCGTGCGCGAGGCGCTGCGGATGCGGCCCGACCGGCTCGTGCTGGGCGAGTGCCGCGGCGCGGAGGTGCGCGAGCTGCTCTCGGCGCTCAACACCGGGCACGACGGCGGCGCGGGCACCCTGCACGCCAACTCGCTCGACGACGTCCCCGCCCGGCTCGAGGGGCTCGGTGCGCTCGCCGGCCTCTCGCCGCCGGCGCTCGCGCGACAGGCGGTGAGCGCGCTCGACGCGGTGCTGCACGTCGAGCGCGACGCGCACGGGCGCCGCCGGGTCGCCGCGATCGGGGAGCTCGCGCTCGACGGTGAGCGGCTCGTGGTGCGCCAGCGATGAGCGGCGGGGCCGCCGGGCTCGACGAGACCGCCACGACCGTGCACCGGCTCGCCGCGCTCGTGGAGGGTGGCTTGCCGCTCGCGCGTGCGTGGACGGAGCTCGGCACGGATGCGTCGGCGCTCGACGCGCGATCCGGCGGCCTCGTGCGCGCGGTGCTCGCCGTCGCCGGCGAGTCGGGCGCACCGATGGCACCGACGCTCGAGCGGCTGGCCGGGCTGCTGCGCGAGCAGGCGGCGCAGCGGCGCGCGCTCGAGGCTGCGCTCGCGGGGCCGCGCGCGACCGCGCGGCTCGTCATGCTGCTGCCGGTCGTCGGGCTCGGCTTCGGGCTCGCGCTCGGGCTCGACGTGCTGGGCGCCGCGACCGGCGGCGGGGTCGGTTCGTGGTCGATCGCCGCCGGCGGGCTGCTGATGGTCGGAGCGTGGGGATGGTCGCGGGCGATCGTGCGTCGCGCCGCGCGCGGCGATCCGGCGCCAGGGTTCGCGCTCGACCTCGTCGCGGTGGCGCTCGCGGGCGGCGGCGCAGCGGATCGCGCGCGAGCCGCGGCGGCTCGCGCGCTCCGCGATGCGCGGCTCGAGGCGAGCGGCTGGGACGACCTCGACGCGGCGCTCGCGCTCGCCGAGCGCGCCGGAGTGCCGGTGCGCGGGCTGCTGCTCGCCGAGGCGACCGCCGCTCGCACGCGTGCCCGGCTCGACGGCGAGGCGCGTGCGCAGCGCGCGGCGGTGCAGCTCGCGCTGCCGCTCGGCGCGTGCGTGCTGCCCGCCTTCACGCTGCTCGCCATCGTGCCGCTCGTGGTGTCGATGCTCGACGGCGCGCTCGCGCCGCTCGGGTGAGCGAGCGCCGCGTCGGCTAGGTTCGGGTCATGCGCAACGCCTGGAACGCCGTCGTCAACTGGATCGCTGCGCTCTTCGCGAGCTCCGCCGGTGCTCCGCACCCCATGGTCGCGACGGACGACGTCGGTCCCTCGGACGAGCGCTCGCCCGAGCGCTGAGCACTTCGACTCGGCGCTCTCCACAGGCGCGCCCGCGGGCCGCTCGCGCTCACCGGCTCCTGCCGCACCCTTGGCCTCCTGAGGGAAGGAGGCGAGCATGCGGATGCTCGAGAGGCTCGCGCACGAGGAGGACGGCGCGGCGACCGCCGAGTACGTCATCGCCACGATGGCCGCGGTCGGGTTCGCGGGGCTGCTGGTGGTGATCCTGCGCTCCGACGAGGTGCGAGCGGTGCTGACCGACATGGTCCAGCGTGCGCTCACCGTGCAGTAGCGCGCGCCGCGGCGAGCTCGGTGCGGTCACGGCCGAGCTCGCTGCGGCGCTCCCGGCGGCCGTGCTCGCGATCGGGCTCGCCGTCGCTGCGGTCGCCGCTGCGGCGGCGCAGGTCGGGCTCGAGCAGTCGGCGGGCGCCGCAGCGAGGGCGGCGGGAAGAGGCGACGATCCTGCGGCCTACGCCGACGGGGCGGCGCTGCGGCTCGAGGGGGACGGCGAGCTCGTGTGCGCGGTGCTCGAGCGGCCCGCGCTCGCGGGAGCGCTGACGCTCGTCGCGCGGAGCTGCGCGCACGGCGAGGGCAGGTAGCGGTGGCGTCTCGATACGGCCCTGCGGGCCTACTCGACGAACGGGCGCGGGGCCCACTCGACCACGGGGAGGGGGAGTGGGACGACGAGCGGGGGAGCGGCGCCGTGCTCGCGCTCGCGGTCGCGATGGCGGCGCTCCTGCTCGGGCTGCTCGTCGTGGGCGCGGGCACCGCATCCATCGCGCAAGCGCGGGCGGCCGCGGCGGCCGACGCCGGCGCGCTCGCGGCCGCGGATGCGCTCTCCGGCTACGCCGACGGCGCGCCGTGCGGGCTCGCGCAAGCGGTCGTGGGAGCGAGCGGCGCACGGCTCGAGCGCTGCTCGCTGCGCGGTCTCGAGGCGAGCGTGACGGTCGTCGTCCCGGTCGGTCCGTGGCACGCATCCGCCACCGCTCGGGCCGGTCCGCCGCCGTGAGAGCGCAACGACTGCATGTGTATTGTGTCGAGGTGATCCTCTCGGATCGATCCCCCTACCTATAGAGCAGTGAGCGTGAGCATGGGCAAGAAGCTCGTTATCGTCGAGTCCCCGGCGAAGGGAAAGACGATCGAGCGGTACCTCGGCGAGGGCTACCAGGTGCTGGCCTCCGTCGGCCACATCCGCGACCTCGTGAGCCCCCGAGACCTGCCCGCCGACCTCAAGAAGGGCGCCTTCGGCAAGTTCGCCGTCGACGTCGACAACGGCTTCGCGCCCTACTACGTCGTGAGCGACGAGAAGAAGAAGACCGTCTCCGAGCTCAAGAAGGCGCTCAAGGACGCCGACGAGCTCATCCTCGCGACGGATGAGGACCGCGAGGGCGAGGCCATCGCGTGGCACCTGCTCGAAGTGCTCAAGCCCAAGGTGCCGGTCAAGCGGATGGTGTTCCACGAGATCACCAAGGACGCGATCGAGCAGGCCAAGGACCAGTTGCGCGAGCTCAACATGCCGCTCGTCGACGCGCAGGAGACGCGCCGCATCCTCGACCGGCTCTACGGCTACGAGGTGAGCCCCGTGCTGTGGCGCAAGGTGCGGCAGGGCCTGTCGGCCGGTCGCGTGCAGTCGCCGACCGCGCGCCTCATCGTCGACCGCGAGCGCGAGCGCATGGCGTTCGTGCCCGCCGCCTACTGGAGCCTTGCCGCGCAGTTCGAGGCCGAGGGATCGCGCTTCGGCGCCCGCCTCGTGCGGCTCGACGGCGCGCGCGTCGCGACCGGCAGCGACTTCGACGACCGCGGTCAGATCAAGGGCGTCCGCACGATCCTCGACCAGGAGGCCGCCGAGTCGCTCGCGAGCGAGCTCGAGCTGGCCGCCTTCCAGGTCGCGAGCGTCGAGTCGAAGCCCTACCGCCGTCGTCCCTCGGCGCCCTTCACGACCTCGACCCTCCAGCAGGAGGCCGGCCGCAAGCTCAAGCTCTCGGCGAAGCAGACGATGTCGGTCGCGCAGTCGCTGTACGAGCAGGGCTACATCACCTACATGCGCACCGACTCGCCCGCGCTCTCGGCGCAGGCGATCAAGGCGGCGCGTGAGCAGGCGACCGCGCTCTACGGCAAGGGATCGATCCCGCAGGCCGCGCGCCACTACTCGGGCAAGTCGAAGTCGGCGCAGGAGGCGCACGAGGCGATCCGCCCCTCGGGCGACGCCTTCCGCACCCCGGCCGACGTCAAGGCATCCCTCACCCCGAACGAGCACCGCCTCTACGAGCTCATCTGGAAGCGCACCGTCGCGAGCCAGATGATCGATGCGACGGGTCAGACCGCGACCATCACGATCGCCTCGGAGAAGACGAGCCGCGGGGTCGCCGAGTTCACCGCGTCCGGCACCGTCATCACCGAGCCGGGCTTCCTGCACGCCTACGAGGAGGGCAAGGACGCCTCGCGCTACGCGGAGGACGCCGAGGGCGACGCGAACCTGCCCGACGTCAAGGAGTCCGACCCCGTCTCGCTCGTCGAGCTCGAGCGCAAGGACCACGTCACGACGCCCCCGCCGCGCTACACCGAGGCGAGCCTCGTGAAGGCGCTCGAGGAGCTCGAGATCGGCCGCCCGTCGACGTACGCCTCGATCATCGACACGATCGTGCGGCGCGGCTTCGTCACGCTGCGCGGCGGCGCCCTCGTGCCGAACTGGATCGCGTTCTCGACCATCAAGCTGCTCGAGGACAACCTCGGCGACTACGTCGACTACGACTTCACCGCAGAGATGCTCGCCGACCTCGACCGCATCGCCGACGGCGACCTCGACCGGCAGGAGTGGCTGCGCCGCTTCTACTTCGGGAGCGACGAGCGCCCGGGCCTCAAGAGCACGGTCGAGAACCTCGGCGACATCGACGCGCGCGCGGTCAACTCGATCCCGGTCGCCGATGGCGTCACGCTGCGCGTCGGCCAGTACGGGCCCTACCTCGAGGGCCAGGACGCCGACGGCGAGGTCAAGCGCGCCAACATCCCCGAGGACCTCACGCCTGACCAGCTCACCCCCGAGAAGGCCGCGGAGCTCTTCGCCGCCGAGCCGGCCGAGGACCGCGTGCTCGGGCAGCACCCCGAGACCGGGCTCGACGTCGTCGTGAAGAACGGCCGCTTCGGCCCGTACATCGAGGAGGCGCTGCCGGTCGAGCTCGACGACGAGGGCAAGCCCGTCGCGCCCAAGAAGGGCAAGGCGGCGCCGAAGCCGCGCCGCGCGTCGCTCTTCAAGTCGATGGAGCCGGAGTCGGTCGACCTGCCGACGGCGCTCAAGCTGCTGTCGCTGCCGCGCGTCGTGGGCGTCGACCCGGAGTCGGGCGAGGAGATCTCCGCCCGCCCGGGCCGCTACGGACCGTTCCTCTCGAAGGGCACCGACACCCGCTCGCTCGACGACGAGGACCAGATCTTCTCGATCACGCTCGAGCAGGCGCTCGAGCGCTTCGCGCAGCCGAAGTACGGCGCGCGGAAGGCCGCGAGCGCGCTCAAGGAGTTCGACGCCGACCCCGTGTCGGGCAAGCCCGTGAAGGTGCGCGACGGCCGCTTCGGCCCCTACGTCACCGACGGCGAGACGAATGCGACGATCCCGCGAGGCGAGGACGTCGAGGGCATCACCTTCGAGCGCGCGATCGAGCTGCTGCAGATCAAGCGCGAGAAGGGGCCGGCGAAGAAGCCCGCGCGGAAGCCCGCGGCGAAGAAGCCGGCCGCCAAGAAGCCGGCCGCGAAGAAGGCGCCCGTGAAGAAGCCCGCGGCGAAGAAGCCCACCGAGTCGTGACCGGCGCGTTCATCACCCTCGAGGGCGGCGACGGCTCCGGCAAGTCGACGCAAGCGGGGATGCTCGTGGCGGCGCTCGAGGCGGAGGGCCGCTCGGTCGTGCGCACGCGCGAGCCCGGCGGCACCGAGCTCGGCGTCGAGATCCGCCGGCTCGTGCAGCACACCGACGGCCACGTCGCCCCGCGCGCCGAGGCGCTGCTCTACGCCGCCGACCGCGCGCAGCACGTCGCGACGCTCGTGCGCCCCGCGCTCGAGCGCGGCGACGTCGTCGTGCAGGACCGCTACCTCGATTCGTCCGTCGCCTACCAGGGCGCCGGTCGGGAGCTCGACGGGCGGCAGATCCGCGACCTCTCGCTCTGGGCGGTCGACGGGCTGCTGCCGCACCTGACGATCCTGCTCGACCTCGATCCCGCCGACGGGCGCGAGCGGATGGCCGCTCGCGAGGACGCGCCGTTCGACCGGCTCGAGCAGACGGGCCTCGACTTCGCGCAGCGCGTCCGCGCCGCCTACCTCGCCCTCGCCGAGGCCGAGCCGGCGCGCTTCGCCGTCGTCGACGCATCCGGGAGCCCCGAGGCTGTGCACGAGCGCGTCATGTCGCACGTGCGTGGGATGCTCGCTGCCGGACGCTGAGCGAGAGCCAGGGGGAGCGATGGGCGGCTGGAGCGAGATCGTCGGCCAGGCCGACGCGGTCGCGCAGCTGCGCCGCGCCGCCGCGGCCGATGCGGAGGGCGACGAGCACGGCGCGATGACGCACGCGTGGCTGCTCACCGGTCCGCCCGGATCGGGTCGCTCGAACCTCGCGTACGCGTTCGCCGCGGCGCTGCTCTCGGGCCCCGACGGCATCGAGCCGGAGGTCGAGACGCTCGTCGAGGCGCGCACGCACCCCGACCTCGTCACGCTCTCGACCGAGGGCGTGCTCATCACGATCGCGCAAGCGAGGGCGGTCGTGCAGCGCGCTTCCCTCGCGCCCTCGACCGCCCGCTACCGGGTGGTCGTGGTCGAGGACGCCGACCGGATGGCCGAGCGCACCTCGAACGCGCTGCTGAAGGCGCTCGAGGAGCCGCCGCCCGAGACGGTGTGGATCCTCTGCGCGCCGAGCGAGGCCGACCTGCTGCCGACGATCCGCTCGCGCGTGCGCACCGTCAACCTGCAGGTGCCCGACCCGGTCGAGGTCGCGCGGCTGCTCGTCGAGCGCGACCGCGTCGACCCGGGCGTCGCCGAGCGCGCCGCCCGGGAGGCGCAGAGCCACATCGGCATGGCGCGCCGGCTCGCGACGAGCGAGGAGGCGCGCGCCCGGCGTGCCGAGACGCTGCAGATCGCGATGCGCGTCTCGACCGCCTCGTCGGCGGTGCTCGCCGCCGCGCGCTACGTCGAGATCGCGACCGCCGACGCCGACGCGCTCTCGGCCGAGCGCGACGAGGCCGAGCGCGCGCAAGCGCTGCGGCAGCTCGGCGTCGAGCCGGGCGGCACCGTGCCGCCGCAGCTGCGACGGCAGCTCAAGGAGCTGGAGGACGCGCAGAAGCAGCGCGCGAAGCGCGGCATGCGCGACGGCGTCGACCGCATCCTCGTCGACCTGCTCTCGCTCTACCGCGACATCCTCATCACCCAGCTCGGCGTCGGCCGCGAGCTCGTGAACGAGGCGATGCGGCCGACCGTGCAGGCGGCGGCCGACTACCTCGCGCGCGCGTCGGTCATCGACGTGCTCGACCAGATCCGCGTCGCGCGCGAGCGCATCGAGGCGAACGTGCCGCCGCTGCTCGCGCTCGAGGCGATGCTCGTGAGCGCCGCGCGCGCCGCGCAGCGCCGCTGATGCGGCTCGCATAGCCGCGCCGAATACCGTAGGAACCATGCATCGCTCTCGCGGCCCGGCCGCCCTCGCGGTCGCGGCCGCCGCGCTCCTCGCGCTCACCGGCTGCCTCGTCCTGCCGGCCCCGCCCGCGGCTGCGCCGCCGACCGGCCAGAGCAGCGTCGCGGGGCCGCAGTGGGCGCCGACCGGGGAGGACGCCGCGCCCGGGCTCGAGCAGTACTACGGACAGGACGTCGACTGGGCGTCGTGCGGCGGCAGCTGGTGCGGCACGATCACCGCGCCGATGGACTGGTTCGGCTCCGTCGACGACGACATCGAGCTCTCGGTCGTCGTGGCCCCCGCGACCGGCGAGCGCGAGGGCGCGATCCTCTACAACCCCGGCGGCCCCGGCGCATCCGGCGTCGACTACGTCTCGCAGTACGCCGACTACCTGCTCCCGCCGCAGGTGCGGGAGCACTACGACCTGGTCGGCTTCGACCCCCGCGGGGTCGGCGGCTCGACGCCCATCTCCTGCTACGACGACCCGCAGGAGTTCTACGACTGGATGTGGGGGCTCCCCGACGGCCCCGCGCCTGAGCCGCTGAGCGACGAGGACCTGCAGCTGCAGCTCGAGTCGGCGCAGTGGTTCGCCGACGCGTGCCTCGAGCACACCGGCCCCTACCTCGAGTTCGTCGGCACCGAGCAGGTCGCGAGCGACATGGACCTCATGCGGGCGCTGCTCGGCGAGGAGCGGCTCAACTACCTCGGCGTCTCGTACGGCACGCTCATCGGCTCGACCTACGCCGACCTCTTCCCCGAGAACGTCGGCCGCATGGTGCTCGACGCCGCGGTCGCGCCCGACCGCTCCGAGTTCGAGGGCACCCTCTTCCAGGCCGCGGGCTTCGAGCTCGCGTACGGCAACTTCGTCGCCGACTGCCTGCGGCAGCGCGACTGCCCCTTCACCGGCACGCAGGAGGAGGCGCTCGAGCAGACCCGCGCGCTCATCGACGGGCTCGACGCCGACCCGATCGAGGTGGCCGACGGCCGGCAGCTCGGCTCCGGCGCGTTCTTCATCGCCATCGCGGCCAACCTCTACAGCGACCTGCAGTGGCAGGTGCTGCGCGGCGTGATCGCCGACGTGATGTCGGGCAGCGGCGAGAGCGCGTACGCCGAAGCGGATGCGTACTACGGCGTGCGCCCGGACGGCACGTTCGAGGACAACTCCTACGAGGCGCTCGTGTCGGTCAGCTGCCTCGACGCGCCGGCCGTGACGGACTTCGACGAGGTGCGCGCGAACGGCGCCGAGGTCATGGCGGCTGCGCCGACGCTCGGGCCCGGCTTCGTCGGGCTCAGCAGCTGCGCCGCGTGGCCGTTCGAGGCGACGCGCGAGCCGCACCCGATCACCGCGCCCGGCGCCGACCCGATCATCGTGATCGGCGGTCGCAACGACCCGGCGACGCCCTACGAGCAAGCCGTGGCGCTCGCGGACATGCTCGAGTCGGGCGTGCTCATCTCGGTCGACGCCGAGGGCCACGGGCAGTACTACGCGCCGATGCCGAACGCGTGCGTCGATCGGCCTGTGAACGAGTACTTCCTGACCGGGGTCGCGCCGACCGCCGATCTCGACTGCTGAGCGCTCGCTCCGCGGTCGACCGTGACGGGCGCTGCCTCGTCACAGCTCGTGCGGCGAGGCATGTGGGTGGTCACCCCTAGTGTTCGCGCAAGCGAGGTCGGGAGTGGATGTGGGTGGCCACACCTACTCTGCTCGCAAGGGAGGCAGCGATGTCGAGCACCGAGCAGGCCAGAGCGGCGGTCGAGGCCGCTCGGGCGCTGCTCGCGGGTGCTCCCGCGTTCGCTCGAGCCTCGAGCGGCGACGTGGTGGAGATCCTCGGCTGCGTCGCGGAGCTGACCCGCGTTGCTGAGGCTCTGCAGGTGCGGCTCGCGCACGAGGTCGAGGAGCGCTCGCAGGGCCCTGTCGACGAGCCGCTGTGCCTGCTGCTCGGTGCCCGGCATCCGAAGGAAGCGCTCGGGCGGGCGTTCGGCATGCGCCCGGGCCGCGCGCTCGACCTGCTCGTCATGGCGCGGGCGACGTCCCCGTCGATCGGGATCACCGGCGCCGACATCCCGGCGAAGTACCCGGCGGTCGCGGCTGGGCTCGCGACGGGTGACCTCTCGTTCGCGCAGGCGCAGGCGATCGTCTCGACCTTGGAGCCGGCAGCGCCGCGCGCCGACGTCGAGCAGCTTCGCGTCGCGGAGCAGTCGCTCGTCGGTCACGCGACCGACCCGGGCATGCCGCTGCCGCCGGAGCAGCTGACGGTGCTCGCGCGCCGCTGCGTGGCGCTGCTGGATCCGGACGGGGTGCTGCCGAACGATGAGCGGCAGCGGGCGATGCGGTACTTGCGCGTCCGGCAGCAGTCCGACGGGTCATGGCTGACGACCATGCGCTCGCCCGCCGAGGAGGGCTCCAAGCTCAAGGCGATGGCGGATGCGTGGGGCGGTCCTCGCGTCAAGGTCGCCTTCCACGACGACCGCTGCGCGCGAGGCGGCTGCGACGGCACCGACTGCGACGGGACGGTCGAGGGGGAACCGTCGCTCGACGACCGCACGCCGGAGCAGAAGGGGCACGACGCGGTCATCGCGCTGATCACGGCGCACGCCGGCTCCGGCGACGCGCCGGTCGCCGGCGGCGAGCCGCCCGTGCTCACCTACGTCGGCACCATCGACGCGTACGACGCCCACCGGCAGGGCCTGTCCCACCCCGAGCGGACCCTCACGATCGAGCACACCGGCAGCCTGGTGCCGATCGAGGGCGTCGACCAGCTCCTCTGCCACGCCGCCATCGAGCAGCTGATCGTCGACGAGCACGGCCACCCGCTGTGGCTCGGCCGCACCAAGCGCATCTTCAACCGCGCGCAGCGGCGCGCGCTCGCCAAGCGCGACAAGGGCTGCCGCGTGCCCGGCTGCGGCATGCCGGCCGCCTGGTGCGAAGCGCACCACATCGTGCCCTGGCAGCTCGGCGGCAAGACCGACATCGACAACGGCATCCTCGTCTGCAGCTTTCATCACCACGAGATCCACGCCGGCCGACTGCGAGTCGAGAAGGCGGGACCGGGGCCGGGCCAGTGGCGGATCGTCGCCGAGCTCCAGCCCGCTCGCACCCGCACCGCCGTCCTCGGGATGACGGGTACCGTCGAGCCGGAGCCCGTGATCCGCACCGATGGTCCGTGGCGCCTCGCGGCGACCGCGCCGCCCTCGCTCGCCGTGCGCCTCCCCGAGGTGCACGAGCACGGCGTGGAGCTGCGCCGCGCGGTCACCGCCGCATCCGACGAGCCGGGCCCCGTCGGAGTGGTCGAGCCATCCGTCCGCCGACCCCGGCGACACCGGCAGCCGAGCATCGTGACCGAGCGGCGGCTCCGCGCACTGCTCGAGCGGCACGGCCGTGCTCGCCAGCATCCCGCACGCGCCGATCTGCTGCCGACACCCAGGATCGTGCTGCGCCGCTGATCCGCGGGCGGGACCGCGGAGCGTTACTCCGCGGGCCCGTCGCCTTGCCACAGCCAGTCGGCGACCTCGGGAATGTCGACGCCGTGCTCGCGAGTGTATGCACGGGCGCGAGCGCGCGCATCCGCCCACTCCTCGAGCACGTCCGCGCACGACTCTGCCAGGCCCGGCACGCGCTCGACGACGTCCATCGCGAGCCGGTAGCGATCGAGGTCGTTCAGCATCACCATGTCGAACGGCGTCGTCGTCGTGCCGCGCTCGACGTAGCCGCGCACGTGCAGGTCGTCGTGCACCGCGCGCTTGTAGGTGAGCCGGTGGATGAGCCACGGGTAACCGTGGTACGCGAAGACCACCGGCCGGTCGCGCGTGAAGATCGCGTCGAATTCGGCGTCGGGCAATCCGTGCGGATGCTGCCCCTCGCTCTGCAGGCGGGTGAGGTCGACGACGTTCACGACCCGCAGCGACAGCTCGGGCACGCGCTCGCGCAGCAGCGACGCGGCGGCGAGCACCTCGAGCGTCGGGACGTCGCCCGCGGCCGCGAGCACGGCATCCGGGGCCCGGTCCGCCGTCTCGGTGCCCGCCCACGGCAGCACGCCGAGCCCGCGCTCGCAGTGCGCGGTCGCCTCGGGCATCGAGAGCCACTGCGGCGCTGGCTGCTTGCCCGCGACGACGACGTTGACGTAGCCGGTCGAGCGCAAGCAGTGGTCGGCAGTCGAGAGCAGGGTGTTCGCGTCGAACGGCAGGTAGACGCGCACGACCTCCGGGCTCTTGTTGAGCGCGACGTCGATGAAGCCCGGGTCCTGGTGGCTGAAGCCGTTGTGGTCCTGCCGCCACACGTGGCTCGAGAGCAGCGTGTTGAGGCTCGCGATCGGCTCGCGCCACGGTACGCGCGCGGCCGACTCGAGCCACTTCGCGTGCTGGCCGACCATCGAGTCGACGATGTGCGCGAACGCCTCGTAGGTGTTGAACAGCCCGTGGCGGCCGGTGAGCAGGTAGCCCTCGAGCCAGCCCTGGCAGAGGTGCTCGCTCAGCACCTCCATCACCCGACCGGTCGGCGCGAGGTGCTCGTCGCCGGGCAGCGTCTCGGCGTTCCACTGCCGGTCGGTCGACGCGTAGACGTTCGGCGCGAGGCGATTGGATGCGGTCTCGTCCGGCCCGAAGATGCGGAACGTCTCGGGGTTGTCGCGGATGACCTCGGCGAGCCACGCGCCGAGGATCGCGGTCGCCTCGGCGTCGTCGGCGCCGCGCGCGTCCGCACGGACCTCGGCCGCGTGGCCGCGGACGTCGGGGAGCCGCAGCGGCTCTCGCGCCGCGCCGCCGTTCGCGACCGGGATCGCGCCCATCCGCAGCTCGCCCTCCGGCGCGTGGCTCGCGACGAGCGGCACGGGCGCGCCGCGGTCGTCGAACAGCTCGTCCGGGCGGTAGGAGCGCAGCCACTCGGCGAGCAGCTCCCGGTGCGCGTCGTCGTCCCGCACGCCGGAGAGCGGCACCTGGTGCGCTCGCCACGTGCCCTCGATGCGGGTGCCGTCGACCTCGCTTGGGCCGGTCCATCCCTTCGGGCTGCGCAGCACGATCATGGGCCAGGCCGGGCGAGCGGTGAGCCGGCCCGCCGACGCATCCGCCTTGATCGTAGCGATCCGGTCGACCGCATCGTCGAGCACCGCGGCGAAGCGCCCGTGCGCCTCGAGCGGCGGCTCGCCGTCGGTGCCGACCTCGACGACGAGCGGCTCGTGCCCGTAGCCGCGCATGAGCGCGACGAGCTCCTCCTCGGGGATGCGGGCGAGCAGCGTCGGGTTCGCGATCTTGTAGCCGTTGAGGTGCAGGATCGGCAGCACGGCGCCGTCGGCGGCGAGGTTCAGCAGCTTGTTGCTGTGCCACGACGCGGCGAGCGGCCCCGTCTCGGCCTCGCCGTCGCCGATGACGCACGCGACGAGCAGGTCGGGATCGTCGAACGCCGCGCCGTAGGCATGCGCGAGCGAGTAGCCGAGCTCTCCGCCTTCGTTGATCGAGCCGGGGGTCTCGGGCGCCGTGTGGCTCGGGATGCCCCCGGGGAACGAGAACTGCCGGAAGAGCCGCTGCATGCCGCCTGCGTCGAGGCTCACGTCGGGGTAGCGCTCGCTGTAGACGCCCTCGAGGTAGGTGGCCGCGACGACCCCCGGGCCGCCGTGACCGGGACCGGTGACGAAGAGCGTGCGCTGGCGGCGCTCGCGGATCATGCGGTTGAGGTGCGCCTGCACGAACGTGAGGCCTGGCGTCGTGCCCCAGTGGCCGAGCAGCCGCGGCTTGAGGTGCTCGCGCTCGAGCGGCTCGCGCAGCAGCGGATTCGCGAGCAGGTAGATCTGCCCGACGCTCAGGTAGTTCGCCGCGCGCCACCACGCGTCGACCTGCTCGAGGTCGGATGCGGTGGGCTCGGCCCGTCGGAGCTGCCACGCGGTCGCCGTCATGCGTCGAGCCTGGGGGAGCGTGCGCGGGCCGGTCAAGCGTTCGCCGGGGGCTCTGGGCATGCGGTAGTATCGTTGATCGTGCCTCGGCACGCCGCCTTAGCTCAGTCGGCAGAGCGATTCACTCGTAATGAATAGGTCCGGAGTTCGATTCTCCGAGGCGGCACCAGCACGAAGGCCCCGCGACAACGGGGCCTTCGCCGTCTCTGCCCTCGCCTACGCTCGCGCGATGCCCGCCTCCTCGGCGGGCGTCCCGAGCACGCAGAACTCGTTCCCCTCCGGGTCGGCCAGCACGACCCATCCGCCGTCCTCGAGTCCGCGGCGGTCGTCGACGATGCTCGCGCCGAGCCCGACGATGCGTGCGACCTCCGCATCGCACGTCGTGCCGACCGGGCGCAGGCACATGTGCATGCGGTTCTTCACGACCTTGGGCTCCGGCACCTTGAGGAACTCGAGCCAGCGGCCGCCCGGGCCGCGCAGCTCGGCCTCGTGCTCGTTCCACGCGCCGTCGGGCATCACCTCGAAGTCGTCGAGCACCTGCGACCACCACTGCGCCTGGGCGATGGGGTCGGATGCGTCGAAGCAGAAGTTGGCCGTGCGCGACACCATGGCGGTCACGATAGTGGCGGCGATCGCCGGGCGGAACGATGCGTCAGGAGGGGGCGACCACTGCGAGGCCGATGGACCGCGCGGCGTCTGCGAGCCGATCGTCGTACGTCGCCATCGCATCGACGCCGAGCCGCAGCGCGCCGGCCAGGTGCAGAGCATCGAGCGAGCGCAGCGTCGCTCCCGGCAGGATGCCGGCCTCGCGGTAGAGGCTGGCGGACGGCTCGTAGAGCGATACCCCGTCCAGGATCGACGAGACGGCCATCTGAGGCACGTCGCGCCGGACCGCGAGCCGACGCAACTCGGTCTCGAGCAGGAGCGTGGCGACGAGCTCGACCGACGCGTCGTCCGCCCATTCCGCGAGCGCGGCCGACTCGGGCTCCTCGATGAGCAGCTTGGCTGCAGCGGAGGTGTCGAGGTACGCGAGTGTCACCGCTCGCCCCGCAGGTCCTCGAGGTCGTCGGCGGAGCGCCCAGCGATCAGGTGTCGACGCAGCGCAGCGAAGCCGCCGTGCCGCGAGGCCCGTCGAGCGATCGGCAGATCGGTCGGGACGCGCTCCACAGGGACGAGCCGTGCGACTGCGGTCCCGTGGTTCGTGACGGTGAAGGACTCGCCGGCGGCCACTGCTCGCAGCACCTCGCTGCTGCGGTTTCGCATCTCGCGGTGGCTGATCGATTCCATGCGTGGAGCGTAGCACCGCGTAGCACGAAGGCTTCGTCGTACCCTGGGGCCATGGCCAAGGGCATCCTGATCGTCGACGTGCAGAACGACTTCACCGAGGGAGGCGCGCTCGGCACCGAGGGCGGAGCGGCGGTCGCCGCCGCCATCACCGAGCACCTGCGCACGCACTCCTACGACCTCGTCGTCGCGAGCCGCGACTGGCACGACGCCGAGGGCGACAATGGCGGCCACTTCGCAGCCGGGGAACCCGACTTCGTCGGCACCTGGCCCGTGCACTGCGTCGCAGGCACGCCCGGCGCCGAGTACCACCCGGCGCTCGACGCGCTCGCGATCGACGTGCACATCAAGAAGGGGCAGGGCAAGCCCGCGTACTCCGCGTTCGAGGGCACGACCGACGAGGGGGAGACGCTGGGCGAGGTGCTCGAGGAGCAGGGCATCGACGAGCTCGACGTCGTCGGCATCGCGACCGACTACTGCGTGAAGGCGTCGGCGCTCGACGGCGCGCTCGCCGGCCTGACCGTGACCGTCATCGACGCGCTCACGTCGGCCGTGTCGCCCGAGACGCGCGCGACGGCGCTCGACGAGATGCGCGACGGCGGCGTGCAGGTCACGCGCCGACACTAGCTCGAAGGTGTACTTGCCCTCCATGTAGGCCGCCTGTCGTTCAAGACGGTTTCGGAGCGATCGCCTTGCGGCCTTTACGTAGAGCGCCTAACAGATAGACTGGCTAAGTGTCCGCGCGATCCACGCCCCACTCGTCGTCCTCCTGGCGCGTGCCCAGGTGGCTGCGCGTCCTCCTCCCCGCGGTCCTGATCCTCGGTTGGCTCGCTGCCGCCGGCGTCGGCGGGCCGACCTTCGGGAGCCTCTCGAGCGTCGTGTCGAACGACCAGTCGAGCTTCCTGCCGTCGAGCGCGGAGTCGACGCTCGTGCAGGAGCAGCTCGGCGAGTTCCTCGGCGACGACGAGATCCCCGCGATCGTGGTGGCCGCCTCCGACGACGAGCTCGACGCATCCGCGGTGGAGTCGGTCACCGCGCTGCAGGAGGAGATCGCAGGGCTCGAGGGCGTCGTGCGGGCGTCGCCGGTCGTGCCGAGCGAGGACGGGCAGGCGGCGCAGATCGTGGCGCTGCTCGACAGCTCGGGTGCGTCGGGCGAGGTGGGCGACCTCGTCGGCGAGCTGCGAGCGCTCGTGGCGGACACCGATATCGGTGCCGGCGTCGAGTCGAAGGTCACCGGCCCGGCCGGCTTCACCGCCGACATCGCCGAGGCCTTCGGCGGCATCGACGGGCTGCTGCTGCTCGTCGCGCTCGCCGCCGTGCTCGTGATCCTCGTGATCGTCTACCGCTCGCCGCTGCTGCCGATCCTCGTGCTCTTCACGTCGGTCGCCGCCCTGTGCCTCGCGATCCTCGTGGTCTTCGAGCTGGCGAAGGCGGATGTGCTCACGCTCAGCGGACAGACGCAGGGCATCCTCTTCATCCTCGTCGTGGGTGCGGCGACCGACTACGGCCTGCTCTACACGGCGCGCTTCCGCGAGGCGCTCGGGCAGACGCGGTCGAGGTGGCAGGCGACCGTCGCCGCGCTCAAGGGCTCGTTCGAGCCGATCATCGCCTCGGGCGGCACCGTCATCGCCGGCCTCCTGTGCCTGCTGCTGAGCGACCTCGTCTCGAACCAGCAGCTCGGCCCGGTCGCGGCGATCGGCATCGCCGCCTCGATCCTCGCGGGCCTCACCCTGCTGCCGGCGCTGCTGCTCGCCTTCGGCCGCGTCGCCTTCTGGCCCGTCGCGCCGACCCCTGAGAAGCCGCGCGTCAAGGCTGACGGCAAGGGCCTCTGGGGAGCCGTCTCGAACCTCGTCGACCGCCGCGCCCGCACGGTGTGGATCGTCACGGCGCTCGTGCTCGGTGCCGGTGCGCTCGGCGTCACGCAGCTGCGCGCCGAGGGCGTGCCCTCGAGCGACTTCGTCGTCGGTGAGTCGGAGGCTCGCGACGGTCAGGCGCTCCTCTCGCAGCACTTCCCCGGCGGCTCTGGCACGCCCACGCAGATCGTCACTCCCGAGAGGGAGCTCGACGCGGTCGCCGAGGCGGTCGTCGACATCGACGGCGTCGAGAGCCTCGCGCTCGCGAGCGAGGACTCGCCCTCGGGCACCCTCCCGTGGCCGGCCGATCCCGCGTCGCCGTTCGCCGCATTCGAGCCCACGGTCGTCGACGGCAGCGTGCTCCTGCAGGCGACGCTCGTCGACGCCCCGGACTCGACCGAGGCGCAGGAGGTCGTGCGCGAGATCCGCCAGGCGGCGCACGACGTCACCGACGAGGCGCTCGTCGGCGGCACGACCGCGACCGCGATCGACACGAACGACGCATCCTCGAGGGACCGCGCCGTCATCATCCCGATCGTGCTGCTCGTCATCGGGCTCATCCTGATGGTGCTGCTGCGCTCGATCGTCGCCGCGGCGATGCTGCTGGCCACGACCGTGCTCTCGTACTACACGGCGCTCGGCGTCGGTGCGCTCATCCTGCAGGGGCTCGGCATCCCCGACATGGATCCCGCAGTGCCGCTGTTCGCATTCGTCTTCCTGGTCGCGCTCGGTGTCGACTACAACATCTTCCTCATGACGCGCGTGCGCGAAGAGGTGGGCAAGCGCGGTCATCGCGCAGGCGTGCTGCGCGGGCTGCGAGTGACGGGCGGTGTGATCACCTCGGCCGGCGTCGTGCTCGCGGCGACGTTCGCAGCGCTCGGCGTCATCCCGGTGCTGTTCCTGCTGCAGCTCGCGATCATCGTGGCGCTCGGCGTGCTCATCGACACGACGCTCGTGCGCTCGCTGCTCGTGCCGGCGCTCGCCCTCGACATCGGTCCGAAGACGTGGTGGCCGTCGAAGCTCGCGAAGGAGCCGCGCACGGGTGCGAGCGCGGAACCCGAGCCGGAGCGGGAGCGCGTCGAAGCGTAGGCTGGTGGGGTGGCGTCGTCGCGATGGCGCGTCAGCCCCGATCGCATGCGATCACTCCCGATCCCTCTCGACCAAGGAGTCCCCATGAGCGTGACCCAGACGACATCGAGCCGCGAGGCGGAGGTGCTCGACGCCGTCCACGGCAAGCTGTTCATCGGCGGCGAGTGGATCGACGGCGAGCAGGGCACCATCGAGGTGCGCGACCCCGCCACGGGGGAGGTCATCAAGGAGATCGCGAACGGGTCCGTCGAGGACGGCGTGCGCGCGCTCGACGCGGCGGTCGCCGCTCAGGACGCCTGGGCCCGCACGCCGGCGCGCGTGCGCGGCGAGATCCTGCGGAAGGCGTTCGACCTGCTGCAGGAGCGCAAGGAGGAGTTCGCGCTCCTGATGACGATGGAGATGGGCAAGCCGCTCGCGGAGGCGCGCGGCGAGGTCGCCTACGGTGGCGAGTTCCTGCGCTGGTTCTCGGAGGAGGCGGTGCGCATCGACGGCCGCTACTCGATGACGCCGGAGGGCACCGGCCAGATGATCGTCACGCACCGCCCGGTCGGCCCGTGCTTCCTCATCACGCCCTGGAACTTCCCGCTCGCGATGGCGACGCGCAAGCTCGGCCCGGCGCTCGCGGCCGGCTGCACCGCGGTCGTGAAGCCGGCGACGCTCACGCCGCTCACGACGCTCGCGATCGTCGCGCTGCTCGAGGAGGCGGGGCTGCCCAAGGGCGTCGTCAACGTCATCACGACGAAGTCGACCGGCGCGCTCTCGGAGCGGCTGCTCGCCGACCCGCGGCTGCGGAAGGTCTCCTTCACCGGCTCGACGCCCGTCGGCGTGCAGCTGCTGAAGCAGGCGGCGGACAACGTGCTGAAGTCGTCGATGGAGCTCGGCGGCAACGCGCCGTTCGTCGTCTTCGAGGACGCGGACCTGGACAAGGCGGTCGAGGGCGCGCTGCTCGCGAAGTTCCGCAACATCGGCCAGGCCTGCACCGCGGCGAACCGGTTCATCGTGCACGAGTCGGTCGCCGATGAGTTCTCGCGCCGCATCGGCGAGGCGGTCAAGGCCATGAAGATCGGCCGCGGCACCGAGGAGGGTGTGCAGATCGGGCCGCTCGTCGAGGACAAGGCCGTCGACAACGCGGTGCGGCTCGTCGAGTCGGCCGTCGGCGACGGCGCGACGCTCGTCACGGGCGGCAAGGCGATCGAGGGCCCCGGCTCGTTCTTCGAGCCGACCGTGCTCGACGGCGTCACCGCGGACATGGCCGTCTCGATCGAGGAGATCTTCGGCCCGGTCGTCGCGATCCAGCGCTTCTCGACCGAGGAGGACGCCGTGCGGCTCGCGAACGCGACCGAGTACGGCCTCGTCGGCTACGTGTTCACCGAGGACACGAAGCGCGGCCAGCGGATGATCGACCTGATCGACACCGGCATGATGGGCCTCAACGTCGGCGTCGTCTCGAACGCCGCCGGCCCCTTCGGCGGCGTGAAGCAATCGGGCCTCGGCCGCGAGGGCGGCGCCGAGGGCATCCACGAGTACCTCGAGACCAAGTACACGCTCATGCCGAACCCGTTCGCCTGAGCTGATCCCTGAGGCGCGCCGGTCCGCATCAGCGGGCCGGCGCTCTCCGTCTCGGGACGGCTACTCGGCGACCGCGGCGGGTGCGAGCAGCTGGTGCGCCGCGAGCTCGCGGTAGAGCGGCGACGAGTCGAGCAGCTCCTCGTGGGTGCCGCGCGCGAGCACGCGGCCGCCGTCGAGCACGACGATCTGGTCGGCGTCGACGACCGTCGCAAGCCGGTGCGCGATCACGAGCGTCGTGCGGCCCTCGCTCGCGACGTCGAGCGCCGCCTTGAGCGACGCCTCGTTGCGCGCGTCGAGGTTGGCGGTCGACTCGTCGAGCAGCAGCACGGGCGTCGCCGCGAGCAGGGCCCGTGCGATCGCGAGCCGCTGCCGCTCGCCGCCCGAGAGCAGCACGCCGGCCTCGCCGACCTCGGTGTCGAGGCCCTGCTGCGAGCGGCGCACGAGGTCGCCGAGGTTGACGGCGTCGAGCGCCTCGAGCAGCCGCTCGTCGGTCGCGTCGGGCGCGCCGAGCCGGAGGTTCTCGCGCAGCGAGCCGGCGAGCGCCGGAGCGTCCTGCTCGACGTAGCCGATGAGCGAGCGGAGGCTCTCGCGATCGACGTCGCGCACGTCGCTGCCGCCGACGACGACGCGGCCGGCGGTCGCGTCGTAGAAGCGCTCGATGAGCGCGAACGTCGTCGACTTGCCCGCACCCGAGGGGCCGACGAGCGCCGTGCGCGAGCCTGCGGGCACCTCGAACGAGACGTCCTCGAGCACGGTGCGCGGCTCGTCGGCCGAGGGGTAGGCGAAGGTCACGCCGTCGAAGGCGACCATGGGCGCACCCGCGCGAGGCTCGAGCGCGACGCGCGCATCCGCATCCGCCTCGGACGGGAGCCGCACGATCTCCTGGATGCGGCCGAGCGCGCCGAGCGCGACGCTCACCGCCGAGATCGCGCCGGCGAGCTGGCCGAGCGGCATGATCATGAGGAACAGGAACAGCAGGAAGCCGACGAGCTGCGAGATGGCGATCTCGCCCGTCGCGACCCGCAGGCCGCCGACGCCCAGCACGACGAGGAACGCGAGCTGCACGGCGATGCCGAAGATCGGCACGACGAGCGCCGAGATGCGAGCGACCCGCACGCCCGCGCGGAAGGCGTCGCCCGCCCGCTCGCCGATGCCGTCGACCTCGCGCGCGGTCGCACCCGCGGCGCGCACCGTGCGCACGGCGCTGATCGCGCGCTCGAGCGCGCTCGTGAGGTGCCCGACCTGCTCCTGCGCAGCGCCGGAGGCACGCGTGAGGAGCGGCATGACGACGAGCATCGCGCCGATCGCGACCGCGAGCACGAGCACGGTGAGGCCGAGCAGCAGCGGATCGATGATGAGCATCGCGATCACGGCGCCGACGAGCGTGAGCACGCCGCCGATCGACTCGACGAGGCCCTGCGTGAGCACCGCGCGCAGCAGCGTCGTGTCGCTGCCGACGCGGCTCACGAGGTCGCCGACCCGGCGCGCGTCGAACTCGGCGATCGGCAGCCGCAGCATCGAGCCGACGAGCGTGCGGCGCGTGCGCAGCACGACGTGCTCGCCGAGCACCTGCAGCAGGAAGTGCTGGAAGCCGTCGACGACCGCGCCGATGACGACGACCGCGAGCAGCAGCCACGGCAACCACTCGAGCGGCCGCGACTGCTCGACGCGCGCGATGAGCTCCTGCGCCATGAGCGGCTGGGCGAGGGCGAACGCCGCGCCGAGCACCGAGAGCACGATCGCACCGGCGAGCAGCCCCTTCTTCGGGAAGAGGTAGGGCAGCAGCTCGCGCACGCTCGCGCGCGGTCCGTCGTCGCCCCGGCGTCGGAGCATCCCGCGTCGCTCGCTCATGTCTCGCTTCCGTCGTCGTGCGCGGCCGTCACCGCTTGCCGTGCTTCTTGTGCACCGCCTGGCGGCTCACGCCGAGCGCGTCGGCGATCGCCTGCCAGGGGAACCCCTCCATTCTCGCGCGTCTCGCGAGCGCCGATTCCTCGCGCTCGAGATCGCGCCGCGTCGCGGCGAGCGCCGCGAGCTCCTCGAGCACCCCGCGAGGCTGCTCACCGGTCGCCGTCGCCTCGTCCATGCGTCAACCGTAGTTGACACGACCGGATGTGTCAACCGACGTTGACAAACTGGCGCTCGTCCGCGCGTGGGCGGCACGGTCTACTGTGGGGCCTTGTGCCAGCACCCGTGATCGAGGCGACCGGACTCCGCAAGCAGTACGGCGACTTCACCGCCGTCGACGGGATCGACTTCGCGATCGAGCCGGGCGAGGCGTTCGGCTTCCTCGGCCCGAACGGCGCGGGCAAGTCGACCACGATGCGGATGATCGCCGCGACGTCGACGCGCTCGGCGGGCGATCTGCGCGTGCTCGGCTTCGACCCCGAGACGCACGGACCCGAGGTGCGGGCGCAGCTCGGCATCGTGCCCCAGGCCGACCAGCTCGACGAGGAGCTGCGGGTCGTCGACAACCTCATCGTCTACGGACGCTACTTCGGGCTGCCGCTCGACTACGTCAAGCGCCGCTCGGAGGAGCTGCTCGAGTTCGCGCAGCTGACCGAGAAGCGCACGGCTCGCGTCGACGGCCTCTCGGGCGGCATGAAGCGGCGCCTCACCATCGCGCGCGGACTCATCAACGCACCGAAGGCGATGCTGCTCGACGAGCCGACCACGGGCCTCGACCCGCAGGCGCGGCACGTGCTGTGGGACCGGTTGTTCCGGCTCAAGGAGGAGGGCACGACGCTCGTGCTCACGACCCACTACATGGACGAGGCTGAGCAGCTGTGCGACCGGCTCGTCGTCATCGACAAGGGCACGATCGTCGCCGAGGGCAGCCCAGCCGCACTCATCCGCGAGTACTCGACGCGCGAGGTGCTCGAGGTGCGCTTCGGCTCGGCCCGCAACGCCCAGGCCGCCGAGACGATGGCCGGGATCGGCGAGCGCATCGAGGTGCTGCCAGACCGCGTGCTCGTCTACGACCACGACGGCGAGGCAGCGATGTCGGCCGTGCACGAGCGCGGCCTCAGCCCCATCACGAGCCTCGTGCGGCGCTCGAGCCTCGAGGACGTCTTCCTCCGCCTCACCGGAAGGTCGCTGATCGAATGAGCGAGTCGGTCCCCACGCGCACGCTCGCCGACAGCGGCGGCGTCGACCACGGCGCGGTCGCGCAGCGCTCCCGCACGTGGGGCTGGTGGTTCGTCGCCGAGCACCGCGTCCGGGCGATGCGCTCCTACGTCTTCTCGTGGATCGGGCTCGGCATCGGCGAGCCGTTCCTCTACATCGTCGGGCTCGGGTTCGGCCTCGGGATGCTCGTCGACGCCAACCAGGGCGAGCAGGGCGTCGACGGCGTGCCCTACCTCGTCTTCGTCGCGCCCGCGCTCGCGCTCGCCGCCGCGATGCAGACCGCCGCGCAGGAGAACACCTACGGCGTCTTCGGCGGCTTCAAGTGGTTCCCGATGTTCTTCTCGATGGGCGGCACCCCCATCTCGGCCGCCCACATCGTGCTCGGCTTCCAGCTCTCGGTGCTCGTGCGCGTGCTGCTGCCGCTCACGGCGTTCGCGATCGTCATGATCGTGCTGCAGCTCGGCACGGTCGCCGGCGCGCTCCTGCTGATCGGCATCGGGCTGCTGCTCGCGACCGCGTTCGGCTTCGCGGTCATGTCGTGGGTGTCGACGCAGACGGATGACCGGGGCCAGCTCTCCTTCATCGAGCGGTTCGTCGTCGTGCCGCTCACGCTCTTCTCGGGCACCTACTTCCCGCTCGAGACGCTGCCGCTGCTGCTGCAGTGGATCGGCTGGATCTCGCCGCTCTGGCACGCCGTCGAACTCGGGCGGACCGCGCTCTACGGCGCGGCGATCGAACCCGTCATGCTGCTCGTGCACCTCGGCTACCTCGTCGCGATCGCGGTCGTCTGCTGCCTGCTCTCCATCCGCACCTTCGCGAAGCGGCTCGACAAGTGAGCGAGCTGCTGCTCGAGGCGCCGGCGCCCACCGTGCGCGGACCGCTCCGCGGCATCTACGCGGGCAACACGCGCTCGGTCGTCGCCCGCGGGCTGCGCGTGATCGCGCGGAACAACTGGCTCATCGTCGTCACCGGCTTCTTCGAACCGGTCTTCTACCTGCTCTCGATGGGCATCGGCCTCGGCGCGCTCATCGGCGGCGTCGAGTTCTACGGCACCGAGGTGCCGTACGCCGCCTACATCGCGCCCGCGCTCATGGCCGTGAGCGCGATGAACGGCGCCGTCTACGACTCGACGATGAACGTGTTCTTCAAGATGAACTACGCGAAGCTCTACCAGCAGATGCTCTCGACGTCGCTCGGGCCGCTCGACGTCGCGCTCGGCGAGATCCTGCTCGCGCTCTTCCGCGGACTGCTCTACGCGAGCGGCTTCATGCTCGTCACGACGCTCATGGGCCTCAACCTCGCCTGGACGGCCGTGCTCGCGATCCCCGCCGCGCTCGTCATCGCGTTCGCGTTCGCGTCGTTCGGCATGGCGATCACGAGCTACATGAAGACGTTCCAGCACCTCGACTACGTGTGGGTCGTGATGATGCCGATGTTCCTGCTCTCGGCGACGTTCTTCCCGATCGAGGTCTACCCGCAGGGCGTGCAGTGGGTCATCCAGGCGCTGCCGCTGTGGCACGGCGTCGACATGATCCGCCAGCTCACCACCGGGCTCGTGCAGCCGTCGATCCTGCTGCACCTCACCTACTTCGCGGTGATGATCCTCGTCGGGCTCGTCTTCACGACGACGAGGCTGCGGGCGCTCTTCCTCCGCTGACGCCCAGCGACGGCCCCTACGCTGTGTCGCCATGGCACGCGTGCTCATCTTCGCCCCCGCACCCCTGCTCACCGTCACGGTCGAGGAGTTCCGCGGCGAGCCGGACGTGCACGTGCACGTCGGCGGCCAGGGCGTCTGGCAGGGCCGGATGCTTCGGTCGCTCGGCGTCGACGTAGCCCTCGTGTGCTCGGTCGCGGGGGAGACCGGGCTCGTCGTGCGGCAGCTGCTCGAGCGCGAGGGCTTCGACGTCGTCGCGATCGAGCGCGACGCGATCGGGCCGGCGTACGTGCACGACCGCCGCGACGACGACCGCGAGCCGATCGTGGAGGCGGAGGGCGAGCCGCTCGCCCGGCACGAGCTCGACGCGCTCTACTCCGCGGCGCTCAGCGAGGCGCCGAAGGCCGACCTCGTCATCCTCTCCGGGCCCGAGGGCGAGTCGATGCTCGAGCCCGACGCCTATCGGCGGCTCGCGAGCGACGTGCGCCAGCTCGGCGTGCCGGTGCTCGTCGACCTGGCGGGGCCGCGGCTCGAGGCCGCGCTCGAGGGCGGGGTCGACGTGCTCAAGGTGAGCCACGAGGAGCTCGAGCAGGACGGACGGGTCGAGGACGGCAGCGACGAGCAGCAGCTGCTGCGGGCCGCGCGGCAGCTCGCCGACGAGGGCATCGGCCTCGTCGCGATCACGCGCGCCGACGCGGGCTCGCTCGTCGTGGGCGAGGAGGGCGCTTGGCGGGTGGTCGCGCCCGAGCTCGAGCCGGTCGAGACGCGCGGCGCCGGCGACTCGTACACCGCCGCGGTCGCCGCGGTGCTCGCGGAGGGCGGTCGCCACACCGACGCGATCCGGCTGGGCGCCGCCGCCGGGGCGGTCAACGCGACCCGCCGTGGACTCGGGACGGGCGACGCCGACGCCATCCGCGCGATCGCGGAGCGGGTCGAGCTGCAGCCGATCGAGCCGCAGCAGGAGGATGAGGGCTGATGCGAGCACTCATCACGAACGACGACGGCATCGACGCCCCGGGCCTCGCGGCCCTCGCGCGCGTCGCCGCCGAGGCGGGGCTCGACGTGGTCGTCGCCGCGCCCGCCGAGGAGCACTCGGGAGCGAGCGCATCCATCATCGCCACCGAGGGCACCGCCGTCACCGCGGCGGGCGGCAAGGGCACCGTGCACACCGAGCGGCGCGAGCTGCCGGGCGTCGCCGAGGCGCACGCCGTGCACGCGGCCCCCGCGCTCATCGTGCTGCTCGCGCTGCACGGCGCGTTCGGGCCCGTGCCCGACGTCGTGCTGAGCGGCATCAACCGCGGCGCGAACGTCGGCAGCGCGATCCTGCACTCCGGCACCGTCGGCGCGGCCCTCACCGCCGGTCAGGGCGGCGTGCGCGCGCTCGCGGTCTCGCTCGACGTCGGCCTGCGCGAAGGCGGCGGCGAGCACTGGGAGACCGCGGCGGCCGTGGTCGCGCGCGTGCTGCCCGACCTGCTCGCCGCGCCGGCCGGCACCGTGCTCAACCTCAACGCTCCCGACGTCGCCGCACCCGACGGGGTCGAGCTCGTCGAGGCGCCGCTCGCGCCGTTCGGCATCGTGCAGACGACGATGACCGAGCAGGACGGCGACGACGTGCGGCTCGCGATCCGGCAGCACCGCGCCGACGACGCACCCGGCTCCGACATGGAGCGGCTCGCGGCCGGCGTCGCGACCGTGACCTCGGTGCCGACGCTCGTCACTCCCGCCCGCTGAACGCGAAGCGGCCCGCCACCCTCCCGGGCAGCGGACCGCACGCATCCGTCGCGCGTCAGCGCTCGATGTCGACGTCCTTGGTCTCCTTCGAGATGACGAGGGCGATGAGCGTCAGCAGGCCGGCGCCCGAGAGGTAGATGCCGACCCAGAAGGGGCTGCCGCCGCCGAGCGTCCACAGCGCCACGGCGATGAACGGTGCGACGGCCGCGCCGAGGATCGACGAGACGTTGTACGAGATGCCCGAGCCGGTGTAGCGCACGTTGGTCGGGAACAGCTCCGGCAGGAGGGCGCCCATCGGGCCGAACGTGAAGCCCATGAGCGACATGCCGATGATGAGCCACGCCATGACGCCGAAGAGCCCGCCGCCCGTGAGCGGCACCCACAGCAGGCCGAAGACGATGATCGCTGCGGTGACCCAGAGGAGCGTCTTGCGGCGGCCGAAGCGGTCGGCGAGCGGGCCCGAGACGAGCGTGAAGATGCCGAAGAAGACGACGCCCAGGATGAGCATGAGCACGAAGGCGTTGTACGAGTAGCCGAGGCCCGGCACCGCTGCATCCACCGGCGCGCGGCCGTAGGTGAGCGAGAACGCCGTCATCAGGTAGAAGAGCACGTACGTCGCGAGCATGAAGAAGGTGCCGAGGATGAGCTCCTTCCAGTGGTCGCGGAACACGGTCGCGAGCGGCAGGCGCTGCACCGTGCCGCTCGACTTCGCCTTCGAGAACGCGGTCGACTCGACGAGCTTGAGGCGCACGTAGAGGCCGACGATCACCATCAGGGCGGAGAACAGGAACGGGATGCGCCAGCCCCACTCGAGGAACGCCTCGGACGGCATCGAGGGGTCGTCGCTCGGCAGCGCCGCGGCGATGATGAGGAAGAGGCCGTTCGCGATGATGAAGCCGATCGGTGCCCCGAGCTGCGGGAACGTGCCGTACCAGGCGCGCTTGCCCACCGGGGCGTTCTCGGTTGCGACGAGCGCCGCGCCCGACCACTCACCGCCGAGCGCGAAGCCCTGCGCGAGGCGCATGAGCACGAGCAGCGCCGCCGCGATCCAGCCGACCTGCTCGTAGGTCGGCAGCACGCCGATGAGGAACGTCGCGACGCCCATCGTGAGCAGCGCGCCGACGAGCGTCACCTTGCGGCCGTGCTTGTCGCCGAGGTGGCCGAAGACGATCGAGCCGACCGGGCGCGCGACCATCGCGGCGCCGAAGACCGCGAACGACGACAGCAGCGCCGTCGTCTCGTCGCCGGCCGGGAAGAACAGGTGCGGGAACACGAGCACGGCGGCGGTCGCGTAGACGTAGAAGTCGTAGAACTCGATCGTCGTGCCGACGAGGCTCGCGAAGATGACGCGGCCGCGGGAGTTGGCCGGCTTGGACGGCGCGGAGGACGCCTGGGTTGCGGAGATGGACATGCTGCTTCCTGGTAAGCGTCGCGCGCGCGGTGGTCGCGGGTGTGCTGGCGCGCGTTGGAGCGGTCCGCTCGTGACGGTCCGGCCGCGTGGGAGCCACCTTCGGCTCCGGGGGACGACTCGCCCAGTGTAACGAGTGTCTGATACCTCGGTCCCTGCCTGCTACGGCCGCATCGACGACAGCGACCGGAGCGCGAGCGCGGCCTCGACGACCGCCTCGGCCGCCTCGCGGCCCTTGTCCTCCTTCGAGCCAGGCAGGCCCGCGCGATCGATGCCCTGCTGCTCGTCCTCGAGGGTGAGCACCCCGAAGCCGACGGGCTTGCCCGTGCGCACGGCGACGTCAGTCAGCCCCATGGTGGCGGCTTGCGAGACGTACTCGAAGTGCGGGGTGCCCCCGCGGATGATCACGCCGAGCGCGACCGCGCCGTCGAAGCCGGCCTCGAGCGCGCCTTGCGCGACGACCGGCAGCTCGAACGCGCCCGGCACGGGCAGCTCGACGACCTCCGCGCCGGTCTCGGCGAGCGCGCGGCGCGCGCCCTCCAGCAGGCCGTCGGCGATGCGCTCGTGCCAGCGGCCGTGCACGATCGCGATGCGCAGCCCGTGCGCGTCGAGGCGGTGGGTCTCGGGTCGTCCGTCTCCGGCCATCAGTGCTCTCCTTGCTCGTCGTTCTGGGTGATCACCGCAGGCAGCTGGTGCCCCATGCGGTCGCGCTTCGCCTGCAGGTACTGCTCGTTGAAGTCGCCGACGCCGACGAGCAGCGGCACGAGCTCGTCGACAGCGACGCCGTGCTTCTCGAGCTCCGCCTGCTTGAGCGGGTTGTTCGAGAGCAGCCGGACCGAGCCGAGCCCCTGCTGCTTGAGGATCGCGGCGGCCGCGCCGTACTCCCGCGCGTCGGCGGGCAGCCCGAGGGCGAGGTTCGCGTCGAGCGTGTCGAGGCCGTCCTCCTGCAGGCGGTAGGCCTTGAGCTTGTTGATGAGGCCGATCCCGCGGCCCTCCTGCCCGCGCAGGTAGACGACCATGCCGTTGCCCGACTCCTGCACCTGCTGCAGCGCGGCGTCGAGCTGCGGCCCGCACTCGCACTTGAGCGAGTGGAGCGCCTCGCCCGTCAGGCACTCGGAGTGCACGCGCACGAGCGCGCCGTCGGAAGGCTGGCCGGCGATGATGGCGACGTGGTCGGCGCCGGTCTGCCGGTCGCGGTAGGCGGCCATGCGGAACGTGCCCCAGCGCGTCGGCACGTTCGTCTCGACCTCGAACGACACGCGCGCCGACTCCTCGTTCGCGCCCTTGCACGCGGTCGGCAGGCCGCCCGCGTCGAGGTAGTCGATGAGGTCGGCGATCGTGATGACGGGCAGGCCGTGCTCGTCGCCGAAGGCGATGAGCGACGGGAGTCGGCGCATCTCGCCCGTGTCCTCGACGAGCTCGCCGATCGCGGCGACCGGTTCGAGGCCCGCGAGCTGCATGAGCTCGACGGCCGCCTCGGTGTGCCCGGCGCGCTGCCGCACGCCGCCCTCGACGGCGCGCAGCGGCACGATGTGGCCGGGCCGGCGGAGGTCGGCGGGCGTCGCCGCGGGGTTCGCGAGCACGCGCAGCGTGTGCGCGCGGTCGTCGGCGGAGATGCCGGTGCTGTCGCGATCGGCGGCGTCGACGGTGATCGTGTACGCCGTCTGCCGCGAGTCCTCGTTCTCGAGCACCATGAGCGGCAGGCCGAGCTCGTCCGCGCGCTCGCCCGTGAGCGGCGCGCACAGGTAGCCGGAGGTGTGGCGCACCATGAAGGCGATCCACTCGGCGGTCGCGAGCTGCGCCGAGATGATGAGGTCGCCCTCGTTCTCGCGGCCCTCGTCGTCGACGACGATGATGGGCTTCCGCTGCCGCAGCGCCTCGAGCGCCGCGTCGATCGTGGTGATGCTCATCGTGCGTCCTCCCGCTGGAGCATGCGCTCGACGTGGCGAGCGACGATGTCGGTCTCGATGTTGACCCGGTCGCCGACGGCCCGGAAGCCGAGCGTGGTGGACTCGAGCGTCTCGGGGATGAGCGACACCTCGAACCACTGCTCGGGCTCGCCCGGCTCGCTCACGGCGGAGACGGTGAGGCTGATGCCGTCGATGGCGATCGAGCCCTTCCGCACCACGAGGTGCGCGAGCTGCGGCGCGAGCGAGAAGCGCACGGTGCGCTGCCCGGAGCCGTCGGTGACGGCGAGCACGGTCGCGGTGCCGTCGATGTGCCCCTGCACGATGTGGCCGCCGAGGCGGTCGCCGACCGCGGCGGCGCGCTCGAGGTTCACGCGGTCGCCCGCCCGGCGGTCGCCCAGTGTGGACATGTCGACCGAGATCTGCATGACGTCGGCCGTGAACGCATCCGTCGTCTGCTCGACGACCGTGAGGCACAGGCCGTTGACGGCGATCGAGTCGCCGTGCGACGCGTCGCTCACGGCGAGGGGGCCGCGCACGGTGAGGCGCCACGCCTCGCCCTGCTCGGATCGGTGGGGCTCGAACGAGACGATCTCGCCGAGCTCTTCGATGATGCCGGTGAACATCACTGCTCGCTCTCTGTCGTGGCCTCGACCAGGAGGTCGCGGCCGAGCTGCTCGAGTCGCGTGACCGCGAGGCGGCGCTGCTCGTCGATGGTGCCGACGCCGATGGCGTCGAGCGCGGTGCGCGGACCTCCGAGGAGGGTCGGCGCGAGGTAGATCGTGAAGCGGTCGGCGAGGTCCGCGCGGATGAACGCGCTCGCGAGCGTCGGGCCGCCCTCGACGTAGAGGGACTGGATGCCGTCGGCGGCGAGGGCGCGGAGCTCGGCCTCGAGGTCGCGACCGGCGGTGCGGAGGCCGCGCGGGTGCTCGCGGAGCGCGGCGCTCGCGGGGATCTCGCGCTCGCCGAAGACGACGGGGAGCGGCTGTGGGGCGGCGTCGACGCCGGGGATGCGCGCGGTCAGCCGCGGGTCGTCGGTGAGCACCGTGCCGGTGCCGACGGCGATCGCGTCGTGGGCGCTGCGCTCGCGGTGCACGTGGGCGCGCGACTCGGGGCCGGTGATCCACTGGCTCGAGCCGTCGGCGGCGGCAGCGCGGCCGTCGAGCGACTGCGCCCACTTGACGGTCACGCGCGGGCGGCCGGTGCGCTGCACGAAGAGCCAGTCGGCGATGAGCGCCTCGCCTTCGGCCTCGTCGAGCCGATCGACGTCGACGCCGCCCGCCGCGAGGCGAGCTGCGCCGCCGGAGGAGGCCTCGCCGGGGTCGGCGGCGCCGTGCACGACGCGGGCGACGCCGGCCTCGAGCAGCGCGACCGCGCACGGGCCGGTGCGCCCGGTGTGGTTGCAGGGCTCGAGGGTGACGATGGCCGTCGCGCCGCGCGCCTCGCCGGGTGCGAGCTTCGAGAGCGCGTCGACCTCGGCGTGCGGGGTGCCGGCGCCGCGGTGCCAGCCCTCGGCGAGCACGCGACCGTCGGGCGAGAGGATGACGGCGCCGACCTGCGGGTTGACGCCGCGCGGGCCGAGCAGCGCGAGCTCGCGCGCGCGAGCCATCGCGTCGCGCTCCGCCGCGCTGATGCCCGCCGTGCCGTTCCCTGCCATGCCGTTCCCTTCCGAACGCGCGCGGGGAACGGGGGGTCGCGAGCGACCCCACGTGCGCCTCCCCTCCGGACTCTCACCGTCGGTGCTGGAATTCCACCAGCTCAGCCGATCGGCCGCTCGGGATCGAGCGGGCCTCTCGGGTCGCGGACTCTCACCGCCGGCTCAGACTTTCACTGACCCCGGGCACGTTGCACTTGCCACCCTACAACTCACCTCCCGCGCGCCCCATTCCCGCTCGCGCATCCGCTGTTCCACCCGCTGAGCGCAGAGTGCCGGCACTCTGCTGCGGACGGGGCCGCTGAGCGCAGAGTGTCGGCACTCTGCGGGGAGTGGGCGCAGCGGCGGGTGAGGTGTCAGTCGAGGGGCGGCCAGGGGCGGGCGCCCGCGGGCATGCCCGACGCCACCCGCACCGCGTGGTGCTGCAGCACGGGCTCGCCGCGCTGGGTGCCCGCGAGGGTGCCGAGGTACGCGAAGCCGGCGGCCTTCGCGACGCGCATCGAGCCGATGTTGCCGTGGTAGCAGCGCCAGCGCACCTCGGGCCACGTGAGGCAGCCCTCCGCGTGCCCGACCACGGTGCGCAGCGCATCCGCCATGAGGCCCTTGCCCTGCGCGTCGGGGTGCAGCCAGAAGCCCACCTCGCCGCGCTCGGTGCGGAGGCCGATGACGCCAGCGAGCGGTCCGCGGAGCGACTCGCGGATCGCCCACACGCGCTCGTCGTGCTCGCCGCGCCAGCCCGCAGGCGCGAACTCCCGCACGAAGCCCTCCGCGTCGGCGCGCGAGTAGGGCCACGGGGTGTCGAGGAAGCGCCGCGCCTGCTCCGTCGAGCACGCCTCGACGACCCGGTCGACGTCGTCCTCGCGGAGCACCGCCAGCAGCACCGTGCGGCCGAGCACCGGCAGCGAGGGGCCCGCGAGCGGCGCGGCGCTCATCGCAGCCCCATCGCCCCCAGCGCGCGGGCGAGCGTCGCGTCGGCCACCTCGGCAGCGCGCTCGGCGTTCGCGGCGAGCAGCCGGTCGAGCTCAGCGGGGTCGTCGAGCAGCTCGAGCGTGCGCTCCCGCACGGGCGCGAGCTCGGCGACGACCGCGTCGGCCACCGCGGTCTTGAAGACGCCGTAGCCCTCGCCCGCGAACTCCGCCTCGAGCGCGGCGACGGGTGTGCCGGTCATCGCCGAGAGGATGTCGAGCAGGTTCGTGACGCCGGGCTTCTCGGCGCGGTCGGCGCGGATCGAGCCGTCGGTGTCGGTGACGGCCGAGCGGATCTTCTTCGCCGTCTTCGACGGCTCGTCGAGCAGCCAGATGACGCCCTTGTCGTTGTCGGCCGACTTCGACATCTTCGACTCCGGCGACTGCAGGTCGTAGATGCGCGCGCCGCCGGCGAGGATCACGGGCTTCGGCACCGTGAACGTCTTCCCGAAGCGCTTGTTGAAGCGCTCGGCGAGGTCTCGCGTGAGCTCGACGTGCTGCTTCTGGTCGTCGCCGACGGGCACGACCTCCGTGTCGTAGAGCAGGATGTCGGCGGCCATCAGGATCGGATAGGTGAACAGGCCGACGGAGGCCGACTCCTGCCCGCCCTTGACCGTCTTGTCCTTGAACTGCGTCATCCGGCTCGCCTCGCCGAAGCCCGTGATGGTCGCGAGCAGCCACTGCAGCTGCGCGTGCGCGGCGACGTGCGACTGCACGTACAGGCACGAGCGGTCGGGGTCGATGCCGCCCGCGATGTACTGCGCCGCGAGCGTCCGCACCTGCTCGCGCAGCACATCCGGAGCCTGGGGCACCGTGATCGCGTGCAGGTCGACGATCGAGAAGAAGGCGTCGTTCTCGCCCTGCATCGCGCGCCACTGCTGCAGCGCGCCGATGTAGTTGCCGAGGTGGAGCGAGCCCGAGGAGGGCTGCATGCCCGAGTAGAGGCGGGGGTTGGTCATGGATGCGTTCCTCGAGTGAGCGGTCACAGGTCGTAGTCGACGATCACGGGCGCGTGGTCGGACCAGCGGGTGTCCCACGCGCTCGCGCGGTCGATGCGGTAGTCGCGCGCGACCGCCGCGAGCGCAGGGGAGGCCATGTGGTAGTCGATGCGCCAGCCGGTGTCGGTGTCGAACGCCTTCCCGCGCTGCGACCACCACGTGTAGGGACCGTCCTGGTCGGGATGCGCCGCGCGGCCGACGTCGACCCAGCCGTGCCCGCGGCCGCGCTTGCCGTCGACGCCCGTCACCATGCCGGTGCCGAAGAAGCGGTCGAGGTAGCTGCGCTCCTCGGGCAGGAAGCCGGCGTTCTTCTGGTTGCCCTTCCAGTTCTTGATGTCGAGCGGCGTGTGGCCGACGTTGAAGTCGCCCATCACGACGACGTGCTCGGTGTGCTGCCGCAGCTGCGGGAGGCGCTTGGCCATCGACTCGAGGAAGCGGTACTTGTCGTCCTGCTTCTGGCTGCCGACCTCGCCGCCCGAGTGCACGTAGGCCGAGACGACCGTCAGCACGCTCTCTCCGACGAGGAAGTCGGCCTCGAGCCAGCGGCCCTTCGTGTCGAAGGTCTTCAGCCCGATGTCGGTGCGATGCTCGATCGACGGCTCGCGCGAGAGCACGGCGACGCCCGCACGGCCCTTCGCGGTCGCCGGGTCGTGCAGCACGTGCCAGCCCGGCACGAGCGGCAGCAGGTCCTCGTCGAGGGCGCGCACCTCCTGCAGCGCCACGATGTCGAATCCGCCGGCCTCGAGCCACTCGCCCATGCCCTTGCGGAAGGCGGCGCGCACGCCGTTGACGTTGACGGAGGCGATGCGGACCATGGGTTCGAGCCTACCGAGGCGCGCCGACGGGCGGCGCCCGTCGCCGGGTCGACGAGCTCAGCGCAGCCGCTTCGCGAGCCGGCGCTGCAGCTTCGCCGCGCCGTCGCCGTCGCGCCTCGCGGCGCGCACCTCCTCGAGCAGCTCCGCCGCCCGCTCGGGCGTGAGCGTCGCGTCGAGCCCGCCGATCTCGACGAGCCGCGTGTAGGCTCGGCCCGTGTCGGTGACCGCGACGAGCGCGAGCACGATGAGCAGCACCTGCATGATGAAGCCGAGCCAGATGAGGATGATGACGGGCGCGGCGATGCCCGCGAGCAGCGGGTTGTTCTCGACCCCGCGGAACAGCAGGGTCGCGAGCTGCTTGAGCACGAAGAACGCGACGCCGCACGCGAGCGCCGCGGGCACGATCTGCTTCGCGGGGAGCCGCAGCCGCCCGCCGAAGCGGTAGAGCAGCAGCACGACCGTCGAGTCGAGCACGAGCTGCACCGCGTAGCCGATGAGCTGCGCCGTCCATCCGAGGCCGAGCGCGTCGGCGAGGCTCTGCGTCACCACGAGCACGGCGGAGGAGACGACGACGAGCAGCCCGATGCCGATCGCGACGCCGAGGTCGCCGAGCTTCAGCAGGAAGAAGTTCGAGGGCGCCGGGCCCAGGTCGAACATCGCCCGGAAGCCCTCGCGGCTCACCGCGATCCACGCGATCGCGGTGACGAGGATCGCGACGGAGGCGATGACGCCGGTGTAGCCGACGATGCTCGAGCCGGTGAGCTGCTCGACGTCGAGCGCGCCCTCGGGCCCGAGGAGGCCGGGGATCGCGGCGCCGACCGACTCGATGACGGCTTCCCGCAGCACGACGTTGTCGCCGAGCACCGCCATGAAGACGGAGAAGGCGAGGAAGAGGGCGGCGAAGAGCGAGAGGAACGCCTGCAGGGTCATGCCCTGCGCGAGCACGGGGCCGCGCAGCTCGAGGAAGCGCTGCCACGCCCGCACCGGCCACGACCGCATCGCGCGGTCGACCAGCTGCTTCATGGGCCCCCTCGCACGCTCGTGGCAACGCTCGGCGAGCCCAGCGTAGTGTTGCAGCATGAGTGCGCTCGCGGGAGTCGGGGTCGGGCGCGGCATCGCTGCCGCGAAGGTGCTGAGGATGCCGGAGCCGCTCGCGCCGCCGAGCGACGAGCCGCTCGCCGCCGACGTCGATGCAGAGCATGCCCGCGTGCAGCAGGCGCTCGCGCACGTCGCCGACGAGCTCAACGCGCGCGCCGCCGCCGCGGGCGGCGAGGCGCAGCAGGTGCTCGAGGCAGCGGCGCTCATGGCGCAGGATCCGGCGATCCTCGACGACGTGCGCTCGCGGCTCGACGGCGGCGCGAACGCCGAGCGGGCGACGTGGGATGCGTATGCGCAGTTCCGCGAGATGCTCACGGCTATGGGCGGCTACATGGCCGAGCGCGCCACCGACCTCGACGACGTCGCCCAGCGCGTCGTCGCGCGGCTGCGCGGCGTCGTCGCGCCGGGCGTGCCCGTCTCCGATGAGCCGTTCATCCTCGTCGCGCGCGACCTCGCGCCCGCCGACACCGCGACCCTCGACCTCGAGAAGACGCTCGCGCTCGTTACCCAGGAGGGCGGGCCGACGTCCCACACCGCGATCCTCGCCCGCTCGAAGTCGCTCCCGGCGGTCGTGGGCGTCGTCGGGCTGCTCGACGCGGCGGCCGACGGGCAGCGCGCGATCGTGGACGCGCGGGCCGGCACCGTCGAGCTCGACCCCGACGACGCATCCGTCGACGCCGCGCTCGCCGAGCGCGAGGCGCGCCTCGCCGCAGCCTCGGCGCCCATCACCGCGGGGGCGCTCGCCGACGGCACGGAGGTGCCGCTGCTCGCCAACGTCGGCTCGCCCAAGGACGCGGCGGCCGCCGTCGCCGCCGGCGCCGAGGGCGTGGGGCTCTTCCGCACCGAGTTCCTCTTCCTCGACGCGTCGAGCGCGCCGAGCGTCGAGCAGCAGACGGCGTCGTACACCGAGCTGCTCGAGGCCTTCCCCGGCAAGAAGGTCGTCGCGCGCGTGCTCGACGCGGGCGCCGACAAGCCGCTCGCGTTCCTGAACGACGCGCTCGAGGAGAACCCGGCGCTCGGGCTGCGCGGCATCCGCGCGCTGCGCGCGAACGAGCCGATCCTGCGCGACCAGCTGACGGCGCTCGCGAACGCCGACGCGGCGACCGACGCCGAGCTGTGGGTGATGGCGCCGATGATCGCCGATGTCGAGGAGGCGGAGTACTTCGTCGCGCTCGGGCGGGAGCTCGGGCTCAAGGTCGTCGGCGCGATGGCCGAGGTGCCGTCGATCGCGGTCGTCGCCGACCAGGTGGTCGAGGCGTGCGACTTCGTCTCGATCGGCACGAACGACCTCACGCAGTACACGCTCGCCGCCGATCGGCAGCTCGGCTCCGTCGCCGCGCTGCAGGACCCGTGGCACCCCGCGGTGCTGCGGCTCGTGAAGATGCTGGGGGATGCGGGGGCTCGCGCTGGCAAGCCGGTGGGCGTCTGCGGCGAGGCGGCTGCCGACCCGGCGCTCGCCGTCGTGCTCGTCGGGCTCGGCGTCACGACGCTCTCGATGAGCGCGTCGGCGATCGCCGACGTGCGCGCCGAGCTGCTGACCGTGACGCTCGGTCAGGCGCGGGCGCGGGCCGAGCGCGTGCTCGGCGCCCGGTCGGCCGCCGAGGCGCGGCAGCTCGCCGCCGCCGTTGCCGCGGGCTGAGGCTCAGCCCACCCCGGGCGTCCGCTTCCGCGAGCCCTGCGCTCGCGCGATCGCGACCGCGAACTCGCGCGCCCGCTCGCGCTCGCCCTCGATCGGCAGCACGACGACCTCCCGTGCGACCGCGCTGACCTGCTTGCGCAGCCGCCGCCTCGCGCGCGACCGCCGCGCCGCGCCGACGGCGCCGCCGATGATCGCGCCGACGATGCCGAGCACGACGCCCAGCAGCAGCCCGCCGAGGAGCGCGACGAGCGGGATGGGCCAGCCGTCGAGCCACGTCGCCGTGCCCTCGACCTGCGGGATGACCGGTGCGACCATGCCCCACAGCGGCAGCAGCACCGGCAGCAGCAGCCACACGCCGCCGAGCACGGCGGCGATGAGCGCGAGCCACTGGATCGCCCCGAGCAGCGGCCACCACCACGAGGCGCGGGCGCCGAGGTCGGTGCGCGCGACCGCCCGGTCGAGCTCCGGCGGCAGCGACTCGAGCGCCTCCGCCGCGTGCTCGTGGATCGCGGCCGACCAGCCGTCGCCGAGCCCCGCCGCGGCTGTGTCGGCGTAGGCGCGCACCGCGGTGCCGGCCTGCGCGCGCTGCGCGGCGCTCATCGGCGGCAGGCTCGTGCGGTGCACCTCTGCGTCGCGCCGCTCGCTCCGGCCGGGCGCCAGGTGGAGGCGGCGCAGCGGGTCGGGCGCGAGCCGCAGCACCCACGACGTGAGCGGCCAGCCCGTCACCTGCCCGGCGCGCTTGCGATAGGAGCCGGCGACCGCGCCCGCGACCGCGTCGACGTTCGCGGCCGCGGCGAGGCCGCGCTCGAGCGACTGCGTGTCGGCGGAGCGCACCTTGCCCGGCACGCCCGCGGCCTCGAGCCGGCCCGCGACCGAGCGGATGTCGGCCGCGAGGCGCTGCGACGCGGCCTTCCGCTCGGCCGCGAAGCGCGCGATCACGCGCCGCAGGTCGTCGACGCCCGCGCCGGTCGTCGCCGAGACCGGCAGCACGAGCACGTCGCCGAGCCCATCGCGGCGCAGCAGCCCGCGCAGCGACTCGACGACGCGGCCCACCTCGGCCTCGGGCAGCCGGTCGACCTGGTTGAGCACCGCGGTCGTGACCGCCGCGTGGCTCGCGAGCGGCGCGATGAAGTCGCGGTGGATGACGGCGTCGGCGTACTTCTGCGGGTCGACGACCCACACGAGCACGTCGACCTGGCCAGCGAGCCGCTCGGCGATCGCCCGGTGCTCGAGCGCGACCGAGTCGAAGTCGGGCAGGTCGAGCACGATGAGCGAGAGCTCCGGCCCAGGGGCGGGCTCGGTGGCGAAGGGCCGCTCCATGATGCGCCGGTCGCTCACCTGCAGCCAGTCGAGCAAGGCGGATGCGCCACGCGGGTTCCAGACGGCGGCGAGCGGCACCGAGGTGGTCGGGCGGCGCACGTGCGTCATCGCGATCTGCTCACCCGCGAGGGCGTTCATGAGCGACGACTTGCCGGAGCCGGTCGCGCCGAAGAAGCCGACGACGGTGTGCTCCGACGAGAGCGCGCGGCGCTCGGCGGCGCTCGCGACGATGCGCCGCACCGCTTCGAGGTCGTCCTCGGGCACGCGACCGGCACCGAGCTCGGCCGCCTCGGAGAGCGCGCCGAGCAGCGCGTCGACGGTCGGCTCGCTCACCGTGCCGCCTCGTCGGCATCGCCGGGCCGCGCGCGAGGCAGCACCGGAGGCGGTGCCCAGCTTGCGCGCGGCTCGAGCTCGCGCACCTCGTCCGCCTCGCCCTCGAGCGGCTGCTCGACGTCGTCGTCGAGCACCTCCGCCTCGACGAGGTCGCTGCGCTGCACCTCGCGGGATGGCGCACGCGCCGCGGCGCCGACCGACCGCATCGCGGTCTCGAGCTCGACCGCCCGGTCGCGCAGCGCATCCGCCGCCGTGCCCCGCTCGACCGGCTCGAGCAGCGCATCCCATCGCGCCGCCTCGGCGTCCATGAGCGCGCGCACCCGCGAGTCGAGGTCATCGCGCGCCTGCGCGGCGAGCCGGCGCACGGCGTCCTCGCCGAAGATCGTCTCGAGCAGCTTCTGCCCGACGACCGCCGAGCCGCCCGCGATCGCGAGCTCGGCACCCGTGAGGCCACCGGTCGATCCGAACACGACGACCATGAGCGCGACGGTGATGACGTTGAGGCCGAGCGACATGACGCGCGCCTTCGTGCGCTTGCCCGCGGCCTGCTCGGTGATGAGCTCGATGAGCCCCTGCTGCCACTCGCGCACGAGCCGGCTCGCGCGCTCCGAGAGGTCGGGGGTCGGATGCGCGAGGTCGACGCCGCTCGTCAGCTGCCGCCCGACCGCGCCCTGCCGCACGCGCGACCAGGCGTCGGATGCGGCGCGGCCGGCCTCGTCGACCATGACGGCGTGCAGTCCGCTCTCGATCTCGTGCTCGACCTCGACGGCCGGCGGCGGTCGGCCCTGGAACCACGCGACCACGCGGTCGCGCGTCTTGGAGTACCAGGACTCGACCGTGCGGAAGACGTCGGAGGTGCCGACGAAGTCCTGCCAGCGGGCGAGCACCTCGCCGCGCAGCAGCACGCCGTCGCGCGTCGCGTCGTGCACGCGCTCTGCCGCGTCCTCGTGCGCCGTGCGCACCGTGGCGCGCAGGTCGCGCACGACGACGAGCTGCTCGTCGCGCGCCTCCGCAACCGCGCGAGCCGTGACCGCGAGCCGCTCGACCGCCCCGGCGAGCGTGCGCCCAGCGACGCGGGCGCGCTCGGCGCGATCGCCCGCGATGCCCTGCAGCCAGCCGCCGACCGCGGCGGCGGTGCCCGCCGGCAGCATGCCGCGCTCGTCGAGCGGCGACTCGGTGACGACGAAGACGGGTGCGGTGCCGAGCCCGCGCGCGGCGAGCATCTGCCGCAGGTCGGCCTCGACCTCGGCCTCGGCGCCGGGCGGCACGCGGTTCAGCACGACGCCGACCGTGATGTCGCGCGCCGCGGCGTCGTCGAGCAGGCGCCACGGCACCGCGTCGGCGTAGCGGTTGGCGGTCGTGCAGAAGAGCCAGAGGTCGGCCGCAGCGAGCAGCTGGGCGGCGAGCTGCCGGTTCTCGTCGGCGATCGAGTCGACGTCGGGCGCGTCGAGGATCGCGAGGTCGCGCGGCACGCGCTCGTCGGCGACGAGCACGACCGAGCCGACGAGCGCCGCGTCGGGGTCGTCGCCCGCCTCGTGCGACGGCGCCTCGCGCACGACTCCCGTGATGCGCGCGAGCCCGGGGAGGATGCGCGTGGAGGCGAACCACGCGGCGTCGGCCGGGGAGTGGAGCAGGATCGGCTGCCGGGTCGTGGGCCGGATGACGCCCGTGCGCGTGACGGGGTGGCCGACGAGGGCGTTCACGAGCGTCGACTTGCCCGCGCCGGTCGAGCCGCCGACGACCGCGAGCAGCGGCGCGTCGAGGTGCGCGAGCCGCGGCTGGATGTAGTCGTCGATCTGCCGCACCGCCGCCTTCCGCGCGTCGCGCGCGGCGTCGGCGCCCGCGACGGCGAGCGGCAGCGCGACGCCGTCGAGCGCTGCCCGCAGCGCGTCGAGCCGGTCGAGCGCGGCGATCGTCTCGGTCACGCCGCCAGTCTGCCCCATCGCACGCGCTCCTGGCTGGGTGCTGCGCCGCCCTCAGCGGCGCCGGTCGCGGCGTCGGAGAGCGCGCCGCCCGCGGACGAGCGGATCTCCTGCCCGCCGAAGAGCCCGCCGCCGAGCGCGGCGGCGGCGATCGTGATCGGGAGCGCGAGCAGCACCGCCCATGCGCGCACACGGTCGGCGGTCGTCGGGGCGCCGTTCCTCGAGTGCGGGGCACGGGTCTCGGAAGCGCTGGCCATGGCCCGACGATAGGTTGCCAGGCTAACGATCTCCTGGACGAGACGACGAAGGGCCGATCCCGAGCGGGACCGACCCTTCGAGCGGCAGGCTCTCCTAGAGCTTGACGCCGGAGATGAGCGCCTGCTTGACCTCTGCGATCGCCTTGGTGACCTGGATGCCGCGCGGGCACGCATCCGTGCAGTTGAAGGTCGTGCGGCAGCGCCACACGCCCTCCTTGTCGTTGAGGATGTCGAGCCGCACCTGGCTCGCCTCGTCGCGCGAGTCGAAGATGAAGCGGTGCGCGTTCACGATCGCGGCCGGGCCGAAGTACTGGCCGTCGGTCCAGAACACGGGGCACGAGGTCGTGCACGCCGCGCAGAGGATGCACTTCGTCGTGTCGTCGAAGCGCTCGCGCTGCGCGATCGTCTGGTGGCGCTCCTTCTCGGGCTTCGACGCCGCCTGGAGGAAGGGCTGGATCTCGCGGTAGGAGTCGAAGAACGGCTCCATGTTGACGATGAGGTCCTTCTCGAGCGGCAGGCCCTTGATCGCCTCGACGTAGATGGGCTTCGAGATGTCGAAGTCCTTCACGAGCGCCTTGCAGGCGAGACGGTTCTTGCCGTTGATGCGCATCGCGTCGGAGCCGCAGATGCCGTGCGCGCACGAGCGGCGGAACGCGAGGCTCGGGTCCTGCTCCCACTTGATGCGGTGCAGCGCGTCGAGGATGCGCTCGGTCGGGTACATCTGCACGTCGTAGTCGACCCAGCGCGGCTCGTCGTCGACCTCCGGGTCGTAGCGGCGCACGATGACCGTGACGTTGAACGACTCCGGCACGTCGTGCGACGGGGCCGGCTGCGTCTCGCGGTCGGCGCCGTCGTACTCGTTCTCGACCGGCTTCGGCTCGGTCGACGACTGCGCGGCCGCCTCGGCGACCTGGTGCGCGCTCGACTGGTCGTCGGTCGACGCCGTGTCGGGGCGGTCGGCCATCGGCGTCGGAGCGCCGGTGGGGCCGCTCTGCGAGGCGTGGACGCCAGAGTCCTGGCCCTTGGGGTCGCCCTGTGGCAGCTGGCTGTCGCTCATCAGTACTTCCGCTCCGTCGGCTGGTAGTGGGTCATGCGCACCGGCTTCCAGTCGAGGCGGATGCCCTGGCTGGCGCCCGTCTCGGCGTCCGTCCGGTACGCCATGGTGTGCTGCATGAAGTTGACGTCGTCGCGCGTGGGGAAGTCGTCGCGCATGTGCGCGCCGCGCGACTCCTTGCGGTTGATCGCCGACACGACGACGACCTCCGCGAGGTCGAGCAGGAAGCCGAGCTCGACGGCCTCGAGCAGGTCGGTGTTGAAGCGCCGGCCGCGGTCGTGGATGCGCACGTTCGGGTAGCGGGAGCGGAGCTTCGCGATGTCGGCGAGCGCGGTCTGCAGCGTCTCCTCGGTGCGGAACACCTGGGCGTTGCGGTCCATCGTCTCCTGCAGCGCCTTGCGGATCTCAGCGACCGACTCGGTGCCCGTGCCCTCGCGCAGCTGGGCGAGCATCTTCACGACGCCGTCCGCGGCATCCGCGGGCAGGTCGACGAAATCGGCCCGCTGCGCGTAGTCGACGGCGTTGTTGCCGGCGCGCTTGCCGAACACGTTGATGTCGAGCAGCGAGTTCGTGCCGAGGCGGTTCGCGCCGTGCACCGAGACGCACGCGCACTCGCCGGCCGCGTAGAGGCCCGGGATGACGGTGTCGTTGTCGGCGAGCACCTCGGCGTCGTTGTTCGTCGGGATGCCGCCCATCGCGTAGTGCGCGGTCGGGTAGACCGGCACGCGCTCGACGACCGGGTCGACGCCCAGGTAGGTGCGGGCGAACTCGGTGATGTCGGGCAGCTTCGTCTCGAGCACCTCGGCGCCCAGGTGGGTGCAGTCGAGGTAGACGTAGTCCTTGTTCGGGCCGGCACCGCGGCCGTCGAGCACCTCCTGCACCATCGAGCGGGCGACGATGTCGCGCGGCGCGAGGTCCTTGATGGTCGGCGCGTAGCGCTCCATGAAGCGCTCGCCCGAGGCGTTGCGGAGGATCGCGCCCTCGCCGCGCGCACCCTCGGTGAGCAGGATGCCGAGGCCCGCGAGGCCCGTCGGGTGGAACTGGTAGAACTCCATGTCCTCGAGCGGCAGGCCCTTGCGCCAGATGATGCCGACGCCGTCGCCCGTGAGCGTGTGCGCGTTCGAGGTGGTCTTGTAGATCTTGCCGAAGCCGCCGGTCGCGAAGATGACCGCCTTGCCCTGGAAGACGTGGATCTCGCCCGTCGCGAGCTCGTAGGAGACGACACCCGCGACGCGCTTGCCCTGGGGCGTCTCGGTCATGATGAGGTCGAGCGCGTAGAACTCGTTGAAGAACTCGACGCCGTGCTTCACGCAGTTCTGGTACAGCGTCTGCAGGATCATGTGGCCGGTGCGGTCCGCGGCGTAGCACGCGCGGCGCACGGGGGCCTTGCCGTGGTCGCGCGTGTGCCCGCCGAAGCGGCGCTGGTCGATCTTGCCGTCCGGGGTGCGGTTGAACGGCAGGCCCATGTTCTCGAGGTCGTAGACCGCGTCGATGGCCTCGCGCGTGAGGATCTCGGCCGAGTCCTGGTCGGTGAGGTAGTCACCGCCCTTGATCGTGTCGTACGTGTGCCACTCGTTGCTGTCCTCCTCGACGTTCGCGAGCGCGGCGGCCATGCCGCCCTGCGCCGCGCCCGTGTGGGAGCGGGTCGGGTAGAGCTTCGTGATGACGGCCGTCGACGCCTTCGGGGCTGCTTCGATCGCGGCGCGCATGCCCGCGCCGCCGCCGCCGATGATGAGCACGTCGTGCTGGTGGTAGTGGATGCCGTCGGTGACGGAACTCGTCTCAGCCATGTACCTGGTGATCTCCGGATCTCGTGCTTAGAGGTCTGCGCAGAACGACGGCAGCAGCGAGAGGTCTGCGGTCGGCGGGCAGGGGTCGAACGTGAACGTGATGAGCGTGCCGAGCAGGATGAGGATCGCTGCGGCGACCGCGATCGCGCCGAGCGCGATCTGGCGGATGCGGGGCTTGTGCACGTAGTCGTTCACGATCGTGCGCATGCCGTTCGAGCCGTGCAGGATCGCGAGCCAGAGCATCGTGACGTCCCACCACTGCCAGAACGGGTCGGCGAGCTTGCCGCCCACGAAGCCGAAGTCGATGGCGTGGATGCCGCCCGGCGTCCAGATGAGGTTGTAGGCGAGGTGGCCGAAGATGAGCACGACCAGCACGACGCCGGAGGCGCGCATGAAGATCCAGCCGGCCTTCTCGAAGCTCGGTCCGCGCTTCGAGCGCGCGGGGTAGGCGTAGTTCGGGGTCTCGATCGTGGCGGTCATCAGTGGCCACCCTCCATCGGCGAGAAGACGTTGATGAGGTGGTTCGGCACGAAGTAGGCCATCAGCACGACCGCGAAGCCCATCACGATCCAGAAGAGCGGGCGCTGGTTGCGCGTCGCCCACGGCCACACGTCGACCAGGATGATGCGCAGGCCGTTGAGGGCGTGGAACACCACGGCGCCGACGAGCACCGTCTCGCCGAGCCCCATGATGGGGTTCTTGTAGGTCGCCATGACGGCGTTGTACGCCTCGGGGCTGACCCGGATGAGTGCCGTGTCGAGCACGTGCACCAGCAGGAAGAAGTAGATCGCCACACCGGTGATTCGGTGCAGCACCCACGACCACATGCCCTCGTTGCCGCGATACAGCGTGCCGCTGAACGAGGTCTTCCGGGGCGCGGGGTCGGGGAGGGTGAGGCTGCTCGATGTCTCAGACACGCGCGTTCCCTCCAAGGATTGACCGGGCTAGTGCCTCCATCCTATGCCCGCGGGGAGCACTGCTCCGGTTCGCGCGCGATCGCGTGCCGCCTCGGCACGCCCTCGGGGAACGGCCGCGACACGCCGTGCGGACTACGCGTCGACGAGGCCGCCGGCGCCGCGCAGCGCGCGCTGGGCCGCCGCCTCGTAGTGGCCGAGCAGCTGGTCGCACACCGCCGACCACGACCGGCCGAGCACGCGCCGCCGGCCGGCCTCGCCCATCCGCGACCGCATCGCCGCGTCGTCGACGAGCGCCCCGATCGCGCTCCGGAGGTCGGATGCGTCGTCGGGCTCGAAGAGGAAGCCGGTCGTGGCGTGCTCCACGAGGTCGATCGGGCCGCCGGCGCGGGGTGCGACGACCGGCAGGCCGCTCGCGGCGGCCTCCTGCAGAGTCTGCCCGAACGTCTCCTCCGCGCCCGTGTGGACGAACACATCCATCGCCGCGTACGCCGCGCGCAGCGACGCGCCCTGCAGCTGGCCGAGGAAGACGGGCGAGAGCGGGGCGAGCTGGCGCCGCGTCTCGGCCATGCCGGGCCCGTCGCCGACGATCGCGAGCCGGATCCCGCCGAGCCCCTCGAGGGCGCGCAAGCGGTCGAGCCCCTTCTCGCGAGCGACGCGGCCGACGTAGCCGACGATCGTCTCGCCGCCCGGCGCGATCCGGCGCCGCAGCCTCGCCGCGGCGGGGCCCTGCCGGTTGTCGGGGTGGAAGCCGGCGAGGTCGACGCCGCGCACCCACGGGTGGACGCGCTTGACGCCGGCGTCACGGAGGTCGGCGATCGCGGCGCTCGAGGGGGCGAGCGTGCGGTCGGCGCCGTTGTGGATGAGGCGGATGACGTGCCACGCGAAGGCGGCGCCCGCGCCGAGCCGGTTGCGGCGCGCGAACCCCGCGACATCGGTCTGGTAGATCGCGACGCTCGGCAGGCCGACGCGGGCGGCCTCGGCGATCGCCTGGCCGCCGAGCATGAAGGGGCTCGCCGCGTGCAGCACGTCGGGCTGGAAGCGCGCGAGCAGCGCCGCGACCTGCGGGCTCGGGAGCCCGACGGGGAACTGGCGATACGCGACCGACGGCACCTCGTGCACCGGCACGCCGCGGTAGTGCGCCGGCGCGCCGCAGCGCGGGGCGATGACGATCGCCTCCCGCCCGGTGTCGACGAGGTGGTCGAGCACGCGGCACACCGACGTCGTGACGCCGTTGACCGTGGGGAGGAAGCTCTCCGTCACGATGGCCACCCGCTCGATGCGCACGACGCCAACGGTAGGGCGGATGCGTGGCCGCGTCACGCGGGCGCGGTGAACGGTGGGTGAACTCCCGGCAGCACGCATGGCCCCTAGAGTCGTCGGCATGCCCGCTCTCGACGACTTCTGCAGCATCATCCCCGCCGGCGGCGTCGGATCGCGGCTGTGGCCGCTCTCCCGCGCGGACGCCCCGAAGTTCCTCCACGACCTCACCGGCAGCGGCAAGACGCTGCTGCGCGCGACGTTCGACCGGCTCCAGCCGCTCGCCGGCCCCGGCCGCACGATCGTCGTCACCGGGCGCGCGCATCGCGCGGCGGTCGAAGCGCAGATCCCCGAGCTCGACGACGCGAGCATCGTGCTCGAGGCCGAGCCGCGCGACTCGACCGTCGCGGTCGCGCTGGCCGCGGCGATCCTGCGCCGGCGGGAGCCCGACGTCATCGTCGGCTCGTTCGCCGCCGACCACGTCATCGACGACGAGCGCTCGTTCCGGCGCGCGGTCGCCGAGGGCGTCGCGGCCGCGCGATCGGGCCGCATCGCGACGATCGGCATCACCCCCACGGAGCCGGCGATCGGCTTCGGCTACATCCGCACGAACGGGCCCGCCGAGATCGAGGGCGCCCCGAGCGCCGCGATCGTGCGCGAGTTCGTCGAGAAGCCCTCCGCCGACCGGGCGCGGCGCTACGTCGAGAGCGGCGAGTATCTCTGGAACGCCGGCATGTTCATCGCGCGCGCCGACGTGCTGCTCGAGGAGCTCGCCCGTGAGGAGCCCGAGCTCGCGGGGCACATCGACGAGCTCGCCGAGGTGTGGGACGAGCCCTCGAAGCGCGGCCCCGCGGTCGACCGGCTCTGGCCGCAGCTCAAGAAGATCGCGATCGACTACTCGGTCGCCGAGCCCGCCGCGGCGCGCGGCACCATGGTCGTCGTCCCCGGCCACTTCGACTGGGACGACGTGGGCGACTTCTCGGCCGTCGCGAAGCTCCACAACGGCGGCCGCCGCGGCCGGCTCGCGATCCTCGGCACCGCCGGCACCGTGCTCGCCGACTCGGCGAGCGGGATCGTCGTGTCGCAGTCCAACCGCATCGTGTCGGTCGTCGGCATCAAGGACGTCGTGGTCGTCGACACCCCGGATGCGCTCCTCGTCACGACGACCGCGAACGCGCAGCGCGTGAAGAAGGTCGTCGACGCCGTGCGGCTCTCGGGCAACACCGACGTGCTCTGAGCGGCGGCCTCGCGCTCGCGCTCGACCGGGGCGGCCGCGCCCGACCGGGGCCGGCGCGCCGGACCCGCCTGGGCGCATCCGCCCCGCTCGGCGCCGTGCGCGTCGAGCGAGGTCGCGTGACCGGGCGGCACCGCGCGCCTCGCGCGCCGGTTACGATGGCGCCGACCCGCTCGAAGGAGACACCGTGGCCCGCTCGCTCGCCATCCCCGCGCTCGCCGCACTGCTGCTGCTCGCCGGCTGCGCCGCACCGCCGCCCGCCGAGACCGAGGGGCCGGGCGCCTCGGGCGACGCCGAGCAATCGCTCGAGTGCGCGCAGATGGTCACGAACTCCGGCGGCCTCAACGATCGCTCCTTCAACGAGACGAGCTGGGCGGGCATGGAGCGCGCCGAGGCCGAGCTCGGCGTCGAGGCCAACGTGCTCGTCTCGACGACCGAGAGCGACCTCGCGCCCAACGTGCAGGCCGCGGTCGAGACGGGCTGCGGCTTCGTGCTCACCGTCGGCTTCGAGCTCGCGGCCGCGACCGCCGAGCAGGCCGAGACCAACCCCGACGTGCAGTTCGCGATCGTCGACGAGATCGTCGAGGCGCCGAACGTGCGCTCGATCGTCTTCGACACCGCGCAGGCCGCGTTCCTCGCGGGCTACGCCGCCGCATCGGTGAGCGAGACGGGCACCGTCGCGACCTTCGGCGGCGGCAACCAGCCGCCCGTGACGCTCTTCATGGACGGCTTCGCCGCCGGCATCGACGCCTACAACGAGGCGAAGGGCACCGAGGTGCAGCTGCTCGGCTGGGACCCCGAGACCCAGGACGGCACCTTCACGGGCGACTTCGAGAACGTCGCGAACGGCCGCTCGCTCTCCGAGGCCTTCATCGCGCAGGGCGCCGACGTCATCCTCCCCGTCGCGGGCCAGGTCGGCGAGGGCGCGCTCACCGCGTCGCTCGACGCGGGCAGCGCCGCGCTCGTCATCTGGGTCGACAACGACGGCTTCGAGACGCTGCCGGAGCAGTTCCGCGGCATCCTGCTCACGAGCATCATGAAGAACACCGAGGATGCGGTGGTCACGGCGGTCGGGGACGCCGCCGACGGCACGATCTCCGACGAGCCCATCATTGGCACGCTCGAGAACGGCGGGGTCGACATCGCCCCGTTCCACGACCTCGACGCGCGCGTGAGCGACGAGACGAAGGCCGAGCTCGAGGCGCTCCGCGAGCAGATCATCGCGGGCGAGATCGTCGTGGAGTCGCCCTCGAGCCCTTGACGGAGGCTCAGGGTTTGCAACGATTGCGTTTCGGTGGCCCGCAGCGGCGGTTGCGGGCGTCGTCGCGGACGTATGCTCGACCATCATGCGCTCAGCCGCGTCGCGGCGAGCATCCTTTGCACTGGAGGATCCCTTGAAGTTCACCCGTTCCGCCGCGCGCGGCGGCGCCATCGCCCTCGGCGCGGCGCTCCTGCTCGCCGGCTGCGCCGCAGCACCTGACGCCCCGTCGAGCACGACGGACGCGTCGGCAGACCCCGCCGCCACGACCGACATCCAGCCCTGCATCATCTCGGATGCGGGCGGCTTCGACGACCGCTCCTTCAACCAGCTCGGCGCCGAGGGCCTCCGCGCCGCTTCCGAGACGATCGGCGTCGAGCCGATCGAGGTCGAGTCGCAGTCCGACGCCGACTACGCCGCCAACCTCACGAGCGTCATCGACGAGGGCTGCAACATGGTCGTCTCCGTCGGCTTCGCGCTCTCCGAGGCGACCGCCGCGGCCGCCGAGGCGAACCCCGACCTCAGCTTCACGATCATCGACGACAACGCGATCGACCTGCCGAACGTCAAGCCGATCATCTACGACACGGCGCAGGCGGCGTTCCTCGCCGGCTACGCGGCCGCGTCGTACTCGGAGTCGGGCATCGTCGCCACGTGGGGCGGCATGCAGTTCCCGACCGTGACGATCTTCATGGACGGCTTCGTCGCCGGTGTCGAGTACTACAACGAGCAGAAGGGCGAGGACGTCCAGGTGCTCGGCTGGGACGTCGAGGCGCAGACCGGCTCGTTCACGGGTGGCTTCGAGGCCGGCCCGACGGCACAGCAGATGGCCGACACCTTCATCCAGCAGGGCGCTGACGTGCTCCTGCCCGTCGGTGGCCCGATCTTCCTCTCGGCCGCCGAGGCGATCCGCGACGCGGGCGCCGACTCGGGCATCGCGCTCGTCGGCGTCGACGCCGACCTGTACGAGACCTCGCCCGACTACGCCGACCTCTTCCTGACGTCGATCATGAAGGGCATGTCGGAGGGCGTCCAGACGGTCGTCGAGGAGGCCGCCGCGGGCAACTTCGACAACGAGCCGTACGTCGGCACGCTCGAGAACGAGGGCGTGAGCATCGCGCCGTTCCACGACTTCGAGGGCTCGGTCGACCCCGGGCTGCAGGCGGAGCTCGACGAGATCGAGGCGGCGATCATCGCCGGCGAGATCGAGGTCGGCTCGCCCTCGAGCCCGGAGTAACCAGGCACCGCGCGCGTGGGGGTCGGCGCAAGCCGGCCCCCACGCGCGTGCGCGGCTCCGCGGACCGCGAGCCACCGATACATTCATCAGTCGTCGCCGTCGTCGTCGAAGGAAGGCCCATGACCGTCGAGCCAACTGCCCTCGCGGCTCCCACCCTCGAGCTGCGCGGCATCACCAAGCGCTTCGGCGCGCTGACCGCGAACGACCACATCGACCTCGAGGTCCGATCCGGCGAGATCCACTGCCTGCTCGGCGAGAACGGCGCCGGCAAGTCGACGCTCATGAACGTCCTGTACGGCCTCTACCGCGCCGAGGAGGGCGAGATCCTCCTCGACGGCGAGCCGCAGGCCTTCGCCGGCCCCGGCGACGCGATGCGCGCCGGCATCGGCATGGTGCACCAGCACTTCATGCTCATCCCCGTCTTCACCGTCGCCGAGAACGTGCTGCTCGGCCACGAGCGCGAGCTCGGCGGCCTGAGCGGCGCGCGCCAGAAGGTGCGCGAGATCTCGCAGCGCTTCGGCTTCCACGTCGACCCCGACGCCAGGATCGAGGACCTCCCCGTCGGCGTGCAGCAGCGGGTCGAGATCATCAAGGCGCTCTCGCAGGACGCGAAGGTGCTCGTGTTCGACGAGCCGACCGCCGTGCTGACGCCGCAGGAGACCGACGAGCTCATGGCGATCATGCAGCAGCTGCGCGACGAGGGCACCGCGATCGTCTTCATCACCCACAAGCTGCGCGAGGTGCGCGCGATCGCCGACCGCATCACCGTCATCCGGCTCGGCAAGGTCGTAGGCCAAGCGAGCCCCGAGTCGTCGACGACCGAGCTCGCCTCGATGATGGTCGGCCGCGCCGTCGAGCTGACGGTGCAGAAGAACCCGCCAGTGCTGACCGACAACGCGCTCGTCGTCTCCGGCCTGACGGTGCTGGATGCGGTGGGCCAGAAGGTCGTCAACGACGTCTCGTTCACGGTGCGCGGCGGCGAGGTGCTGTGCATCGCGGGCGTCCAGGGCAACGGCCAGACCGAGCTCACCGAGGCCATCCTCGGGCTGCAGCACCGCGTGAGCGGCTCGATCGACCTCAACGGCAACGAGCTGCTCGGCGACTCCGTGCGCGAAGTGCTCGACGCGGGCGTCGGCTTCGTGCCCGAGGACCGCAAGGTCGACGGGCTCGTCGGCGACTTCTCGATCGCCGAGAACCTCATGCTCGACCGCTACAGCGGCGCCCCCTTCGTGCGTGCCGCGACCGTCGACCGCGAGGAGCGCGACCGCTTCGCGACCGAGAAGCTCTCGGCCTTCGACATCCGCGCGCAGGGCATCGAGACGCCCGTCGGCACGCTCTCGGGCGGCAACCAGCAGAAGGTCGTGCTCGCGCGCGAGCTCGGCCGGCCGCTCGCGCTCTTCGTCGCATCGCAGCCCACGCGCGGCCTCGACGTGGGCTCGATCGAGTTCGTGCACAGCCAGATCATCGCGACGCGCGACGCGGGCATCCCCGTCATCGTCGTCTCGACCGAGCTCGACGAGGTCGTCGGCCTCGCCGACCGCATCGCGGTGATGTACCGCGGCGGGATCGTCGGCATCGTGCCGGCCGACACGAGCCGAGACACGCTCGGCCTCATGATGGCCGGCGAGCGCGTCGCCGGCACCCACGACCCCGAGCCCTCGAAGGGAGCCGCAGCGTGAACGAGACGCCGCGCGACGCCGACGACCCGATCGAGCCCGCCGCCCCCCAGCGTCCCGGCGGCTCGCCCGACTCGGGCGCCGCCCCCACGGTCGTCCACGCGCCCGCCGAGGCGGAGGTGCAGGTCGCGGCGCCCGTCGCCCCGACCGATGACCGCACCGCCGACATCGACGACCCGTGGGGCAGCGCCTTCCGCCGCATCATGGGCGGCAACCTCGTGATGGCGCTGCTCGCGATCCTCACGTCCCTCATCGTGGGCGGCATCCTCATCGCCGCGACCGACGAGCGCGTGCAGGAGACGGCCGGCTACTTCTTCGCCCGCCCCGGCGACATGCTCTCCGCCATCTGGACCGCGGTCTCGGGCGCCTACATCGCCCTCTTCCAGGGCGCGGTGCTCAACTTCGCGGCCGCCGACCGCGGCTTCATCTACCTCATCAAGCCGCTCACCGACACGCTGAACTTCGCCACCCCGCTCATCGCGGCCGGCCTCGGCGTCGCGCTCGCGTTCCGCGTCGGCCTGTTCAACATCGGTGGCCGCGGCCAGATGCTGTGGGCCGCGGCGGCCTCCGCGTGGGTCGGCTTCGCGTTCCAGATGCCGCCGATCCTGCACGTCATCGTCGCGATCCTCGTCGGCATCGCCGCCGGCGCGATCTGGGCGGGCATCGCCGGCGCGCTCAAGGCCTACACGGGCGCGCACGAGGTGATCTCGACGATCATGCTCAACTTCGTCGCGTTCTGGTTCATCACCTGGATGCTCCGCACGCCCGGCCTGCTGCAGAACCCCGGCGGCAACAACCCCATCTCGCCGCCCATGCCCGAGACGGCCATCCTGCCGTCGATCTTCGGCCCGCCGTTCGTGCTGCACTGGGGCTTCCTGCTCTCGGTGCTCGCCGTCATCGCGTGCGCGTGGCTCATCAACCGCTCGAACCTCGGCTTCCAGTTCCGCGCGGTCGGCTACAACGCATCCGCCGCCCTCAACGCGGGCATGAACGTCAAGCGCCTCACGGTCTACGCGATGCTGCTCTCGGGCGCCTTCATGGGCCTCGCGGGCGCGCAGCAGGTGACGGGCGCCGTCACGACCGGCTTCACCGCCGGCATCGACGCCGGCATCGGCTTCGACGCCATCACGGTCGCGCTGCTCGGCGGCTCGACGCCGTGGGGCACGTTCTTCGCCGGCCTGCTGTTCGGCGCGTTCAAGGCCGGCGGCTTCCGCATGCAGGCCGCCGAGGGGGTGCCGGTCGACATCATCCTCGTCGTGCAGTCGTTCATCGTGCTGTTCATCGCCGCGCCGCCGCTCGTGCGCGCCATGTTCGGCCTGCCGCAGCGCGGCAAGAAGTCGCGCCGCCAGCGCCGCGACGAGGCCGCGCTCGCCGCGATGACTGAGCAGAAGGGAGCGCAGTCGTGACGACGCAGTCCACCGCCGCGCAGCCGTCGGCCGAGACGATCGAGCTCGAGCGCGCGGTCGTCAAGCACTGGAAGGCCCCGGTCTCGTACGCGGTGCTCACCCTGGTCGCGCTCGTGCTCTTCGTCGTCGCCGCGCGCGACGGCTCGACGACGCTGCGGCTCGCCTCGGTCGGCGACTTCCTCGCGCTCCCGGATGCGGTGCTCCCGGTGCGCGCGACGGGGATCGTCGTCGTCGTCCTCCTCGCCGCCCTCACGGCGGTCTCGTCCTGGCTCGTCGCGACCGTGCGGAAGCAGGGCATCTGGCTGCCGCTCGTGTTCGGCGTGCTCTTCGTCGTCGCCTTCCTCGTCTGGGCCGGCGCCGACAAGATGATCCCGATCCCGGGCCTGCTGTTCGCGACCGTGGGCCTCTCGGTGCCGCTCATCTTCGGCGCGATGGGCGGCGTCATCTCCGAGCGCGCGGGCGTCGTGAACATCGCGATCGAGGCGCAGCTGCTCTCGGGCGCGTTCAGCGGCGCGGTCGTCGCCTCGTCGACCGGCAGCGCCGTGCTCGGCATCGTCGCGGCGATGGCCGCCGGCGTGCTCGTCTCGATGGTGCTCGCGGTCTTCGCGATCCGCTACTTCGTCGAGCAGGTCATCGTCGGCGTCGTGCTCAACGTGCTCGTCGTGGGGCTGACGAACTTCCTCTACTCGTCGGTCCTCACCGCGAACCCGGGGCTCAACTCGCCCGACCGGCTCCCGCGCATCCCCATCCCGGGCATCGAGACGATCCCGATCATCGGCCCGGCGCTGTTCGAGCACACCGTCATCGTCTACGCGATGTTCATCATCGTGCCGGTCATCGCCTGGGGCCTGTTCAAGACCACCTGGGGCCTGCGGCTGCGCGCGATCGGCGAGCACCCGCTCGCGGCCGACACCGTCGGCATCAAGGTCAACCGCCTGCGCTTCTGGAACGTCGCGCTCGCCGGCGCGGTCGCGGGCCTCGGCGGCGCGTACTTCACGCTCGACACGACCGGCGCGTTCAACCGCGAGATGACGGCGGGCCTCGGCTACATCGCCCTCGCCGCGGTCATCTTCGGCCAGTGGCACCCGCTGAAGGCGACGGCCGCTGCGCTGCTGTTCGGCTTCGCGTCGGCGCTGCAGCAGACGCTCGGCGCGATCGGCTCGCCGGTGCCGAGCGAGTTCATGCTCATGCTCCCGTACGTCATCACCCTGCTCGCGGTCGCCGGCTTCATCGGCCAGTCGCGGGCGCCGGCGGCGAGCGGCAAGCCCTACATCAAGCAATAGGCGGCCATGGCTGAGATCGACTGGCAAGCGCTGCACGACGCGGCGGTCGCGGCGACCGAGCGGGCCTACGTGCCCTACTCGAGGTTCCCGGTGGGCGCCGCGGCGCTCGTCGACGACGGCCGCATCGTCGCGGGCGCCAACATCGAGAACGCCGCCTACGGCGTCACGCTGTGCGCCGAGTGCTCGCTCGTGAGCGCGATGGTCATGGGCGGCGGCGGCCGGATCGTCGCCTTCGCGTGCGTCAACGGCGCGGGGGAGCGGCTCATGCCGTGCGGCCGCTGCCGCCAGCTGCTCGTCGAGCACGCGGCGCCGGGCATGCTGCTCGACACCGTGAGCGGCATCCGCACGATGGCCGAGGTGCTGCCGGATGCGTTCGGCCCGGCACAGCTCGACGAGTACGCCGAGCACGAGGAGAGGGAGCACCGTGGCTGAGGACTTCGACGCGGTCGACATCATCCGCACGAAGCGCGACGGCGGAGCGCTGTCGACCGCGCAGATCGACTGGCTCATCGACGCGTACACGCGCGGCTACGTCGAGGACCCGCAGATGGCGGCGCTCGCGATGGCGATCCTGCTCAACGGCATGGAGCGCCGCGAGATCCACGACCTCACGACCGCGATGATCGCCTCCGGCGAGCGCATGGACTTCTCGTCGCTCGACAAGCCGACGGTCGACAAGCACTCCACCGGTGGCGTCGGCGACAAGATCACGCTCCCGCTCATGCCGCTCGTCGCCGCCTTCGGCATCGCGGTGCCGCAGCTCTCGGGCCGCGGCCTCGGCCACACGGGCGGCACGCTCGACAAGCTCGAGTCGATCCCCGGCTGGCGTGCCGACCTGACGAACGACGAGATGCTCGCGCAGCTCCGCACGGTCGGCGGCGTCGTGTGCGCGGCCGGCTCGGGCCTCGCGCCCGCCGACAAGCGGCTCTACGCGCTCCGCGACATCACCGGCACCGTCGAGGCCATCCCGCTCATCGCATCCTCGATCATGTCGAAGAAGATCGCCGAGGGCACGGGCGCGCTCGTGCTCGACGTGAAGTTCGGCTCCGGCGCGTTCATGCAGGAGTTCGAGCGCGCGAAGGAGCTCGCCGAGACGATGGTCGCGCTCGGCCGCGACGCGGGCGTCGAGACGCGCGCGCTGCTCACGACGATGGACGTGCCGCTCGGCCTCGCGATCGGCAACGCGAACGAGGTGCGCGAGTCGATCGAGGTGCTCGCGGGCGGCGGTCCCGCCGACGTCGTCGAGCTCACGGTCGCGCTCGCGCGCGAGATGCTGGATGCGGTGGGCCAGCCCGACGCGGACGTCGAGGCCGCGCTCGCCGACGGCCGAGCGATGGACGTCTGGCGCCGCTTCGTGACCGCGCAGGACGGCGACCCCGACGCGCCGCTGCCGGTCGCGAACGAGACGCACACGGTCGTCGCGGAGCGCGACGGCGTGCTCGCGCGGCAGGAGGCGCTGCCGTTCGGGATCGCCGCGTGGCGGCTCGGCGCGGGCCGCGCCCGGGCGAGCGACCCGGTCGTGCACGCCGCGGGCATCGACCTGCACGTCAAGCCCGGCGACGCCGTGCGGGCGGGCGACCCGCTCTGGACGATCTCCGCCGACGATGAGAGCCGCATCCCGCGGGCGCTCGAGGCGCTCGAGGGCGCGTGGGAGCTCGCGGCGCCCGGCACGGCCGTCGACGTGCCGCCGATCGTGCGCGAGCGCATCGCCTGAGACCGCACGCTCGGCCGGGGTCGTGAGCGCTGCCGAGCGGAGGCTCTTGCGCCGCTTGCAGCGCGCGGGGAGACTGGCGCCGAGGCGGCACCCAGCCGCCGTCCAGGCCGCGCGCCGCGCGCCCTGGTTGGCTCGACGCATCCGCACCACTCAAGCCCTGAGGAGCCAGTCGTGACCGATCCCCAGCTGAACCGCCCGAGCAGCGCGTACGTCGGCGATGCCACGCAGCCCGCGGGTGCCGCCTACGGCGCGGCGGAGCCGAAGACGCTCAGCGTCGTCGCGCTCGTGCTCGGCCTCGCATCCATCTTCATCGGCGGCTCGATCCTCGTGCCCATCGCGGGCATCATCGTCGGCGTCATGGCGCGTAAGCGCGAGCCCGCGGGACGCACGATGGCGCTGTGGGGCATCTGGCTGAGCGTCGCGATGCTCGCGCTGTGGGCGCTGCTGTGGATCGTCGCGGGCGGCCTCATCCTCGCCGCGATCGGGCTTGCCGCCTCCGGCGCCTGACGTGCCTGCGGGCTCCGATCGCGGCGGCATGCCGCGGCGCGCTCGCGGCCGATACGATCGAGGCTCAATGCACCCCGATGACGGAGGCGGAATGAGCCGGTACGAGGTCGACGGCGTCGACATCCAGACGCTGCCCAAGGTCAGCCTGCACGACCACCTCGACGGGGGGCTCCGGCCGCAGACGGTGCTCGAGCTCGCCGACGAGATCGGCCTCGAGCTGCCGGCGAGCGACGCCGACGCGCTCGCCGAGTGGTTCGCCGCGCAGTCGAACTCCGGCTCGCTCCCGGAGTACCTCAAGACCTTCGACATCACGACCGCCGTCATGCAGACCGAGCACGGGCTGCACCGCGTCGCGAAGGAGTTCGTGCTCGACCTCGCGGAGGACGGCGTCGTCTACGGCGAGATCCGCTGGGCACCCGAGCAGCACCTGCAGCGCGGCCTCTCGCTCGACCAGGCGGTCGAGGCTGTGCAGGCGGGCATCGAGGAGGCGATCGACCTCGTCGAGACGCACGGCCGCGGCATCCGCATCGGCCAGCTCATCAGCGCCATGCGGCACCTCGACCGCGCGGACGAGATCGCCGAGCTCGCGCTCCGGCACCGCGACAAGGGCGCCGTCGGCTTCGACATCGCCGGCCCCGAGGCGGGCTTCCCGCCGTCGCGGCTCGCGTCGGCGTTCGACCGGCTCGCGAAGGCGCACTTCCCCGCGACGGTGCACGCGGGCGAGGGCGACGGCCTCGCGAGCATCGAGGACGCGCTCTTCGCCGGCCGCGCGCTGCGGCTCGGGCACGGCACGCGCATCGCCGAGGACATCGAGGTCGAGCAGGAGCGCGATGACGCGATCGTCGTGCGGCTCGGCGAGCTCGCGGAGTGGGTGAAGGACCGCCGGATCCCGCTCGAGCTGAGCCCGAGCTCCAACCTGCAGACCGGCACGATCGCGCAGTGGGGCGACTCGCTCGAGGACCACCCGATCGACCTGCTGCTGCAGCTCGGCTTCGCCGTCACCGTCAACCCCGACAACCGCCTGCAGTCGGGCACGACGCTCACGCGCGAGATGGGCCTGCTCGTCGAGGCGTTCGACTGGGATCTCGACGACCTCGAGGAGGTCACGCAGAACGCCGTCGCCGGCGCCTTCTGCTCGCTCGAGGAGCGGGAGGAGCTCGCCGACGAGATCGCCGACGGCTTCGACGACCTCCGATGACGCTGCCGCTCGACGAGGCGACCTTCTCTCCCGGGGTGCACGCCGCCGACTGGCGCGCCGCCGTGCGCGCCGCGGGGGTCGACCTCGTGACCGCGCGAGCGGTCGGTCGCGCGTACGTCGAGGAGCTCGTGCAGCAGATCGAGCAGGCCGGCCCCTACTGCGTCGTCGCGCCGGGCGTGGCCGTGCCGCACGCGCGGCCGAGCGCGGTCGTGCGCCGCGACGCGCTCGCGATCGTCGTGCTCGACGAGCCCGTCGCGTTCGGCCACCCGCACCACGATCCGGTGCGGGTCGTCATCGGGCTGGCGGCGACGAGCCCCAAGCGCCACTTGCGGATGCTCGCGGAGCTCGCGAACGCGCTCGACGGCGAGGGCGTCGCCGAGGCGATCGCGCGCGCGGCGACGCGCGACGACGCGATCGCGGCGCTGCGCCGGTAGGGAACCCCGGCCCGGGACGGGCCGGGGCGCTGGCGTCGCGCCGGAGACCCGAAAGGGTCTCCGGCTTCAGCTCCAGCGCGCCAGCAGCGGCCGCACGGCGTCGGCGATCGCCGCGACCCGCACCCGCGCCGCGCGCACGCGCGCCGCGGGCGGCCCGGCGGTCGAGGTCGCGTCGATGTAGACCTTGAGCTTCGGCTCGGTGCCGCTCGGGCGCACCATGACGCGAGACCCGTCGTCGAGCGTGAAGCGCAGGATGTCGCCGATCCCGCCGTGCTCGGGCAGCGCGAGGTCATCGGCCGCGACGACTGCCGCGCCCGCGAGCTCGGTCGGCGGCGCCGCGCGCAGCGCCGCCATGAGCGCGGGGATGCGCGCGAGGTCGGTGACGCGCACGCTCACCTGACCGGACTCGAACGCGCCGAACTCCGCGGCGAGCGCGAGCAGCTCCTCGGCGAGCGACGAACCGCGCTCGTGCAGCTCGCTCGCGAGCGTGAGGATGCGCACGAGCGCCGAGATGCCGTCCTTGTCGCGCACGGTGCCGGGGTTGACGAGGTAGCCGAGCGCCTCCTCGTAGCCGTAGACGAGGCCCGGCACGCGCGAGACCCACTTGAAGCCCGTGAGCGTCTGCACGAACTCGAGCCCGTGCGCCGCCGCGATGACGCCGAGCCCGGGGGAGGAGACGATCGAGGCGGCGAGCGCGCCGTGTCCGCGCGCGGCGCGGGCCGCGTCCCAGCCGAGCAGCAGGCCCACCTCGTTGCCCGTGAGCATCCGCCAGCCGGCCGGCGCCGACGCATCCGGCACCGCGACCGCGAGCCGGTCGGCGTCGGGGTCGTTCGCGACGATCAGCTCGGCCCCCTCCGCGGTGGCGAGCGCCATCGCGAGGTCGAGCGCGCCCGGCTCCTCGGGATTCGGGAAGTCGACGGTCGGGAACGCGCCGTCGGGCTCGGCCTGCTCGGGCACGACCGTCACGGGCGGGAAGCCCGCGGCGTCGAGCACCGCGCGCACCGTCTCGAGACCGACGCCGTGGAGCGGCGTGTAGACGACCTTCGGGCCGCCGGCGCCCGGCATGCCCTGATCGGGCTGGCCGATCGCCGCCGTCGCCGTGACGTACGACTCCCAGACGCCCTCGCCCGCGACCTCCGGCTCGCCCCGCGGGTACTCGGTCACCGGCACCGCGGCCGCCTCGACGATGCGGGCGGCGATCTCGGCGTCGGCGGGCGGCACGATCTGGCTGCCCTCGTCGGCGCCGCCGAGGTAGACCTTGTAGCCGTTGTCGGCGGGCGGGTTGTGGCTCGCGGTCACCATGACGCCGGCGCTCGCGCCGAGGTGGCGCACCGCGAAGGCCGTCACGGGCGTGGGCAGCAGCCGCGGCAGCAGGATCGCCCGCACGCCGGCACCGGCGAAGACCTCGGCGGCGTCCCGCGCGAAGCGCTCCGAGCCGCGCCGCCCGTCCCAGCCGATCACGACCGAGGGGTAGGGCTCTCGGTCGACGAGGTAGCGGGCGAGCCCCGCGGAGGCCTGCTGCACGACGACGGTGTTCATGCGGTTCGGCCCCGGGGCGATCCGGCCACGCAGGCCCGCCGTGCCGAACTGCAGGCGCCCGCGGAACGCATCCGTCACCTCGGTCATCGCGGCGGCGTCGCCCGCCTCGGCGGCGGCGATCGTCGCCTCGAGCTCTGCCCGCATCTCGGGGTCGGGATCGGCGGCGGCCCACGCGCGCGCGGCGTCGAGGCTCATGCTCGGGCGCCGATCGCGGCGACGACGTCGGCGAGCAGGCGCGAGATGCGGCCCTCGGCCTCGCGGCCGGCCTCGATGACCTCCTCGTGCGAGAGGGGCGTCGTCTGGATGCCCGCCGCGAGGTTGGTGATGAGGCTGAGCCCGAGCACCTCCATGCCGGCCTCGCGCGCGGCGATCGCCTCGAGCGCCGTCGACATGCCGCAGACGTGGCCGCCGATCGCCTTCGCCATCTGCACCTCGGCGGGCGTCTCGTAGTGCGGGCCGCGGAACTGCACGTAGACGCCCTCGTCGAGGCTGCCGTCGACCTCGCGCGCGATGTCGCGCAGGCGCGGCGAGTAGAGGTCGGTGAGGTCGACGAACGTCGCGCCCTCGAGCGGCGAGTCGGCCGTGAGGTTGATGTGGTCGCTGATGAGCACGGGCTGGCCCGGCGTCCAGCTCGGCTTGATGCCGCCCGCGCCGTTCGTGAGCACCATGACGGATGCGCCTGCCGCGGCGGCGGTGCGGACGGAGTGGACGACGCGGCGCACGCCGTGACCCTCGTAGTAGTGCGTGCGGGCGCCGATGACGAGCGCGCGGCGGCCGTCGTCGGTCAGCACGGAGCGGATCGTGCCGACGTGCCCCTCGAGCGCGGGCTTCGAGAAGCCGGTCATCTCGGTCGCGGCGATCGTGTGGGTCGTCTCGCCGAGCAGGTCGGCCGCGCGAGCCCAGCCGGAGCCGAGCGTGAGGGCGATGTCGTGCGACTCGACGCCGGTGATGCGGCGGATGTCGTCGGCGGCCTGGCGCGCGACCTCGCGCGGGTCTGCGGGGGCATCGAGCGGGTGCGTCATGGCGCCCACTCTAGGGGCGACGGAGGCCCGCGCACGTCGGCGCGCTCGCTCGCGGCCCGCCCGTAGGCTGGGTCACCATGGCCATCGGCGCGACCGTCCACACCTTCGAGGTGCAGCTCTCCGACGTCGACCGCGGCGTCTACGAGGAGCTCTCGCTCAAGGTCGCGCAGCACCCCTCCGAGACCGCGGCGTTCATGGTGACGCGCGTGCTCGCGCTGTGCCTCGAGCACGAGGAGGGGATCGGGTTCGGCGACGGGCTCTCGGGCGGCGACGAGCCGGCGGTGCTCGTGCGCGACCGCACCGGCGCGCTCGTCGCCTGGATCGAGATCGGCGCCCCCGAGGCCGAGCGCGTGCACCGCGGCAGCATGGCGGCGGATCGCTGCGCGGTCTACACGCATCGCGACCCCGAGAGGGTCGCCGCCCGCTGGGCCGGGAAGCGCATCCACCGACCCGAGGACGTGCGGCTCGTCTCGTTCGACCCCGGATTCGTCGACGCGGTCGCCGACGCTGTCGCGCGCCGCACGTCGATGACGATCTCGGTGACCGAGGGCGTGCTGTACGCCGAGGTCAACGGCCGCGCGCTGTCGACGGCGATCCATGAGCGCCGGGCGGGCTGAGCGCTTCGGCCACTTTCCGGGCCCCGGGGACGGCGCCCGGCGCTGGGGTCGCGGCCGAGGGCCGAAAGGCCCTCGGCTTTGAGCTCCACCGCGCGCGGATGCGGGATGATGGAGCACGTGAGTGCATTCGAGCGCAAGCAGCGCGTGGTGATCATCGGCGGCGGACCGGGCGGCTACGAGGCGGCGCTCGCGGGAGCCCAGCTCGGCGCGGAGGTGACGCTCATCGAGCGCGCCGGCGTCGGCGGCAGCGCGGTGCTCACCGACGTCGTGCCCTCGAAGACGCTCATCGCCTCGGCCGAGTCGGCCGCCGCGATCGAGCAGGCCGACGAGCTCGGCGTGCAGTTCTTCGCGCGCGGCGATCGCGGCCGCCCGCTGCGCCCCGAGGTCGCGGTCAACTTCACGAAGCTCAACAAGCGCATCCGGAAGCTCGCGCACAGCCAGTCCGACGACATGCGCCAGACGCTCGAGAGCCTCGGCGTGCAGGTCGTCGAGGGCGAGGGCCGCTTCACGAGCCCGACGACCGTGGCCGTCTCGACCGGGGGCGCGAACGCGAAGGACTTCGACTCGTTCGAGCTCGACACCGCGGTCGTCTCGGTGGGCGCGCGCCCGCGCGTGCTGCCGAGCGCCCAGCCCGACGGCGAGCGCATCCTCACGTGGACCGAGCTCTACGACCTCAAGGAGATGCCCTCCCACCTCATCGTCGTCGGCTCGGGCGTCACGGGTGCCGAGTTCGCCTCCGCCTACCGGCTGCTCGGCTCCGAGGTGACGCTCGTCTCGAGCCGCGAGCGCGTGCTGCCGGGCGAGGACACCGACGCGGCCGACGTCATCGAGGAGGTCTTCCGTCGCGGCGGCATGCACGTGCTCAACAAGCAGCGCGCGACGAGCGTCGTGCGCGACGGCGACGAGGTCGTCGTGACGCTCTCCGACGGTCGCGAGATCCGCGGCAGCCACTGCCTCATGGCCGTCGGCGCGGTGCCGAACACCGAGCGGATCGGCCTCGACGCCGCGGGCGTGCAGACGACCGAGTCGGGCCACATCCGCGTCAACCGCGTCGCGCGCACCTCCGTGCCGCACATCTACGCCGCCGGCGACTGCACCGCGTTCTTCCCGCTCGCGTCGGTCGCCTCGGTGCAGGGGCGCACGGCGATCTTCCACGCGCTCGGCGACGAGGTGCGTCCCATCACGCTCCGCAACGTCGCGTCCAACATCTTCACCTACCCCGAGATCGCGACCGTCGGCTGGCAGCAGGCGTCGATCGACGCGGGTGAGCGCGAGGCGCGCATCGTGAAGCTCCCGCTCAGCCACAACCCGCGGGCGAAGATGCAGGGCGTGCAGGACGGCTTCGTCAAGCTCATCGCCGGCACCGACCTCGGCACGATCGTGGGCGGCGTGGTCGTCGCGCCCCGCGCATCCGAGCTCATCCTGCCGCTCTCGCTCGCGATCGAGCAGCGCCTCACGGTCGACCAGTTCGCGCGCGCATGGGCCGTCTACCCGTCGCTCTCGGGCTCGGTCACCGACGTCGCCCGCTCGATGCACGTCGCGCAGGAGCAGCTCGAGCCCTGAGCCGGGCCCCGCGCGCCGCGCCGCGCCGCTCACCGTTTCGCAGGCGATCCCGCCAGGGCGAGGGAGCATTCCCCTCGGACCGCCTCGATCGCCTGCGAAACGACGGCGGGAGGCTGCGGGTGGGGATGCCCTTCTCCCCAGACGCTGGACGAGGCGCCGACGACGCACCGGGTGAGGCGGCACGATCGCGCACGTGGCGATCCAGGATGCGGTGCGCGCGCTGGGCGGCGTGGCGTCGCTCGCGCAGCTGCGCGCTCGCGGCTTCGGCCGGCCGGCTGTGCTCGACGCTCGCCGTGCCGGCACGCTCGTCGCCGTGCGTCGGGCGTGGGTCGCGGTCCCGGATGCCGACCCCCGGCTCGTGCAGGCCGTACGCATGCGCGGGCAGCTCACGTGCATCTCGGCGACGAGCGCGATGGGCATCTGGACCCTCGAGGACGGCCGCCTGCACGTCGCGGTGCCGGGCAACGGCTCGCGACTGAACCCCAGGGAGCGCGGAGCGCCGGCCGCGATCGATGATCCGGAGGTCGCGCTGCACTGGCGCGGGCGCACCCGGGCCCCGGAGCTCGCGCGGCAGCCGCTCGCGGACGTGCTGCTGCATGTCGTCGAGTGCCAGCCGACCGAGCTCGCGCTCGCCGTGCTCGACGCGTGCCTCCACGAGCGACGCTGCACCCTGCCGTGGTTGCGGCGGCTGCTGGAGGGGAGCGAGCGAGGCCGGCTGCTCGCGTCGCTCCTCGATGCCGGCGCGGGCTCGGGACTCGAGAGCATCTTCCGCTACCGCTGCCGCTCGATCGGGCTGCGCGTGCGGACGCAGGTCGAGGTGCCCGGCCTCGGGCCCCGCGACTTCCTGCTCGGCGACGCGCTGTGGGTCGAGCTCGACGGCCGCGAGCACCACACGCGGGTCGACGACTTCCCGCGCGACCGGCGGATAGACCGCGAGCTGCAGCTGCGCGGCGGCACCGTGCTGCGCTTCGCCTACGAGGACGTCATCCACGAGTGGCCGCGCACGGAGGCGACGCTGCTCGACGTCGTGCGACGCGACCGCCATCGCCGCCGCCCCGGCCGCAGCGACGGCGGCGACGACGCCGCTGCAGCAGCGGCATGAAGCGCTTCGCAGGCGATCTGACCGACTCGAGGGGAATCGTCCCTCCGTCGGCCCGGATCACCTGCAGAACGCGTCGACTGCTCGGGTGCGCGCGGGTTCCGCGGGTCAGGCGTCGTTGGGCGTGATCGACACGAGGCGGTGGCCCGAGGGGACGGTCGCGCCCACCGGCGCGTCGATCGCCGTCACGACGCCGTCGACGGGGGAGGAGAGCGGCTGCTCCATCTTCATCGCCTCGAGCACGACGAGCAGGTCGCCCGCGACGACGCGGTCGCCCTCGGCGACGGCCGCCTTCACGACCGTCGCCTGCATGGGCGAGACGATGATGCCGGAGCCGACGCCGCCCGCGAGCACCGTCCGCATCCGCCGGGGCGCGGGGCCCTTCGCGTCCTTCGTGTCGGAGAAGAGGCGCTTCGGCATCGACACCGCGATGCGCTTGCCGTCCGCCTCGACGACGACCGTGCGGCGCGGCTCCGGGCCGCCGAGCTCCGACGGCTCGCCGCCCCACGCGGGGATGTCGTTCTCGAACTCCGTCTCGATCCACGACGTGTAGATCGAGAAGGGCGCGTCGCCCTCGGGCGCGAACGCCGGGTGGTCGACGATGCGGCGGTGGAAGGGCAGCACCGTCGGGAGCCCCTCGACCTCGAACTCCGCGAGCGCGCGGCGAGCGCGGGAGAGGGCCTCGGCGCGGTCGCGGCCGGTGACGATGAGCTTCGCGAGCATCGAGTCGAAGTTGCCGCCGATGACGTCGCCGGCGACGACGCCGGAGTCGATGCGGATGCCGGGGCCGCTCGGGGCGCGGAACACCCGCACGGGGCCGGGCTGGGGGATGAAGCCGCTGCCGGCGTCCTCGCCGTTGATGCGGAACTCGATCGAGTGGCCGCGCACCTCGGGGTCGTCGTAGCCGAGCGCCTCGCCCTCGGCGATGCGGAACTGCTCGCGCACGAGGTCGATGCCGGTGACCTCCTCCGAGACGGGGTGCTCCACCTGGAGGCGCGTGTTGACCTCGAGGAACGAGATCGTGCCGTCGGCGCCGATGAGGAACTCGCACGTGCCGGCCCCGACATAGCCGGCGGCGCGGAGGATCGCCTTCGACGCGCGGCGCAGCTCGGCATCCTGCTCGGCGGTGATGAACGGCGCGGGCGCCTCCTCGACGAGCTTCTGGTGGCGGCGCTGCAGCGAGCAGTCGCGCGTCGAGACGACGACGACGTCGCCGTGCGCGTCGGCGAGGCACTGCGTCTCGACGTGGCGGGGCTTGTCGAGGTACTTCTCGACGAAGCACTCGCCGCGGCCGAACGCCGCGACCGCCTCGCGCGTCGCCGAGTCGAACTGCTCCTCGACCTCCTCGCGGGTGCGGGCGACCTTGAGGCCGCGGCCGCCGCCGCCGAAGGCCGCCTTGATCGCGACCGGCAGCCCGTGCACGTCGACGAACTCGAGCACCTCGGCAGCGCCGGCGACGGGGTTGATCGTGCCGGGCGCGAGCGGCGCGCCGACCGACTCGGCGATGTGGCGGGCGGAGACCTTGTCGCCGAGCTGCTCGATCGCGTCGGGGCTCGGGCCGATCCAGATGAGCCCGGCATCGATGACGGCGCGTGCGAAGTCGGCGTTCTCGGCGAGGAAGCCGTAGCCGGGGTGCACGGCGTCGGCGCCCGAGCGGCGCGCGACCGAGAGCAGCTTGTCGATCACGAGGTAGCTCTCGGCGCTCGTCGAGCCGTGCAGCGCGAAGGCCTCGTCGGCGAGCTGCGCGTGCTGCGCATCGCGGTCGGGCTCGGCGTAGACCGCGACCGAGCCGATGCCGGCGTCGCGCGCCGCCCGGATGATGCGGACGGCGATCTCGCCGCGATTGGCGATGAGGACCTTGGTGATGCGGCGCATGGTTCTAGAGCCTAAGCGGGAGGACATGGCGGATGCGTGCGCACGCCACACAGGAATGCCGGGTTCGGTTGCGGATTCCCACAGTCGGGCCGCGGGACCCGCGTGCTGCGCGGAGGGGTCGAGTCGCGCGCAAGCGGTCGAGTCGCCCGCACGGGGTCGAGTCGCGCGGGGGCTGTCGAGCCGCGCGCCGCGCTCGAGCGCGGCGCTGCATCTCTGCCCCCAAGCCCTGTGCCCGACCGCCCGGCGCACCTAGCATGGAGCCGTGGATCCCGTCGTGCTGGCGCTCGTGGCCGAGTGGTGGTGGATCGCTCCCGCCGGCGCGGGTGCGGGCGCCCTCGGCGTCGTCGGCGTGCGGCGCGGCCGCCCGGCCGGCCGTCGGCTCGAGCTCGACGCCGCGATGCACGACGTGCGACAGGCGACGGATGCCGTGACGCGCTCGCGCGCAGACCTCAAGGTCGCGCGCGCCGAGCTGCTGCGGACGCAGGCGGAGCAGTCCGCCGGCCGCGTGGGCCTCGGCGCGGTGCTCGAGTCGAAGCGGCGCGCGCAAGCCGCTGAGCGCGCGGTGAAGGTCGCGGTCGCCGACCTCAAGGCCAGGCGGGCGTCGGTGCACGCGGCGCGCGCGACCCTGCCCGCGAGCCGGGCGCCGCTCGAGGCGATGCCGCTCGCGCGGCTGCGAGACGAGCACGATCGCCTGACGGCGCGCTGGATCGCGTACGAGACCGACCCGGCCAAGGCGATCGACTACCCGACCATGACCGACGCGTCGAGCCCGGCGCTGCAGGAGTTCCTGCGCGAGCAGCGGCGCGCGCTCGAGCTGCGGCCCGCGAGCCTCGGGACCCGCATGGCGCCCGGCGAGTTCGCCGCCTACCGCGACGCCGTGCGGCGCGCGACGCACGCGTTCGACGCAGCGGAGCATGACGCGCGGCGCGGGGTCGGGGAGCGACCCCCGAGCACCGTCGGCAGCACCGATTGGAGCGCGCTCGCGCACGAGCTGCTCGAGACCGCGCAAGGCGCGATCGCCCGCTCCGCGGAGGCGTGGCAGCGCGACCGGAGGCGGCGCCCCGGCATCTGAAGCGCCCGCTGGGTGCCGCTTGTGAGTGAGTGCTCACTCATCTACGCTGATCGTCGTGTCGCCCCCACCTCGCTTGAGCGCTGACGACCGGCGCGCGCAGATCATCGACGCCGTCACGCCCGCCGTGCTCGAGCTCGGTGCCGCGATCACGTCGCGGCAGCTCGCCGACGCGGCGGGCGTCGCCGAGGGCACGCTCTTCAAGGCGTTCGGCGACAAGGAGTCGCTGCTCGCCGCGCTCGTCGAGCACCACATGACCGACGCCGAGCCCGATCTCGACCTGCGCGCCGACTCGGTCGCCGAGCTCGTGGCGACCCTCGTGCCCGTGCTCGTCGAGCGGATGCGGTTCATGTTCGGGCTCGTGATGGCGCTCGGCCCCATCGCCCAGCGGGTCGCGGCAGAGCGCCGCGACGACTTCGAGCGCTCGAAGCGCTGGATCGCCGCGCGCTTCGAGCCGTTCGCGCACGACCTGCGCGTCACGCCGCTCGTCGCGGCCGAGGTGCTGCGCGCGCTCGCGTGGGCCGCGGCCGCGAGCTGGGGCGAGGACGAGCCCGTGTCATCGGTCGACGACATCATGCAGGTGCTCCTGCACGGCATCGTCGCCGCCCCGGGTGCCGAGTCCGGTGCCGAGCCCGCGCCGGGGCGCCGACCCGACGCATCCGCCCTCGAGCCCGTGGAGGCCTGACCCATGCTGTGGAAGCTCATCGTCCGCTACGTGCGGCCCTCGATGCTGTCGCTCCTGCTCGTCGTGCTGTTCCAGTTCGTGCAGTCGGTGCTCACGCTCATGCTGCCGACGATCAACGCCGACATCATCGACGAGGGCGTGCTGCGCGGCGACACCGACACCGTCTGGCGGCTCGGCGTGCTCATGCTCGCGCTGAGCCTCGGGCAGGTCGCCGCCAACGTGCTCGCGATCCTCTTCGGCGCGCGGCTCGCGATGCGCGCGGGCCGCGACCTGCGCGCCGACCTCTTCGGCAAGGTCGGCGACTTCAGCGAGCAGGACGTGCAGCGCTTCGGCGCCGCGAGCCTCATCACCCGCAACACGAACGACGTGCAGCAGGTGCAGATGCTCATCCTCATGTCGTGCACGATGCTGCTGTCGGCGCCGATGATGGCGATCGGCGGCGTCATCATGGCGATCCGGGCGGATGCGACCCTCTCGTGGCTCATCGCGGTCTCGGTGCCGCTCATGCTCGTCGTGCTCGGCTTCCTCGTCTCGCGCCTCGTGCCGATCTTCCGGCAGCTGCAGGAGCGCATCGACCGCATCAACAAGGTGCTGCGCGAGCAGCTCACGGGCATCCGCGTCATCCGCGCGTTCGTGCAGGAGCGGCGGGAGAAGGCGCGCTTCGCGGTCGCGAACGACGACGTCACCGACGCCATGATCCGCACCGGCAACCTCTTCGTGCTGATGTTCCCGGTCATCATGCTCATCGTCGAGGTCTCGAGCGTCGCCGTCATCTGGTTCGGCGCGGGGCTCGTCGATCGGGGCGAGCTCGAGATCGGCACGATGATGGCCTTCCTGCAGTACCTCATGCAGATCCTCATGGGCGTGCTCATGGCCACCTTCATGACGATCATGATCCCGAGGGCCGCGGTCTCGGCCCGGCGCATCGGCGAGGTGCTCGAGACCGAGCCGACGATCGAGCGCGTCGTCGACGGCCGCGAGCAGGTCTCGCCCGGCACCGTCGAGCTGCGCGATGTCGTCTTCCGCTACCCGGGTGCAGACCACCCCGTCATCGACGGCGTGAGCCTGCGCGCCGAGCCCGGCGAGACCCTCGCGATCATCGGCTCGACCGGCGCGGGCAAGACGACGCTCGTGAACCTCATCCCGCGGCTCTTCGACGCGACGGGCGGCGCGGTGCTCGTCGGCGGCGTCGACGTGCGCGAGCTCGACGCCGAGGCGCTCTGGCGCGGCATCGCGCTCGTGCCGCAGCGCCCCTACCTCTTCGCCGGCACGGTCGCCTCGAACCTCCGCTACGGCAACGAGGCCGCGACCGACGAGCAGCTGTGGCGCGCGCTCGAGATCGCGCAGGCGGCGGGCTTCGTGCAGCAGATGCCGAAGCAGCTCGAGTCGCGCATCGCGCAGGGCGGCACGAACGTCTCGGGCGGTCAGCGGCAGCGGCTCTCGATCGCCCGCGCGCTCGTCGCCGAGCCCGACGTGCTCGTCTTCGACGACTCGTTCTCGGCGCTCGACCTCACGACGGATGCGCGCCTGCGGGCGGCGCTGCGGGACGCGGTGGGCGAGACCACCCAGATCGTCGTCGCCCAGCGGGTCTCGACGATCGTCGACGCCGACCGGATCGTCGTGCTCGAGCGCGGTCGGGTGGTGGGATCCGGCACGCACGAGGAGCTGCTCGCGGGCAATGACACCTACCGCGAGATCGTCGAGTCGCAGATGGCAGTGGAGGCCTGAGATGGCGCGCGTGAAGAAGGAGCGACCGGCGAGGCCGGAGCCCGAGCTCACCGAGGAGGAGCGGCTCGAGGCCGAGCAGGCCGAGGCCGCGCGCATCGGCGCCGGCGATTGGGAGCCGCCGCCCGGCAAGGCCAAGTCGTTCGGCGCCTCGGCGCTGCGGCTGCTGCGGCTCATGCACCCCTACCGCTGGCTGCTCGCGCTCGTGTTCGCGCTCGGCTCGATCGGCGTCGTGCTCGTCGTGCTCGGCCCGCGCATCCTCGGCGAGGCGACGAACGTCATCGTGCAGGGGCTCGTGCAGCGGCAGATGCCGCCGGGCGCGACCCAGGCGCAGGTCGTCGAGGGGCTCCGCGCCGACGGCCAGGACGACTTCGCCAACATGATCGAGCGCATGCCCGACCTCGTGCCCGGTGCGGGCATCGACTTCGAGCGGCTCGGCGGCATCCTGCTCGTCGTGCTCGGCGTCTACCTCGCCGGCAGCCTCTTCCAGTGGCTGCAGGGCTTCGTCGTCAACCGGGTCGTGCAGCGCACCGTGCAGGGGCTGCGGCGCGACGTCGAGGAGAAGGTGCACCGCCTCCCGCTCGCGTACTACGACCGCACGCAGCGCGGCGAGCTCCTCTCGCGCGTGACGAACGACCTCGACAACGTGTCGCAGACGGTCTCGCAGACGATGTCGCAGATCGTCACGGGCATCCTGAGCGTCGTCGGCGTGCTCGTCATGATGCTGACGATCAACGTCTGGCTCGCGCTCATCGCGCTCATCGCGGTGCCGCTCACGGGCATCATCCTCGGCGCCGTGATGGGCCCGGCGCAGGGCCTGTTCAAGGAGCAGTGGCGCCGCACGGGCCGCATGAACGCGATCGTCGAGGAGGCCTTCACGGGCCACGCGCTCGTCAAGGTCTTCGGCCGCGAGCAAGCGGTGCGTGCGCGCTTCGAGGAGGAGAACGACGGCGTCTTCGACGCGGCGTTCAAGGCGCAGTTCATCTCGGGGCTCGTCTTCCCGCTCATGACCTTCGTCGGCAACATCGGCTACGTGCTCGTCGCCGTCGCGGGCGGGCTCTTCGTCGCCGCCGGGCAGATCCTCGTCGGCGACGTGCAGGCGTTCATCCAGTACTCGCAGCAGTTCTCGCAGAACCTCGGCCAGATCGGCCAGACGGTCACGATGGTGCAGTCGGGCGTCGCGAGCGCCGAGCGGGTCTTCGAGCTGCTCGACGCCGAGGAGGAGGAGCCCGACGAGGGCGGCGCGACCCCGGCGCCCGGCTCGGGCCGCGTCTCGTTCGAGCGCGTGCGCTTCTCGTACTCGCCCGACAAGCCGCTCATCGACGACCTCTCGCTCGAGGTCGAGCCGGGCCAGACGGTCGCGATCGTCGGCCCGACCGGCGCCGGCAAGACGACGCTCGTCAACCTGCTCATGCGCTTCTACGAGGTCGACGGCGGCCGCATCCTGCTCGACGGCGTCGACACGCGCACGATGACGAGGGATGCGCTCCGGTCGCAGACGGGGATGGTGCTGCAGGACACGTGGCTCTTCGGCGGCACGATCCGCGACAACATCGCCTACGGGCGGCCCGACGCGACGGAGGAGCAGATCCTCGAGGCTGCTCGCGCGACGTACGTCGACCGCTTCGTGCACGCGCTGCCCGAGGGCTACGACACCGTGATCGACGAGGACGCGACGAACCTCTCGGCGGGCGAGAAGCAGCTCGTGACGATCGCGCGCGCATTCCTCGCGCAGCCGAGCGTCCTCATCCTCGACGAGGCGACGTCCTCGGTCGACACGCGCACCGAGCTGCTGCTGCAGCACGCGATGGCGGCGCTGCGCACCGACCGCACGTCGTTCGTGATCGCGCACCGGCTCTCGACGATCCGCGACGCCGACCTCATCCTCGTGATGGAGCAGGGCTCGATCGTCGAGCAGGGCACGCACGACGAGCTCGTCGCCGCCCGCGGCGCCTACTGGCGGCTGCTCAACTCGCAGTTCGAGGAGGCGGCGGTCGACCTCGAGGCCGATGCCGGGCTCGCCGAGACCGGCGTGGTGCCGACGCAGCAGAGCACCTGACCGGTCACGGGCGCAGCGCGAGCCAGCTCTCGACGTCGTGCACGGCGATGCCCGCGAAGCGGTCGTCGCCGGCGAGGCGCGCGGCCACCTCCGCGAGCTCGCGCTCCAGCACGGCGCGGCCGTCGTCGGCGAAGGTCTGGGCGGCGGTCGGCTCGGGCTCGGCCACGGCGCCGGTCTCGACGCCGATCCGGTAGGGCCGGCGGGTACCGGCGATCGCGCGCCGCGCCCACGCGCTCGACGCGAGGATGTCGGATGCGCGGTCGCGGTACGCCATGAGCGTGACGGCGTCGGCGCGGGCGACGACGTCGCGGAACTGGCGCGGATGCGCCTGTGCGAGCCACGGCGCGAGGTCGATCTCGACGGGCAGGCTCGTCCGCGCGGCGACGTCCCGCACGGTGCGCGCGAGCCCCTCGAGCAGCGCGCGCTCCCGGCTGGGCCAGTCGCGCCGCGTCCACGGCTCGATGTCGAGGTGCACGCCTTGGAAGAGGAGCGCCGCGGTCGCTCGCCGCATCCACGTGACCGCGTCGTCGCCCGTCGTCCACGACGGGTCGCCGCCGAGGGCCGAGACGCGCACGCCCTCGCCGCGGAGCGCCGCGACCTGCTGCTGGGTCGTCGGCGTCGGCCCGCCCCACGGCACGCTGACGAATGCCTCGGTGACGCGCTGCTGCACGGCGAAGGCTGCGACGGCGGCCGGGTCGGGCGGCGCGGCCTCGTGCATCCACACCCACATCGCGCGTCCCGGCGGCATCTCAGCCGCCCGTGAGCGCCGGCCAGGCGACGCCCAGCTCGCGCGCGAGGCGCCGCAGCGCCGGGATGCTCATGCCGACGACCGTCGAGGGGTCGCCGTCGATGCGGTCGATGAACGCGGCGCCCCGGCCGTCGATCGTGAACGCGCCCGCGACCTCGAGCGGCTCGCCCGTCGCGACGTAGGCGTCGATCTCGGCCTCGTCGATGTCGGCGGCGAAGTCGAGGCTCGTCGCCGTCGCCCGGCCCGCAGAGCGGATCACCTCGCCGAACCGCACGCGCAGCAGCCAGTGCCCGGAGTGGAGCGTCGCCGATCGGCCGCGCTGGGCGAGCCACCGCTCCCGCGCGCGCTCGGGCGAGTGCGGCTTGCCGAGCATCGCGCCGTCGAGCTCGAGCGACGAGTCGCCGCCGAGCACGAGCCCGTCGAAGTCGTCGAGCGGGTCCTCGTCGAGGAGCGCCTCGGCCTTCGCGCGCGCGAGCACGAGCACGTACCGCTCGGGCGAGAGCGGCCCGTGCGCCGCCTCGTGCGCAGCGATGAGCAGCTCCTCGTCGAGGTCGGTCGGCCGCACGATCGGCTCGATCCCCGCTTGCCGCAGGAGCGCGAGCCGGGCGGGGGAGGCGGAGGCGAGGATGAGCTGCACGCGTCGATCCTCGCATCGGCGGCTGAGCCTCGGCGCCGGGCGATCGGCGCTGCGGCAGTGGCGCGCGAGCGGGCGGCTCCCCTAGCGTCGAGCCATGGAGCAGAGCCGACCGACGAAGCTGTCCATCATCGGCGCGGGCGGCGTGGGCGTCGCGATCGCCTACGCCGCGCTCATCCGCGGCTCGGCCGACGTCGTGGCGCTGCACGACCTCGCCGCGGCGAAGGTCGAGGCAGAGGTGCTCGACCTCGCCCACGCGATGCCGTTCCTCGCCGCCAGGCGCGTCGAGGGCGGCAGCGACCTCCGCGTCATCGCCGGCAGCGACGTCGTCGTCATCACCGCGGGCGCCAAGCAGCAGCCCGGCGAGCCGAGGCTCGCGCTCGCCGCCCGCAACGCCGACATCGTGCGCGCGCTCGTGCCGGGCATCCGCGAGCACGCGCCCGACGCCATCCTGCTCATCGTGACGAACCCGTGCGACGTGCTCACCGTCGTCGCCCAGCGCGAGAGCGGCCTCGACGGCGCGCGAGTGCTCTCGTCGGGGACGGTCCTCGACACGTCGCGGCTGCGCTGGCGCCTCTCGGAGCTCGTCGGGGTGCACCCGCGCAGCGTGCACGCGCTCATCGTCGGCGAGCACGGCGACAGCGAGTTCCCGCTCTGGTCGCGCGCGAAGATCGGCCCGGTGCTCGTGCGCGAGTGGCGCGAGGGCGGCGAGCTGCGCTTCCCGCTGCCAGAGCTCGACCGCATCGCCGACGAGGTCATGCACGCCGCGTACCGCATCATCGAGGGCAAGGGCGCGACCTCGAGCGCGATCGGCGTCTCGACCGCCCGCATCGTCGAGGCCATCCTGCGCGACGAGCGCGCGGTGCTGCCCGTCTCGAGCGTGCTGCGGGGTGAGCTCGGGCTTCGCGATGTCGCGCTCTCGCTGCCGTCGGTGCTCGGCCGCGGCGGGGTCGAGCGCGTGCTCGAGGTGCCGATGGAGGATGCGGAGCGCGCGGCGCTCGAGCGCAGCGCCGAGGCGATCGCGAGCACGCTGCGCTCGCTCGGCTGAGCCGTCCGGCCGCGAGGATGCGGGAGGATGGAGCCATGCCGCAGGACATCGCAGAGGGCCGGATCGTCGAGCTGACGATCGACAACGTCGCGCACGGAGGCCGCTTCGTCGGCCGCCACCGCACCGACTCCGATGAGCGCGGGCGGGTCGTCTTCGTGCCCGACACGATGCCCGGCGAGACGGTGCGCGCGCAGGTCGTCGAGGTGAAGAAGTCGTTCGCGACCGCGGTCGCGCTCGAGGTCGTGTCGGCGTCGCCCGACCGCGTCCCGCACGTGTGGGACGAGGCATCCATCGAGCGCGCCCCGCTCGAGCGGGCCGGCGGCGCCGAGTTCGGCCACATCGCGCTCCCGCGGCAGCGAGAGCTCAAGCAGCGCGTCATCGAGGACGCGCTCGAGCGCACCGGAGGCATGGCGCGCGAGGTGCCGGTCGCGGCGGCGCCCGGCGACGACGAGCGCGGCGGCCTCGGTTGGCGCACGCGCGTGCGGCTCCACGTCGACGACCGCGGCCGCCAGGGCCCGTTCGCGCCCCGCAGCCACGAGGTCGTGCCGGTGGCCGACCTGCCGCTCGCGACCGAGGGCATCCGCCTCTCCGCCCAGCTCGACCAGCGACTGCCGCACGTCACCGCCGTCGACTACGTGCAGCACGGCGACGAGGTCGACGTCATCGCGATGGAGGGCGCGCCCGAGCGAGGCCGCACCGACACGATCGTCGAGACGGTCGGCGGGCGCGAGTTCGCGCTCGACCGCTCGGGCTTCTGGCAGGTGCACCGCGAGGCGCCCGGCGTGCTGACGGATGCGGTGCGTCGCGCGATCGACGCCGACGCGGTCGACGCGGCGGGCTGGTCGCTCGACCTCTACGGCGGCGTCGGCCTGTTCGCGGCGACGATCGCCGAGGTGCTGGGGGAGCGGACGCGTGTGACGAGCGTCGAGGCCGACGAGATCGCGACCGACCACGCGAGCGAGAACCTCGCCGAGTGGCTCGGCGCGAGCGCCGAGACGGGCCGCGTCGACCGCTGGCTGCGCGAGCTCGCGAAGAGGGCGAGCAAGACCGAGCGCGAGCGGCTCTCGCGCGGCGTCGTCGTGCTCGACCCGCCGCGCGCCGGCGCGGGCCGCGAGGTCGTCGAGCAGCTCGTCGCGCTCGAGCCGGCGCAGATCGTCTACGTCGCGTGCGACCCGGTCGCGCTCGCGCGCGACGCGAAGCTGCTCGCGGAGCGCGGCTGGAGCGTCGACTCGCTCGAGGCGTTCGACCTGTTCCCGCACACCCACCACGTCGAGGCGGTGGCCTCCTTCCGCCGCTGACCGACGAGCGGCGCCTCGCGCCGCTGCCCGTGCACAACGCAAGCCCCGGAACGCTGATCCGCGTCTGATCCGGCGCCGAGCCGGCATCCGCCGCCGGATCGGTCCGAGCGGCTTGCGTTGTGCACGGGGTGGCGGGCGCTCCTCGAGCACGAGGCGCAGCACCACGGGCAGCTCGTCGGCTGCCTCTTCGGGCTCGGCATCCCTCGGCCGGAGTCGTGGCAGCGGCAGTGCGCGCTCGACCACGACGACACGTCGTCAGCCGCCCTTCGCGACGCCGCCGGCCGCCCGCGCCACGACGTGCGCGACGCCCGGGATCGCCGTCGCGCGCCACATCGCCTTCTGCGTCTCGAGCTCGATGCGCGAGTGCGGTGCGAAGGCCGCGGCCAGCCGTCGGCCGCGCGCCTGCTCGCGCTCGACGACCGGCCGCCACTCGCGCTCGAAGGCGGCGAGCCCGTGCGCGACGTCCGTCGCGTGCCGCGCGAACGCGAGCTCCTCCGCGAGCCGCTCGGCGCCCGCGATCGCCATCGACGCCCCTTGACCGGCGAGCAGCGAGACGGCGCCGGCAGCATCGCCCAGCAGCACGACGCGGCCGCGCACCCACGGCTCGACGACGGTCTGCGCCACCCGGTCGAGGTACGGCTCGGTGGCGCTCCGCACCGCGCGGCGGCCGAGCACGCCCATGCCGATCACCGCGGCGCGCGCATCGCGCTCCGCCACGCCACGCAGCACCGCGAAGCCGGTGACGTCCGTCGTGCCGAGCGGCGCGACGACGAGCTGCCGGTCGAGCTCGACCTGCATCGCGACGCGGCCGCCCAGATCGGCCGCGAGCTCGGGATCGTCGCCCGTCCACGCCGCAGCGATGAGGTCGCCGACCGGCCGCACGAAGCGCTCGTGCGGCCCCCACGCGAGCTGCCGCACGCGCGAGCCGACCCCGTCGGCGCCGACGAGCAGGTCGCCCTCGAGCCGCTCGCCGCTCGAGAGCAGCACGCTCACCCGGCCGCCCTCGTCGCGGACCGTCTCGACCTGCGCGCCCCAGCGCATCCGCACGCCGTCGGGGAGCGCCGCGAGCAGCGCCTCGACGATCTGCGGCCGCAGGATGGTCAGGTAGCGGCCGCCCGCCGCTTGCTCGACGACCGAGATCGGCAGCCGCGCGCGCACTCGGCCTGTCGAGTCGACCGCACGCACCTCGGGGTAGCACTCCGCGCGCTCGCGCAGCGCCGGCAGCAGGCCGAGGCGATCGGCGGCGTCGAAGCCCAGGCCGAAGAAGTCGACGAGGTAGCCGGCGCGGCGGGGCGCGGGCGCGCGCTCGAGCACGTCGACGCTCCAGCCGTCGAGCGCGAGCCGGCCCGCGAGGGCCAGCCCGGCGACGCCGGCTCCGGAGACGATCGCGTGCATCTGCAGACGGTACCGCCTGCGGCGGTGAGCCGGCTCAGCTGTCTCAGCGAGCTCAGCGCAGCAGGTCGAGCAGCGCGCGCTCGCGCGAGCCCTTGAGCCCCATCGTCGCGCCCTGCTCGAAGCGGGCGAAGACCTCGGGGTCGATGTAGCTCGACTTCGCGACCGATGGGGTGTTGCCGAGCGCTTCCGAGACCGCCTTGATCGCCTCGCGGACCGCGCGGTTCCGCGCCGTCTTCGTCGCGACGTCGCGCGCTTGCGCGAGCGACTCGGCCGCGACGAGGGTGCCGTGCAGCGTGCGGAAGTCCTTCGCCGTGAACTCGCCGCCCGTCGCCTCCCGCACGGCCGCGTTGAGGTCGGCGTCGCGGAGGGCGTGCGCCCCCTCGTCGTCGCGCCACGCGAGCAGCCGCGAGCGGCCGGAGCGGCGCGTCAGCAGCTGCTCGACGCAGCGCGCGAGCGCCGCATCCTCGATCGTCACGTCGAAGCGCTGGCCGGACTTCGCGGGGAACCGCAGCCGCACCGCGTCGCCGGTGACCTTCGCGTGCCGGCACAGCAGGGTCATGAGCCCGCGCGTGCCGCGCTCCTCGGCGTAGGTGTCGCCGCCCGCGCGGATCGCGACGGCGTCGAGCATGCGGAGGGCGGCGGCGAGCACGCGCTCGCGCGGCAGCCCCTCGAGCGCGAGGTCGCGCGTGACCCGGCGCCGCATCGCGGGCAGCGACTCGGCGAGGTCGAGCGCGCGCTCGTGCTTGACCCGATCGCGGCGCTCGCGCCACTCCGGGTGGTAGCGGTACTGCGTGCGGCTCGCGTCGTCGACGCCGATCGCCTGGATGTGCGCTCTCGGGTCGGCAGCGATCCACACGTCCGTCCAGGCCGGTGGCACCGCGAGCGACTCGGCCCGCTCGCGGTCCTCGGCCGAGACTCGCCGGCCGTCGTCGTGCACGTACGCCCAGCCGCGCCCCGATCGACGGCGCCGGATGCCCGCATCCGTGCCGGGCTTCGCCCTGCGGAGCCTCGCCATAGCGGGATGGTAGCGACGGGCTACCTGGGAATCCGCCCGCGGCCCGGGGTCTCGGCAAGCCTCGACGGTACGATGGCCGGTCGGATGCCCCGGCGAGCCGCGAGGGATCCCCACCGACCATGACTGCGCACTCGAGCCCCCGACGCCACGACCTCCAGGGTCTGCGCGCGCTCGCGTCGCTGCTCGTGGCGACCTCGCACATCTGGTTCGGCAACGTCTCGGGCGGCGTCGACGTCTTCTTCGCCATCGGCGGCTTCCTGCTCGCGTCGAGCCTCATCGGCGAGATCGAGCGCAGCGGCCGGATGGGCGTGATCGCGGCGCTGTGGCGGCAGGGGAAGCGGCTCTTCCCGATGGCGGGCATCGTGCTCGTCGTCGCCGGCTCCATCGCCCTCGTCGCTTCCGGCCCGCTGCTGCTCAACCGGGTCGCGCACGACATCTCGGCGGCTGCGACGTACCGCATGAACGAGCGGCTCGCGTCGACCGCGACCGACTACCTCGGCGCCGGCCTCGCGAAGTCGGAGTTCCAGCACTTCTGGGCGATGAGCGTGCAGGGGCAGTGGACGGCGCTGTGCATCGTGCTCGTCGGGATGCTCGCCTTCGCGCTCGGCGACGGGGCGGCCCGGCGGGCGCGCACGATCGCGGGGGCGCTGCTCGGCGTGGCCGCCGTCGCGTCGTTCGTCTATGCCAACCACCAGATCGCGATCGATCCCGTGCCCGCCTACTACGACACGCTCGCGCGATCGTGGGAGCTCGCGCTCGGCGGCTTCGCCGCCCTCGTGCTCACGCGCATCCCGCTCTCGGCCGTCGCGCGCGCCGTCATGGGTGTCGTCGGCATCGCGCTCGTGCTCACCGCGGGCATGCTGCCGCAGCACCTCGCGCAGCCCGGCGCCGTGACGCTGTGGCCCGTCACCGGTGCGCTGCTCGTGCTGCTCGCCGGGCACGGCGCCGAGTCGGGGCTGGTCGGCCGGGCGCTCTCCTGGCGGCCGCTCGTCTGGCTCGGCGGCATCTCCTACGGGCTCTACCTATGGCACTGGCCGGTGCTCAAGGGGCTCGTGGCCCTCGACCCGGCGCAGGGCGATGGCGTCGGGCTCGTGCCGGGCGCCCTCGTGCTCGCGCTGTCGATCGCACTCGCTTGGGGCTCGACGAGGCTCATCGCGCTCGCGAGCCGGCCGCGGCAGCGCGAGTCACGATCGGTGCCACGGCTCGTGCCGCTGCTGCCCGCGGTCGCGACCGCGGCGGCCGTCGCCATCGCGATCGCGCCAGGCATCCAGGAGCGCGCGATCGCGACGCAGGCGGCCGCGGCTCCGCAGCCCGAGTCGCCCGAGCAGCTGCAGGAGTGGGTCGCGCAATCGGTGTCGACGCCGACCGCGCCGATGCGCGGCGCGGTCTCGGGGGAGGCGGGCCAGTCGTCCGAGTGGCTCGTCGACGAGTGCTCGACGGTCGAGGAGCCCGAGCTCGACGCGTGCCGCTACCCGGCGCCGCCCGCGACGCACGGCCGCGAGGCGTGGCTCGTCGGCGACTCGCAAGCGGTCGCGCTCGCCCCCGGCGTGCGCGCCGCGCTCGCGGGGCACGCCGACGTGCAGCTGCTCGGCCGCGAGCTGTGCCCGTTCTCGAGCGCTCCGGTGGTCGCGCGCGAGCTCGGCGAGGATGCGGCGGCGTGCGACGAGCACATCGCGCTCGTGCTCGGGCTCGCCGCCGAGCGCAAGCCCGACCTCGTCGTGATCACCTACGGCGCGTGGTGGGTCGGCGACGGCTACCGCCACCTCGGCGCCGACGTCGGGCGGCGCCTCGCCGAGGGCACGATCGACCTCATGCGGCAGCTCGACGCGATCGGCGTGCGCTCCGTGTGGCTCGACAGCGCGCCGCCCTTCGCCGAGATGCAGGCGTGCATCGACGCCGTCGCGACCGACGGCGACCTCGCGACGTGCATCGCGCCGCTCGACGACGAGGAGCTGCGGCGCCACGAGCGCATGGTCGAGACGATCTCGGCCGGCGGCGGCGACCTCGTCGACACGCTGGGCTGGTACTGCGACGTCGAGCGCCGCGCGTGCCCGCTCATCGCGGGCGGCGTCTACACGTGGGCCGACCCGCACCACATCAGCGCGCCCGGCGCGATGCAGCGCGTCGCGCTGCTCGAGGACGCGCTGCTGCCGCGGCTCCGCGCGGAGCAGGCGGATCGCGACGCGCCGGTCGCCGAGGCGAGCGCGCCCGACGCGGCGCCCGGCGGCTGAGCCCGCGTCAGTCCTGCTGCCAGCGCCGGCCGTCGGCGAGCCGCGACTTCGACTGCCACTCGCTCTCGCTGTCGAGCACGCGGCGGTGCTTCGTCTCTGCCCACTCCGCCGCCATCCCGGTGAGCGCCGCCTCGACGGCGGCTTGCTCCTCGGGCGTCGGCGAGCCCGCGACGATGGCCATGACGGGCTCGGATGCGTCGCTCACAGCGGGATGTTCCCGTGCTTCTTCTCGGGTCGGTGCACGCGCTTCGTGCGCAGCGCCCGGAAGGCGCGCGTCACCATGACGCGGGTCTCGGCCGGCTCGATGATGCCGTCGAGCTCTCCGCGCTCGGCCGCGAGGAACGGCGACGCGACGTTGTAGGTGTACTCGCTCGCGAGCCGCGACCGCACCTCGGCGACGTCGTGCCCGTCGGCCTCAGCCTGCTTGATCTCGTTGCGGTAGAGGATGTTGACGGCGCCCTGGCCGCCCATCACCGCGATCTCGGCCGACGGCCAGGCGATGTTGACGTCGGCGCCGAGCTGCTTCGAGCCCATGACGATGTACGCGCCGCCGTAGGCCTTGCGGGTGATGACCGTCACCATCGGCACGGTCGCCTCGGCATAGGCGTAGAGCAGCTTCGCGCCGCGGCGGATGACGCCCGACCACTCCTGGTCGGTGCCGGGCAAGTAGCCCGGCACGTCGACGACCGTGAGGATCGGGATGGAGAACGAGTCGCAGAAGCGCACGAAGCGCGCGGCCTTCTCGCCCGCCTCGATGTTGAGGGTGCCGGCCATCTGGTTCGGCTGGTTGGCGATCACGCCGATCGTGCGGCCCTCGAGCCGGCCGAAGCCGATGACGATGTTCGGCGCGTAGAGCGGCTGCACCTCGAGGAACTCGCGGTCGTCCATGATCGTCTCGATGATCCCGAGCACGTCGTAGGGCTGGTTCGGGGAGTCGGGGATGATGGTGTCGAGGCGGCGGTCGGAGTCGTTCACGACCCGCTCGGCGGTGTGGTCGTAGGCGGGCACCTCCGACTGGTTGTTGTCGGGCAGGTAGGCGAGCAGCGCGCGCACGTAGTCGAGCGCGTCGTCCTCGTCGGCGGCGAGGTAGTGGCTCACGCCCGAGACGGTGTTGTGGGTGCGGCCGCCGCCGAGCTCCTCGAACCCGACCTCCTCGCCCGTGACGGTCTTGATGACGTCGGGTCCGGTGACGAACATGTGGCTCGACTTGTCGACCATGACGACGAAGTCGGTGAGCGCGGGGGAGTAGACGGCACCGCCGGCCGCGGGGCCCATCACGATCGAGATCTGCGGGATGACCCCGGATGCGGCGGTGTTGCGCTTGAAGATCTCGCCGTACTTGCCGAGGGCGACGACGCCCTCCTGGATGCGCGCGCCGCCCGAGTCGAGCATGCCCACGATCGGCACGCCGACCTTCATCGCGTAGTCCTGGATCTTGATGATCTTCTCGCCCGCGACCTCGCCGAGCGAACCGCCGAACGTCGTGAAGTCCTGCGAGTAGACCGCGACCCGGCGACCGTGGACGGTGCCGATGCCGGTCACGACCGCGTCGCCGTAGGGCCGGTTGCCGTCCATGCCGAACGCGGTCGTGCGGTGCCGCACGTAGGCGTCGAACTCGACGAACGAGCCGGGGTCGACGAACTGCTCGATGCGCTCGCGAGCGGTCTTCTTGCCCTTCGCCCCCTGGCGATCCTTGGCCCTGGCCTCCTTGGCGACCACCGCCTCGCCGTGGCGGCGGCGGAGGTCCTCGATCCGTGCGGCGGTCGTCGTCATGGCGTTCGAAGCCGGCGTCTCGTGGGTCACGGATGCCACTCTAGACGGGCCCGCATGCCAGACGTTTGTGGAATCCCACAGCGCTGCGCCGCAGATCGGTGGTGCTCCTCTCCATGCTCGCCCGCTCGCGCGCATAGGCTGGGGTCATGCTCTTCCCCGGTGCAGCGAGGGCCGCGAGCGTGATCGAGCTCGGCACGGTCGGCTCGACCTTCGACGCCGTCGACGATCGCGCCGAGCACCTCACGACGTGGGCGACGCTCGACCAGCGCGCCGGTCGCGGGCGCCTCGGTCGCGAGTGGGTCTCGCCCGCCGGCAAGTGCCTCGCGGCGACGGTGCTCGTGCGCACGAAGCGCATGCACGAGCAGCAGATCGGCTGGCTGCCGCTCGCCGCCGGTCTTGCGCTCGCCGACGCGCTCGACGTGCTCGTCGCCGACCGCGCATCGATCAAGTGGCCGAACGACGTGCTGATCGAGGGCCGCAAGGTCGCGGGCATCCTGTGCGAGCGGCGGCGGACGGGCGTCGCGGTCGGCTTCGGCGTCAACCTCACGCTCTCGCGTGACGAGCTGCCGACCGAGCACGCGACGTCGCTGACGCTCGAGGGGGCGGAGGGCACCGCGCCCGTGCTCGCCGACGCGATCCTGTGCCACGTGCTGCGCTCGTTCGACGGGCTGCTCCCGGCGCTCGGCACCGAGCGGCTGCGCGCCGCGGTCGCCGCTGAGCTCGCGACGATCGGGCGCGACGTGCGGGTCGCGCTGCCCTCCGGTGAGCTGCGCGGCCGCGCCGTCGGCCTCGGTCCGGGCGGCGAGCTGCAGGTCGACGCGGGCGACGGGATCGTCGACGTGCGGGCCGGCGACGTGGTGCACGTGCGGTGATGGGGGAGAATCGTCGCGTGCAAGCCGGCGACGAGCGAGTGATCGCGCGCATGCGACCGCATGGTCGCGTGCTCGTCGTGCCCGTGCTCGTGCTGTGGGCGTGCGTCGGGCTCTCGGCGCTGCTGCTCGATCGCGTGGACTGGCCGCTCTGGAACGTCGCGGTGCTCTCCGTCGCGGGCATCGTGGTCGCGCTGCTCACGATCGTGCCGACGCTCGCGTGGCTCTCGCGCGGCTTCGTGTTCACGACCGAGCGCGTCATCACCCGCAGCGGCTTCGGCGGCACCCGTCGCGAGACGATGCTCTCGCGCGTGCACGACGTCACGGTGCGGCGACGCGGCCTGCAGGCGCTCTTCGGCGCCGGCGACGTGCTGCTCTCGACGGGGGGCGACCGCGCGGTCGTGCTCGCCGACGTGCCGAGCGCGTCGCTCGTGCAGCGCACGCTCTCGGAGCTGCTGGGCGCGCGCGGGCTCGCCGAGCCCGACAGGGTCGACGCGGCGTGACGCGCGCCGCGCTCGAGGGAGGACGATGAGCTCCATGCAGATCGCCGTGATCGGATGCGGCTACCTGGGCGCCGTGCACGCCGCCTCGATGGCCTCGCTCGGCTTCGAGACGATCGGCGTCGACGTCGACGCGTCGAAGGTCGAGCGGCTGGGCCGCGGCGAGCCGCCGTTCTTCGAGCCGGGGCTCCCCGAGCTGCTGCGCGCGGGCGTCGAGGCCGGTCGCTTGCGCTTCACGACCGACGTCGCCGAGACGGCGGGCAGCGATGTCGTCTTCATCGCGGTCGGCACCCCGCAGCTGCCCGGCTCCGACGCCGCCGACCTCGCGTTCGTCGACGCGGCGATCGCGTCGCTCGAGCCGCACCTCGGCGCCGGCACGCTCGTGGTGGGGAAGTCGACCGTGCCGGTCGGCACCGCGGCGCGACTCGCCGAGGCGGTGCGGTCGACGGGCGCGAGCCTCGCCTGGAACCCCGAGTTCCTGCGCGAGGGCTTCGCCGTGCAGGACACGCTCTCGCCCGATCGGCTCGTCTACGGCGTCGAGCCCGGTGACGACGCGGCGGTCGAGCGGCTCGACGCGGTGTACGCCTCGGTGCTCGAGCGCGGCACCGAGCGGCTCGTCCTCGACTTCGCGACCGCGGAGCTCGTGAAGGTGAGCGCGAACGCCTTCCTCGCGACAAAGATCTCCTTCATCAACGCGATGGCAGAGCTCGCCGAGACGGTCGGCGCCGACGTGACGCAGCTCGCCGACGCGATCGGGCTCGATGCGCGCATCGGCCGCCGCTTCCTCAACGCGGGCCTCGGGTTCGGCGGGGGCTGCCTGCCCAAGGACATCCGGGCCTTCCAAGCCCGGGCGGGCGAGCTCGGGCACGCCGACGCGCTCGCGTTCCTCGGCGAGGTCGACCGCATCAACCTGCGCCGCCGCGATCGCATGGCGGCGCTCGTCGAGCGAGAGCTCGACGCGCTCGGCGGCGACCGCGTCGCGATGCTCGGGCTCGCGTTCAAGCCCGACAGCGACGACGTGCGCGACTCGCCGGCGCTCGAGGTCTGCCGCCGGCTGCAGCGCGCGGGCCGCTCCGTCGTGGGCTTCGATCCGCAGGCCCGCGAGACGGCCGGCCGCATGCTGCCCTCGCTCGAGATCGCCGGCTCCGTCGCCGAGGCGGTGCGGGAGGCGGACGTGCTCGCGCTCGGCACCGAGTGGCGTGAGTTCCGCGAGCTCGACCCCGTCGAGGTCGCCCAGTGGACACAAGCGCGCGTCGTCGTCGACGGCCGCAACACGCTCGACGCCGCCCGGTGGTCCGCCGCCGGCTTCCGCGTCGTCGGGCTCGGCAAGCCGGAGGTGCAACCAGCATGATCGCCAGCATGAGCGTAGGTGTGGTGGGCGGCGGGCAGCTGGCCCGCATGATGATCCCGGCGGCCGTCGAGCTCGGCATCGAGCTGCGCGTGCTCGCTGAGGCGGAGGGCATGTCGGCCTCGCTCGCGGCGACCGCGGTCGGCGACTACCGCGACGCCGAGGCGGTGCTCGCCTTCGCCAAGGGCGTCGACGTCGTCACCTTCGACCACGAGCACGTGCCGCAGGAGGTGCTGCGCGCGCTCGTCGACGCGGGCCACCGCGTGCACCCCGGCCCCGACGCGCTGCGCTTCGCGCAGGACAAGCGCCACATGCGTGAGCGCATGGCCGAGCTCGGCGCGCCGCAGCCCGACTGGGCCCCCGTCGACTCCCGGGCCGATCTCGAGGGATTCCTCGCGGATCACGGCGGCGTCGGCGTCGTGAAGACCGCGACCGGCGGCTACGACGGCAAGGGCGTGCGCGTCGTGCGCGCCGCCGACGAGGCCGACGACTGGCTCGAGGGCGCAGCCGCGGGCGGGCCACGGCTGCTCGTCGAGGAGCTCGTGCCGTTCTCGCGCGAGCTCGCGCAGCTCGTCGCGAGGCGCCCCTCCGGGGAGACGGTCGTGTGGCCGCTCGTGCAGACGGTGCAGCGCGACTCGATCTGCGCCGAGGTGCTCGCTCCCGCCCGGCACGCGGCACGCATCCAGCCGGTCGTCGACGACATCGCGCGCGGCATCGCGCAGGGGCTCGGCGTGACGGGCGTGCTCGCGGTCGAGCTGTTCGAGACGAGCGACGGTCGCGTGCTCGTCAACGAGCTCGCGATGCGGCCGCACAACTCGGGCCACTGGACGATCGACGGCTCGATCACGAGCCAGTTCGAGCAGCACCTCCGGGCGGTGCTCGACCTGCCGCTCGGCTCGACGGCGCTGCTCGCGCCCGCGAGCGTCATGATCAACGTCATCGGCGGGCCCGCCTCGGGCTCCATGACCGATCGCTACCGCGCCGCGCTGCACGCGCATCCGGATGTCAAGGTGCACTCCTACGCGAAGAGCGCGAGGCCGGGGCGCAAGGTCGGCCACGTCACCGCGATCGGCGACGACCTCGACGAGGTCGCCTACCGGGCGCGCGCGGCGGCCGCGCACTTCGACGCCTGAGGCATCGGCTCTGCGGCGTCGGCTCTGCGGCGTCGGCTCCGAGGCGTCGGCTCCGAGCGCTGCGCGCGGCGGATGCGTCGCGGCGGCGAGGCGATAGGCCGTCCATGGGGAGCGTGCGTACCCTGGAGTCCATGCGTGCGCAGGTCAGCATCATCATGGGATCGGACTCCGACTGGCGGGTCATGGAGGCGGCGAAGGCCGTGCTCGACGAGCTCGGCGTGCCCTCCGAGGTCGATGTCGTCTCGGCGCACCGCACCCCCGACAAGATGGTCGAGTTCGCGCGCGGCGCCGCCGACCGCGGCGTGCGCGTCATCATCGCCGGCGCCGGCGGGGCGGCGCACCTGCCCGGCATGGTCGCCTCGATGACGCGACTGCCCGTCATCGGCGTGCCGGTGCCGCTCGAGCGGCTCGACGGTCTCGACAGCCTGCTCTCGATCGTGCAGATGCCCGCGGGCATCCCCGTCGCGACCGTCTCGATCGGCGGTGCCCGGAATGCCGGCATCCTCGCCGCGCGCATCCTCGGCACGACCGACGACGCGCTCGCCGCACGCCTCGACGCCTTCGCCGCCGACCTCGAGCGACAGGTCGGCGAGAAGGCCGAGGCGCTCCGCGGACGCGTGGACGCGAGCGCATGACGCTGCTGCAGGCAGCCAACCCGATCCGCGAGCCCGACGCGCGTCGCCCGGAGGTCATGGAGCGACGTGGCTGGTGGCTCGTGCTGCTCGGATTCGTGCTCCCCGGCAGCGCCCAGGTACTCGCGGGCAGCCGCCGGCTCGGCCGCATCGGGATCGGCGCGACGATCGCGCTCCTCGCGCTCGGCGCACTCGCCGCGATCCTGTGGTTCACCTGGCGCTCGGCGCTGCTGACGCTCGTCGGCAACTCGATCGGCCTGCTCGTCGTCGAGGTGCTGCTCATCGCCTACGCCGTGCTCTGGCTCGTGCTCGGCTTCGACACGCTGCGCCTCGCCCGGCTCGGCAAGGTCCGCGGGAGAGCGCGCGCCGCGATCGCCGCTGTCGCGATGCTCGCGACGGTCGCGCCCGCGGCGCTCGCGGGCTACGGCGCGAGCATCGTCGACGCATCCCGGGGCCTCGTCACGAACCTCTTCGACTTCGCTCGCCCGGCGGTCGAGCCCATCGACGGCCGCTACTCGTTCCTGCTGCTCGGCGGCGACGCGGGCGACGACCGCGAGGGCAGGCGCGCCGACTCGATGACCGTCGTGACCGTCAACGCCGAGACGGGCGCCGCGACGATGATCGGGGTGCCCCGCAACCTGCGGAACGCACCCTTCTCGGCCGACTCGCCGATGTGGGGACCGTGGCCCGACGGCTTCGACTGCACGTCGAGCGACTGCTTGCTCAACGGCACGTACACCTACGGCGAGGCGCATCCGGAGCTCTACCCCGACGCGGAGGCGCGCGGCTCGAGCCCCGGCATCGAGGCGACTCGCGACGCGGTCGAGGGCGTGACGGGCATCCCGATCCAGTTCTTCGTGCTCGTCGACATGTCGGGCTTCGAGCAGCTCGTCGACGCGCTCGGCGGCCTCGAGCTCGAGGTGGGCGAGCGCGTGCCCATCGCGATCGAGGGCGGGCCGGTCGAGGAGTGGATCGAACCGGGCACGCAGCGCATGGACGGCTACCACGCGCTCTGGTACGCCCGGAGCCGCGCCGGCTCCTCCGACTACGCGCGCATGGAGCGGCAGCGGCAGGTGCAGGAGGCGCTCATCCGCGAGTTCACGCCGCAGACGCTGCTGACGAAGTACACCGAGCTCTCCGCCGCGGGCCAGGACATGGTGCAGACCGACATCCCGCAGGCGATGATCGGCGGCCTCTCCGAGCTCGCGCTCGAGACGCGGGCGCTGCCGATCACGAACCTCGAGCTCGTGCCACCGCAGGTGAACACGGGCGACCCGGACTACGACGCGATCCACGCGATGGTGCAGGCGGCGCTCGCCGAGGCCGACGCGCTCGCGCCGCCGACGGGCGAGCCGGCGGAGCCGCCGCAGCCGTAGGGGCAGCGGCTCGGCGCGTCAGTGGCGCTCGAGCAGGTCTCTCGCGACGTCGTAGGCGCCGCGCGAGAAGCGCCGGTACCGGCCGGCGGCGATGCCGCGGAGCACGCCGGGGAGGCGCAGCGCCCGGGCGTCGGGCAGCGCGGCTCGCGAGCGCTCGTGGCGCGCCTTCTCGACGAGCCGCTCGAGCTCTGCGCCGCTCGCGAGGCCCCTACGCGCCGCCTCGGTCGCGAGCTGCTCCGCCCGAGCGGCCTTCTGCGCGTGCTTGCCGGAGTCGGGCTCGAGCACCCGGCGCAGCTTGCCGGCGAGGCTCAGCCGCTGCACCCCGATCGCGTTCCCGCCGTGCTGGCGGTAGTCGATCGTCGGCTCGGGCACGTAGCGGACGCCGTCGCCGAGCGCGGCGCACACGGCGAGCCACTCGTCGTGGATCCACGCGGGCGGGACGGGAAGCGCCGCGACCGCGGCCTCGCGCCGCACGACCACCGTCGCGCCCGTCACGAGATTCCGCCGCAGCAGCGCATCGATCGCGCGCCCCTCCTCGAGCGCGGCGCGCTCCCACGCCGACATCTCGAGCGACGCCTCGAGCGTCGAGCCGAGCGGCGCGCCGTCGGCGCCGACGAGCCGCGCGTCGGAGTGCACGAGCGCGACGCCCTCAAGGTGGGGCAGCAGCCGCTCGAGCCGGTCGGGGTGCCACACGTCGTCCTGGTCGCTCAGCGCGACGACATCGCCGCTCGTCGCCGCGATCGCGTCGGCGAAGTTCGCGGCGACGCCGAGCGGCGCGTCATGGCGACGGATGCGGATGGGCACGTCGGTCTCGCTCGCCACGCGCCGCACGACGTCGAGCGTGCCATCGGTCGAGGCGTCGTCGCCGATGACGATCTCGCTCACCGGTCGCGACTGGCCGAGGATGCTGCGCAGCTGCTGCTCGATCCACAGCTCGCCCTGGTGGGTGCAGAGGGCGACGCTGACGCGCTCGCTCACAGCTCGGCGTGCAGCTGCCACACCTGGCGGGCAGCCGTCTCCCACGTGAACGCGCTCGCGCGGTCCTGGGCGAGCAGCCCGAGCCGCGTGCGCTCGGCGTCGTCGGCGAGCAGATCGGAGAGGGCCCCGGCGAGCTCGTGCGGGCCGCCCTCGACCGCGACGCTCGCACCGCTCGCGATCTCGACGAGGGAGCGTGTCGCGGGGTGGACCGTCGGCGTGCCGAGCGCGGAGGCGTCGAGGAGCGAGAGCCCGAGCGCATCCTGCTCGGCGACGTGCAGGTGGGCGAGCGCCCGACGGTGGGCGAGCGCGAGCTCGGCGTCGTCGAGCTGGCCGAGCATCACGAGCCGGCCGGCGGGGATGCCCGCCTCGACCGCGAGGCCCGCGAGCCTCGACTCGCCCCACTGCACCGGGCCGGCGACGACGACCCGCACATCCGGCATCCTCGGGCTCGCGATCGTCTCGATGAGCCGGCGCGCCTGACCGAGCGCGCCCGGGTTCGTGATGGCGAGCACGAACTCGTCCGGCAGCGACAGCGGGGCGTCGGACCCGGCCGCGCGCAGCAGTGCGGACGACGGGGCGGGATGCACGACGCGCACGCGGTCGCCGGTCTCGTGCATCAGCGAGAGGTCCTCGGCGATGGCGGTCGATGGCACGACGATGCCGTCGGCGAGCTGCAGCGCCCGTCGCAGCGCCCGGTCGAACCACTGCTGCTTGCGCTTCGAGCGGTCGGAGAAGGGCTGCAGGCCGTGCACCGTGACGGTGACCTGATCCCCGGGCGCGGGCTCGCGCCGCAGCGGCGCCATGAGGCTCGTCGCGTGCACGAGGCCGCGCACGGGGAGCGTCGTGAGCGAGTGCAGCCACGCCTCGCGCAGCTCGCGAGCCGGCACCGCCGTGCGGCGGAGCTCCGCGAGGCCGGGCAGCTGCGCCTCGGCGCGCGCGGCCCGGCCGTCGCTCAGCTTCGCGGCGATCGCAGCGACCTCGATGCCGGCGGGTGCCGTCGCGGTGAGCGCGCGCGCCATCTCGGTCGAGTAGCGGCCGACCATCGTCGAGGTGCGATCCCCGACCTCGTCGAGTACGACCGTCAACCTGGTGGTCATGGCGCTCCCGCTCCCGTCTCGGTCGGAACCTCCATCCTATCCGGCGGGGCCGCCGGGCTCAGCGGGTCCCGAAGTCGAGCACGTAGTACCAGGAGCCGTTCGAGCCGCGGTCGACGCCGATGCCGATGTGGGTGAAGCTCGCGCGGAGGATGTTGTTCCGGTGTCCCTCCGACGCCATCCACGCGCTCATGATGCGCGCGGCATCCGGGCCCCCGCCGCTCGTGCGGCCGACGTTCTCGCCCCAGCCGCGGAGCGAGCACGCGCGCGCGTCGGCCGTGAGCGACGGGTTGTGCGCGGAACCGGCGAGGTTCCCCGCCGCCATCTCGCTGGCCCAGCCGGCCGCCATGCGGGTGAGGCAGCCGTCGGCGGCGAGCGGGCGCACCCCGGCTGCCGCTCGCTCGCGGTTGATGCGGTCGAGCAGGTCGCTCGTCGAGGCGTTGAGCGCGCCGCACGGGACGAGCGCCGCTGCGACGGGAGAGACCGTCGTCACGCCACCGAGCACGGTGATGCCGCGGCTGCCGACGCGGTCGCGCTCGGCGGCGACCGAGCCGCTCGATGCGCAGCCGGGCGTCGTGAGGTAGAGCGGCTCGCCGCGGAGCCCCGCGTACACCGCGCCGACGAGGCCGTCGGGGAAGTCGGTGCCGCTCGCGAGCACGAGCTGGCCGCCGCTGCGCGCGGGCGTGAAGCGCTGGTTGATCTGCACCGCCGTCTCGTAGCGGTCGGCACCGGGGAAGCGCGTGACCGATCGGCCCGTGCTCGAGAGCAGCGACTGCACGTCGTTGCCGACGCTCGCGACGCTGCCGGGGATGTGGAAGCGCTCGACGCCGCTCATGCGCGCGGCAAGGTGCTGGCGGAACGCAGCGTCAGCGCCGGTCGTGAGCACGAGCCCGTGGCCGTCGCGCGCGGCGACGGCGCCCGCGGCGAGCGCGTCGGGGAAGCTCGCGCCGCTCGCGACCCAGACGTCGCGCACCGGCGTGTGCTGCCGCATCCGGTCGAGCAGGAGCATCGACGTCTCGACTCGGTCGGACCCGCCGATGCGCGTGATGTCGGCGCGGGGCGCCGCTTGCGAGGCCTGCGCGGCGACCGCGCTGGAGAGCGTCGCCTCCGAGCCGAGGACGACCACCTCGGTCGGCGCGAGTCGGCTGATCTCCGCCTGCACTGACGCGGGGATGCCGTCGGGGCGCACGAGCAGCAGGTGCGCGCCCTCGGCCGCCGCAACGGGTGCCGCTGCGAGCGCGTCGGGGAACGAGACTCCTGAGGCGAGGAAGACCGCGTCGCCGGCCGGCAGCTGTCGCGATGCGAGCACGCTCGTCTCGAAGCGATCCGCCCCGTCGATTCGGCTGTCGGCGGCCTCCGCCGCGGGGGCGGGGCTGAGCACGGCAGCGCCGAGGACCGCGGCAAGAGCGAGGGAGGTGAGCGCAATACGGCGCATGGATCTCATTCCGAGAGAGGAGGATGGGGTACAAGATGGTTACCTTGCCAGCAAAGTTCCGCAGCTGTCAAGGTCCGGCGAGCGACGGCTAGGGTGATCGCATGCCGGTTCCAGCCCTGCAGCGCTCGATCACCCGAGCCCGATCCACCGGCCGGAGGCTCCTGTCGAGAGCCGTGGGGGTGCCGCTCCACGAGCAGGCGACCGCGGCTCAGGACGATCGCCCGTCGTCTCGGCTCCTGCGCGAGATCGCCGGCCTGCGCCTGCAGAACCTGCGCTCGAACGCATCGGTCGTCGACCCCAGCGGTGAGGCCGTGGTGACGATGACGACGCACGGCGAGCGCCTCCGTCTCGTCTGGGTCGCGCTCGAGTCGATCGCGCGCGGCGACATCCTGCCGCGCCGCCTCGTCCTCTTCCTCGACGAGCCCGATCTCGCTCGCGCCCTGCCCTCGCCCTTGCGGCGGCTGCAGCGGCGCGGGCTCGAGATCCTGCCGGCAGCGCCCGGTCTCGGGGTGCACGCGAAGTACTGGCCCTACGTCTCCTCGATGCTCCACCACGAGCTGCCGCTCGTCGTGAGCGACGACGACATGGTCTACCCGACCCGGTGGCTGCGGGTGCTCGTCGAGGCGCATCGTGCACGGCCGGATCTCGTGCAAGCGTTCCGAGCGCACGAGATCCCGTGCGCCGACGGAGCGCTGCGACCGTATCGCGAGTGGCGCCCGGCTTCGGGCACGGCGCCGAGCTTCGCGCACTTCGGGACAGGCGTCTCGGGCCAGCTGCTGCCGGCGGCCCTGCTCGAACGGCTGCGAGACGAGGGGGAGCGGTTCCTCGAGCGGGCGCCGACCGCCGATGACGTCTGGATCCATGCTGTCGCCGTCAGGAGCGGCATCCAGACGGCGCAGGTCGAGGCGCAGAGCCGCAACTTCGCGTTCGTCCCCGCGACGCAGGCCACGGGGCTGTATCGGTCGAACGTCGCAGGCGGCCTGAACGACACGCAGCTCGAGCGAACGCTCGGGCAGCCGGAGCGCGAGCGCATCTGCGCGGGCTCGCGCCCCGCTGAGCCCCGCACGCGAGCCACGCCGACGTTCGTCTCGTGGGGGCGCTTCACTGACAATCCCTGGCAGGACATCATCGACGCGGGGGTGCGATCCGCCGGATTCTCGACGATCGACCTCGACCACGGCGCCCCGCTCACGAGCGTGCTCGACCGCGCAGTCGAGGGGCTCGCGGTGCACCTCAACTGGACCGCACCCATCACCCAGCGCGCGGCGACCGAGGACGACGCGTGCGCGGGCGTCGATCGCGCCCTCGCGGAGGTGGACGCGCTGCACCGCTCCGGAGGGGTGCTCATCTGGACGGTGCACAACGCGGCGTCGCACGAGCCCATCCACCCGCGCGCCGAGCGCCGCCTCCTGGAGGGGCTGGCGGAGCGAGCCGACGTCGTGCACACCATGCACCCGCGGACCGCCGAGGCGATCGACGAGGCATGGGGGATCCGGCTCGAGCGGCAGGTCAACATCCCGCATCCCAGCTACCTCGGCGTGTATCCGGATGCCGTCGACCGGTCGGGTGCCCGAGCGGCACTCGGCATCCCGGAGAGCAGGACCGTCGTGCTCCTGCACGGTGCGCTGCGGGAGTACAAGGGGCTCGATGCGCTCGTCGACGGGTTCCTCGCCGCTCAGGAGCTCGGCGCCGACCTGCACCTGCTCGTCGCAGGGCGTCCCGGAGCCGGCTTCGACGCGGTGGCGTTCCAGCGGCGGTTCGAGGGCCGTGACGACGTGACGGTGCATGCCGACCATGTGCCCGTCGACGAGGTGCAGCTCTGGCATCGGGCCGCCGACGTCCTGGCCATGCCCTACCGAGCTGGGCTGAACTCGGGTGCGCTGCAGCTCGCGGCGACCTTCGGCCTCCCGGTCGTGGCCTTTCCCTGCATGGCAGTCGAGCAAGCGCGCGACGAAGGGTGGGCGGTGGTCGTCGACCCCGCCCGCCCCGAGTGGCTGCTCGACGGGCTGGCCGCGCTGCCGTCGGATGCTCGTCGCCGGGCATCCGCCGCGGCGACTGCGCGCGCGCCCGAGACGACCGGCGAGGCATTCGCGCACGTCGTCCTCGACGCGATCACGAGCCGCTCCAGGCCGATCGATCCGACGGCAGTCGCCGTGATCGTGAGCTTCGGCTCGGCGACCCTCATCGAGGACGGGCTGATGCCGCTCCTCCGCAGGATGCGCACGGTCATCGTCGAGAATCCGACCGACGATGCTGAGCACGAGCGGCTCAGGGCCGTCGCGGAGCGGCTCCGCGCCGACCTCATCGAGATGACGCACAACGTGGGCTTCGGCGCGGCAGTGCGAGCCGGCGTGCAGCGCGCGCTCGAGCTGGGCGCTCGGCACGTGCTGCTGCTCAACCCCGACGTGCGCACGGACGCTGCGACGGTCGAGCGCTTGCTCGAGCGCTCCGAAGCCGAACCCGACGCCATGATCGCCCCTCGCATCCGCACGCCAGACGGCCGACTGTGGTTCGACGGCGGCGTCATCGATTGGGACCGCGGCATCGCGCGCCACCGTCGACACGACGAAGCGGAGCGGCAGCTCGATTGGCTGACCGGCGCCTGCCTGCTCGTGCCGGCCCACGCGTGGGATCGGCTGGGCGGACTCGACGACGACTACTTCCTCTACTGGGAGGACGTGGACTTCACGCACCGCTGGCTCTCGCACGGACGGCTCGTCGTCGAGCGCGACCTGCAGGTCGTGCACGAGGTCGGCGCGACGCAGGGGGGATCGGGCAAGTCGCTCGGCTACACCTACTACAACGCTCGCAATCGGATGCTCTTCGCCGCACGGCACCTGGGGCTCCGCGGGCTCCTCCGCTGGGCGCGCACCGCACCCGCGTACCACGAGGAGCTCCTCGCCCGGTCAGGCGCGTCGGATGGAGCGGCTCGCGCGCGGCACCGCGCGACTGCCGCGCGGGGAACTCGCAACGGTGCGCTCCGCGGCGCTGAGCGGCTCGCCCGCCGGCGGCCCGCGGGCAACGACTAGACTCACCGGGGGCCACTGGCCCGACGACGAACGGAGGCGCGTTGCGCGGCATCATCCTGGCGGGCGGGTCCGGTACTCGGCTGTGGCCGATCACCAAGGGCATCTCGAAGCAGCTCATGCCGATCTACGACAAGCCGATGGTCTACTACCCGCTGTCGACGCTCATGATGGCCGACATCCGAGAGGTGCTCGTGATCACGACGCCCGAGTACAACGAGCAGTTCCGCGCGCTGCTCGGCGACGGCTCCGAGCTCGGCATGCAGATCGAGTACGCGGTGCAGCCGAGCCCCGACGGCCTCGCGCAGGCCTTCATCATCGGCGAGGAGTTCATCGGCGAGGAGTCGGTCGCACTCGTGCTCGGCGACAACATCTTCCACGGCACGGGCCTCGGCTCGAGCCTGCGGCAGCACGGCGACATCGACGGCGGGCTCATCTTCGCCTACCAGGTCGCCGATCCCGCCGCCTACGGTGTCGTGGAGTTCGACGACGAGATGCGGGCCATCTCGATCGAGGAGAAGCCGAAGCAGCCCAAGAGCCACTACGCGGTGCCGGGGCTCTACTTCTACGACAACTCGGTGGTCGAGATCGCGAAGACGATCGAGCCGAGCGCACGCGGCGAGCTCGAGATCTCGACGGTCAACGAGCGATACCTCGAGCGGGGCGCGCTGAGCGTGCAGGTGCTCGACCGCGGCGTCGCGTGGCTCGACACCGGCACCTTCGAGTCGATGATGCAGGCGAGCGAGTACGTGCGCGTGATCGAGGACCGTCAGGGCTTCAAGATCGGCTGCATCGAAGAGATCGCCTGGCGGGCCGGCTGGATCGACGACGAGCAGCTCCGCGCCCTCGCCCAGCCGCTCGTGAAGAGCGGCTACGGCCGCTACCTGCTGACGTTGCTCGAGCGCGCCGCGCGCGACTGAGCCGGCGTCACCACAGGCCGAGCAGTAGGATCCCGGCGAGGGCCGCTCGGTCCGTACCGCGGCGGCGGAGGCTGCCGACGCCGCGCAGCAGCGCGAGCCGGGCGCGGAGGTCGTCGCGCTCGAGCAGCGCAGCGATCGCCGAGAGCTGCGAGCGGTCAGGCTCGTCGGCGACGCGCGCCGCGATGCGAGCCACGACCGCGGACTCCCGCCGGAACTCGCCGGACCGCAGTCGGCGGAGCCGGCGGCCTGCTTGCCGCCACCCGAGGTTGGCGCCGGCGACGTTCGCGTCGTGCTGGCGGTAGTCGATCACGGGGGCAGGGTCGATGTGCCACCGCATTCCCGCGGCGCGCACGATCGCGTAGACGAGCCAGTCGTGGATGGGCGCGTCCGCGGCCTCGGGATCGCGGAGCACGGTGCGCCGGACGAGGTCGAACGCGCGCGGCGCGAGCACGAACGTGCAGCCCGGGCCCGCGCTCTCGAGCACGAAGTCGAGCGACCGCTGCGCTTGTGCCTTGTCGATGAGCGTGCGCCGGTCGCCGTAGTCGGCGACGACGTTCGCGCTCACCGCGTCTGCGTCGCGGAGCTGCTCGAGCTGCGCTGCCAGGCGCTCGGCATGCCAGACGTCGTCCTGGTCCGAGAAGGCGACGGCCGACGCGCCGTCCCACGGCGCCTCGGCGATGAGCCGCATGAAGTTCGCGTGCGCCGAGCCGAGCTCGACCGGCTCGAGGAGCACGACCCTCGGCTCGTCGGCGGCGAGCGAGCGCAGCAGCTCGCGCGTGCCGTCGGTCGAGCCGTCGTCCGAGACGACGATCCGCACCTCGACCCCCCGTTGCGCGAGGATCGAGGCGACCTGCTCGCGCAGGAAGCGCGCGCCGTCGTGCGTGGCCATCAGGACGGTGACCGCGGGGAGACCCGCGGCGGCCGCCGCGCGCTCGCTCACCGCCCTGGCTGCAGCGCCACCGACAGCGGCGTCGATGCGAGCCCCGTGCTGATGCCGTTGTCGGCGACGCGGAACGCGGTCGCCTCCTGGGCGCGCGCGAGCTCCGTGCCGTCGCGGTGCTCGAGCGCCGCCGAGACGGTGTAGGCGCCCGGGCCGATCGAGAGCGACGGCATCGAGAAGCGGAGGGTCGAGCTGCCCGACAGCTCCGTCATCGGGTCGAGCCCGAGCCGCTCGGTCGACGAGTAGAGCGCGACCTGCCCGAAGGTGTTGGCGATCGCGATGCCGAGCCGCCAGTCGCGCACGGAGTCCGTCGCATCCACCTCGACCTCGAGCTGCACGTCCTGCCCGATCTCTACGCCCGTCGTCGGCGCTCCTTGCGCGTCGACGAGCCGCACGCGGGGGATCGCTACCCGCGCGCGCGCCGGGGCGTTGATCGCGTTCTCCCGCTCGAGGCGCTGCGCCGCATCGGCATCGCGCTGCGACTGGAAGCCGCCGCGCAGCATGCCGACCGCGTCGATCGGCGCTCCGTCGAAGACGACGTTGCCGTGTGAGAGCACGATGCCGCGCGTGCAGAGGTCGGTGATCTGGCTCAGCGTATGGGTGACGAGCACGATCGTGCGTCCCTCGAGCTGGAACGACTTGATCTTGTCGAGGCACTTCTCCTGGAACGCCTCGTCGCCCACCGCGAGCACCTCGTCGACGAGCAGCAGGTCGGGGTCGACGTGCACGGCGACGGCGAATGCGAGCCGCACGTACATGCCCGAGGAGTAGAACTTCACCTGCGTGTCGATGAAGTCCTCGATGCCGGAGAAGTCGACGATCGCGTCGAAGTACTTGTCGATCTGGCGCTCGGTGAGCCCGAGGATCGAGGCGTTGAGGTAGACGTTCTCGCGGCCCGAGAGGTCGGGGTGGAAGCCCGCGCCGAGCTCGAGCAGCGCCGCCATGCGACCGCGGCGCACGACCCGGCCGCTGCTCGGCTGGATGATGCCGCCGATCGTCTTCAGCAGCGTCGACTTCCCCGAGCCGTTGGGCCCGATGAGCCCGACGGTATTGCCGGAGTGGATGTCGAGCGAGATGTCGTGCAGGGCCTCGAACGTTTCGGCGTGCCGCTTGCCGAGCGCTGCGTTGACGACGCGCTCCTTGAGGCTCTTGTCCTTGCGGACGGTGAAGTGCTTCGAGACGTGCTCGACTTGGACGATGGGGACGGCTTCCATCACAGCTCCTGGGCGAAGTCGCCCTGCAGTCGGGCGAAGACGCGCTGGGCGACGATGACGAGCACCGCGCTCACGCCGGTCGCGATGAGCATGTTGACCCACAGGTGCGGCACGAAGTCGGCGCTCGCGCCCGCTTGCCAGAAGGCCTCCTGGAACCCGAGCACGGCGAGCGTGAGCGGGTTGTTGATGTAGAGCTGCGTGAGCCACTCGAAGGCGCCGCCGGCGAGCCGATCGCGCACCATCGCGATCGAGTAGAGGATCGGCGAGCCCCACATGAGCAGCACGAGCGCGACGTCGACGAGGTACGAGACGTCGCGGAGGTAGACGTTCGTCGCGGCGAGCACGAGCGCGAGCGCTGCGCTCAGCACCACGATGAGCACGATCGACAGCACGGCGTAGAGGAGATGGGGCCCCATCTCGAGGCTCCCCACGACGGCTGAGGCGACGATGAGGATGGCGAGCTGGATGCCGAGCGTGAAGAGCGCCGGACCGATCGTCGCGAGCGGGAAGATCTCGCGCGGCAGGTACACCTTCTTGATGAGGCCCGAGTTGGTCACGATCGAGCTCGTGCCGGCGCCGACCGTCTCGGAGAAGAGTGTGTAGATCGCGAGGCCCGCGAAGATGTAGATGCCGAAGTCGTCGATGGTGCGCGCGGCTCCGAGGAACTCGCCCACCACGAGGGCGTAGACGAAGAGCATCGTGAGTGGCCGCACGAGGCTCCAGACGAACCCCAGCCGGGAGTCCTTGTACCTCGCCTTCAGCTCTCGCTTCGTGAGTCGGCCGAAGAGCTCCCGGTAGCGCCAGAGCTCCCGGATGGTCGTGATGAAGCCCTGCAGGCCGCGCCCGGAGACGCCGGCGTCGATCCAGGGCTCAGCGGCCAGCCGTGCCGCGCGATCGCGCGCGATGTCGGTCATGGAGACCTTCCTGGGGAGCGGATCAGAACGACCCATCTTACCGTCGCCGCATCGATCGCCTCCGTCCGTCCGGCGACGCTCCGACGGGGCTCTCGGCTCCGGCATAGCGCGCTTGTAGACTTGCCAGCGGTGCTGTCACGGAACTGTTGAGGGGTTGTCGCGTGAAGAAGCGGAGTTGGAGCCGGGCCCTCGTGGCTTCCGTCGCGGTCCTGGGGGTGCTCGTCTCGGGCCTCGTGTCGGCTCCGCCGGCCGCCGAGGCGGCGAGCGCGTCGGACTTCGACCCCGGTGAGCTCATCAGCGACGAGAACTTCTACGCGGGCGGCTCGATGGATGCCGGCGCCGTGCAGCGGTTCCTCGAGGAGCGACGCCCGCAGTGCGTGAGCGGCTACACGTGCCTCGTCGACTACAAGCAGGCGACGCCCTCGATGCCGGCCAACCGCTACTGCACGGCGATGAACGGGGTGGCGAACGAGTCGTCCGCGAGCATCATCGCCCGCGTCGGCGCGGCGTGCGGCGTCAACCCGCGCGTGCTGCTCGTGCTGCTCGAGAAGGAGCAGTCGCTCGTCACGCACCGCTCGCCGAACGCGACGCGCTACGCGAAGGCGACGGGCTTCGCGTGCCCGGACACCGCGCCGTGCGACAGCAGCTTCGGCGGCTTCTTCTACCAGGTCTACTACGCGGCCCGGCAGTTCCAGGTCTACAAGACCTTCCCGCAGAACTACAACCACATCGCCGGTCGCGTCAACAACGTCCTGTACCACCCCAACGCCGCGTGCGGCTCGAGCCCCGTGCTCATCCGCAACCAGGCGACGGCGGGCCTCTACAACTACACGCCGTACCAGCCGAACGCTGCGGCGCTCGCGAACCTCTACGGCACGGGCGATGCCTGCTCGGCCTACGGCAACCGCAACTTCTGGCGCATCTGGACCGACTGGTTCGGCGACCCGCGCTCGAGCAACGGCGTCGATCCCTTCGGCAGCATCCAGTCGGTCTCCACCACACCCGCGCGCGCGATCGCCCAGGGCTTCGCGATCGACCCCTCGTCGCCCGCGCAGGCGATCTCCGTCAACCTGTACCTCAACGGCGTGTGGCAGCGCACCTACCGCGCTGATCAGCCCAACGCGGCCGCCGGCCAGGCGCTCGCGGGCGCCGGCAGCAACCACGGCTTCTCGATCGAGTTCGCCATGCGCGGCGTGCCGGTCGAGATGTGCATCGCGGCGCTCAACGTCGGCGCCGGCAAGGACCAGTGGATCGGCTGCCGCACCGTCGCGCCGCCGTCGGGCCCGCCCGTCGGGCGCATCGACCACGCGTCCGCGTCGGGTCGCACCGCGAACATCAGCGGCTGGGCCCTCGACCCAGACACCACCGCGTCGATCAACGTGCACGCCTACCTCGACGGCCGCTACGCCGGGGCCTTCACTGCGAACACGTCGAGGCCGGACGTCGGCCGTGTCTACCGCGACTACGGCGACCGGCACGGTTTCGCCTTCCAGCTGCCGATCCCGGTCGGCACGAGCGAGGTGTGCGTCTACGCGATCGCGGTGCCCATGGGCGACAACCCCATGCTCGGCTGCCGCGAGGTCTCGAACGCGTCGGGTCCGCCGCGCGGCCAGCTCGACGGGACGTCGGCCGGCCCCGGCTCCGTGGGTGTCTCCGGCTGGGCGCTCGACCCTGACACCGCCGCGTCGATCGACGTGCAGATGCTCGTCAACGGCCGAGTGGTCGCGACCGCGCGCGCCGACCAGAGCCGGCCCGACGTCGGCCGCGCCTTCCCCGGCTACGGCAACAACCACGGCTACGCGATGACCGCGAGCGTCGGCGGCGGCTCGAACACCGTGTGCGTCCGCGCGCTAAACGTGCGCTCCGGCAACGACGTGCAGCTCGGCTGCCGCGTCGTCGAGACGCCCTCCGGCTCGCCGTTCGGCAACATCGACTCGCTCGTGGTCGACCGGGCGACCGGCGCGCTCACGGTGAACGGCTGGGCGATCGACCCCGACTCGACAGCACCGGTGACCGTGCGCATGTACGTGAACGGCGCAGTGCGCTCGGAGTACGTCGCGAACGGCAGCCGGCCCGATGTCGCTCGCCACTACCCGGCGTACGGCGCGCAGCGCGGCCTGCAGTCGGCCCAGGTGACGCTCGCGCCGGGCGTGAACAGCATCTGCCTCTGGGCGCTCAACGTCGGTGCCGGCGACCCGAAGCTGTTGGGCTGCAAGACCGCCAACATCACCGGCTCGCCCTTCGGCAGGATCGACTCGGCGAGCGTCGATGCCGCGACCGGAGCGCTCCAGCTCAACGGCTGGGCCATCGACCCCGACACGGCCGCGTCGCCGCTCATCAACCTCTACCTCGGTGGCGAGCTCGTCGCCCAGGAGCGGGCGACCGCATCCCGCCCAGACGTCGCGCGGGTCTACCCCCTCTACGGCGCGCAGCGCGGGCTCGGTTCGCTCACCACGACCGTGCCGCCCGGCTCGCACCGGGTGTGCGCGTGGGCGGTGAACGAGGGAGCGGGATCGAGCGTCCTGCTCGGCTGCCCGGTCGTCACCCGATGACGACGGAGGTCGCGGCGGACCCGGGCGAGCGGGTCCGCCGGGCCGTCCGCTGGGTGCTCGCAGGCATCGTCGTGCTCGCGATCGCGCTCGTCGCGACGTCGGTGCAGCGGCAGGCGCCCTTCAGCCCCTACGACGAGTACGTCTACTTCGACTACCTGACGAAGGTCTCGTCGCAGGGGTTCGTCCGCACGGGCGAGGAGGTGGGCGAGTTCGCACGTGCCGAACTCGAGTGCCGCGGTGTCGCCTCCTACGGCTCGTACGGCGACGGATGCGGGATCGGCGACGTCGAGGACGACGCCCTCTTCCCGTACCACGGGCTCACGGGCGCCGACCTCTACACCCCCGTCTACTTCGCGATCACCCGGGTGCTCGCGCAGCCGCTCACGTGGTTCGGGATGGGCCTGCTCGACGCGGGCCGGATGGTGGGCGGCCTGTGGCTCGCCGCGGCGGCGTCGATGACGTTCCTGGCGCTGCGCCGCTTCCGCGTCGGCCTCGTCCCCGCCGCGGGGCTCGTGCTCCTCGGCATGACGACGCCCGTCGCGCAGTCGTCGTTCGCCTTCATCTCGACGGACGCCGCGGCGATCACCGCCGGTGCCGCGCTCGCCCTGCTGACCGCGCGCGTGATCACCGGCGCCTCGAGCGCGTGGTGGCTCGTGCCGGTCGGGCTCCTCGGCGTGCTCGCGAAGCCGCAGGCGATCGGGGCGCTCGGCGCCGCGCTCCTCATCGTCGTCGTCCACGCGCTCGTCACGCAGGGCCGATGGCGAGAGGCGAGCGCGTGGCGCGGTGCCGTGCTGCCGGCCGCGGTCGCGGCGGTCGTCGCGCTCGCCGCGCAGCTCGTCTGGGGGCGCATCCGTTCGGCGACGGCCGTCGGGCCGGGTGCGAACCTGGGCGTCGGCTCCGAGCACCTGCCGCCCGACAGCATCATCCGCCTGCTCGACAACGTGTTGCTCAACGTCGGCGCCGTGCAGCCGGTCGAGGCACAGGCGTCCATGGAGATCGCGGTCGCGGTCGCCACGGCGCTCGCGTGCGCGGGCATCGTCGCCGGCGTCATCGGGCTCTCCCGGCAGCCGACCCCCAAGGGCGCGAGCACGGCGCGCAGCTGGGCGATCGGCACCGGTGCGCTCGCCGTGCTCATGATCCCGGTGCTCATGCTCATGACGTGGGTGCTCGACGGCAGCTACTTCGAGCCGCCGCTGCGCTACGGCGCCGCGCTGCTGCCCTTCCTGCTCGTGAGCGCCGGCATGCTGCTCGCTCGCAGCCGCGCGATCGGATGGGCGGTCGTCGCGCTCTCGGCGGTGCTGATCGGCCTCTCCTGGAGCTGAGGCTCAGCCGCGGCGGCGCAGCCGCCTGACCGCCTTCGAACCCGCGCGCATCGCGAGGTGCCGCGCCCGCGCGACGGGCCCGCCGGCGCCGTAGCGGCGCTCGATGAGCTCGAGGGCGGATGCGTCGACCGTGATCCGCTCGACCCGCTCGGCGCGGATGACGATCTCCCGCCCGGCGGCCGGCCCGGAGATCACGTAGGCGGGGTCGTGGCTCGCGAAGAGGTCGACGCCGCGCGATCGGGTGCCGTTCAGCGGCACGATGCGCAGCTCGGCCGGCTCGATGGCGAGGCCCTCGACGAGCGCGCCGGCGCCCTCGAGCGGGTCGAAGCGCACGCCGAGCGCATCCTCGGGGACACGGACCCGCACCTCGAGCGCGCCGCCGGAGCGGCGCTCGAACGACCTCGACGTCGCGTGCGCGAAGCCCGGGCCGACGTCGAAGAACACCGTCGCGGTGATCGCGCGCTGGTCGACGCGAGCGAGCGTGGCCTCGAGCCCCTCGCCGTCCACGGCGCCCGCGGCGCGATTGATGCCGGCGTAGGCAGCGCCGGAGACGGCGGCGAGCGTCTCGGCGAGGTCGCGCGAGATGCCGCGGCGCACGCGCCAGCCGAGCCTCGGGAGCACCGCCGTCATGATCGCGAGCCAGTCGTGCGGCTCCAGGCGTCGCTCGGCGCGCTCGCGCTCCGCGGCGGGGATCGCCTCGACCGCCGCGACCCACTGCTCGGCTGCCGCACGCCGGATCCAGAGGCCGGCACCCGGCACGGCATCCGCGAGCGCGCGCGCGTCCACGCCGAGCGCGGCGCACGCCGCCTCGAGCTCCGCGAGCCGCCGCTCGGGCTTGGCGCCGCCGATGCCGCCGTAGAAGTTGCGGGCAGGGGAGGGCGGGGCGAGCACCATGCCGAGCAGCGCCGACTCGCGGAACGCCCGCGCGACGCGGCCGAGCTCCTCGCGATCCCAGCCGAGCGCCTGCCTGGTGTGTTCGAAGGCGATGCGGGCATCCGCCTCGTGGCGGGGCGCGTCGATCGAGGGCAGCACGTACAGCAGCTCGGCGTCGACGCGAGGCAGCGCGAGCCGGGGTGCTCGGCTGCCGGTGCGCACGACCTCGGCGCCCTCGACGCTCGGCAGCGCGTCGCCGTCGCGCGCGAGCAGCACCGTGCGCACCCCCGCGGCGACCATGCCCGCCGCCTGCTGCTGCGCGAGCGGGCCGGGCAGCACGACGGCCGCGACGGTCGACGGGGGGTCGGCGGGACCGGTGTCGATCGAGACGAAGTCCTGCAGCGCGAGATCGAGGTCGGCCGAGCGCATCGTGCGCGCGGCGTGGCGCTCGAGCGCGTCGATGTCGACGCCGGGCACCTCGCGGAGCCGCTGCCACAGCTGCTTCGTGACGGATCCGGAGGTGTGGGCCAGCAGTCCGCCGGCGCCGACGTAGAGCAGCCGCCGCTTGAAGACGGGGCAGCCGCGGTCGAGCAGCGTCGGGGCCATCGCGATGAGCGGGTTCTCGGCGAACGGCTCGAGGTCGCGCGTGTCGACGAGCGTGTCCCACGAGAAGCCTGCGTCTTCGAAGTAGCCCGTCATGACCATCTCGTGCGCCTGCACCGCGTCGGCGTAGTCGCGGATGGGTGGGAGGTCGCGCCAGTAGGCGCGGAACGCCTCGGAGCGGAGCACCGAGCTGCGGAAGGCGGTGAAGTAGGACTGGACGTGGGCGCGCTCGGCACGCGGCGCGCGGCCACGGCCGCTCGAGGCGCCGCCGATCGGGGCGTGGCGCGTCATCCCCCAGAAGTCGACGTCCCGGGCATCCATCGTCGCGAGCGCGTCGGAGAGCGAGCTCACCGGCCCGAAGACGGAGGAGTTGGCGACGAGCAGCTCGTCGACCTCGCCGAGGTGCTCGCCGAGCGCGTCGATGCCGGTCTTGAACGCCCAGATGTCGTAGCCCTCGTTCGAGCGCTGCAGGACGGTCGTGCCGAGCGCCTCGAGCCGCGCGCGGCCCTCGTCGCCGAGCTCGCCGTTGACGACCACGATCGAGCGGCCGGCCACCGCGACGAGCGCGCCCACGTAGGCCAGGTAGGCGTCGTCGACGATGCCGTCGACGTCGTGGAACGCGAAGACGAGCGCGCGGCGCGGGCTGTCGAGCCGCACGTCAGCCGCCGTTCACCGATCGGATCGCCAGCAGGTAGCTGCGGCCGAACTGCTCCGTCGGCTCGAGCACGGCCGACTCCGCCCACTCGTTCCACGCGTTGACGAACACGAGTCGCTCGTCGGCGGGCCGATCGGCGACAGCGTCGACGCACGCCGCGAGCCAGCGGCGGAACGTGTAGGGGTTCGAACCGGTGAAGACGTCCGGGTTCCACTGGCGGCGGGCGGTGTTGTCGAACGTCACCATCATGCCGGGGTGGTGCCCGGCGGGCGTGCTGGGCAGCGCCTCGATCGCCGCGTCCGCGGTGCCGCGATAGCTCATCATGTTGCCGGTGAAGCGCTCGTCCTTCGGCGCGGCGGCGACCTCGGAGAGCATCCACGGGAAGTTGTGGGGGGCGAAGCCGAGCGAGCCGTCGACGACGCCGGCGGCGCCGGCGCGCTCGAGCCCGCCCATCGCCTCGCCGACGTCGACCTGCAGCAGCAGCAGCTCGCCGACGCCCTCCTCGCGGCAGCGCGCGCGCCAGTGGCGGACGGTCGCGGCGGGGTCGGGGAGCTGCGCGAGCTTGTAGACGGCGAGCACGACGGCGCCGCCGGCGCGGAGGTAGCGGGGGTCCCGCAGCAGCGGCATGACGTCGTCGATGAACCGCTCGGCGGGCACGGAGTCGTACTCCTGCGCGATGAGCACGTCGGCATTGCCGCCGTCCCACGTGCGCGTCCAGTTCTCGTTCGCCCACATGATGCAGAAGGGCTGATCGAGGTCGCTCGCGAGCAGCGCCTCGATGGGCCGCTCGAGCAGCTTGTGCCCCGCGAACCAGTAGTAGTAGTACATGAAGGCCTCGATGCCGTGCGAGCGCGCGAGGTCGCGCTGCTCCTCGCGCACCGAGTCGAGCTCGAGGGAGTAGTAGCCGAGCTCGGTCGGCCGCAGCGGCACGACGTGGCCCGGGTAGATCGGCTCGGCCTTGACGACGTTGTACCACTCGGTGAAGCCCTTGCCCCACCAGCGGTCGTTCTCGGCGACGCGGTGGAACTGCGGGAGGTAGAAGGGCACGATGCGCGCCGCGGGCCCTTCGACGGGCGCGGCGCCGCGCGGCACGTCGCGGCGCTCCAGCACCCGCATCCCCGCCTCGGTGCTCAGCAGCCCGATCATCCGCTCGATCGCGTGCGCGCACGTGCCGTCGATCTGGCCGGCCTCGGGCTCGAAGTCCTCGCGGTCGAAGCGGAACGCGCGCAGGCCCTGCAGCACGAAGCCGCGGATCCAGTACATCGAGCCGGCGGGGAAGCGGAGCGAATCGGGGTCGAGGGGCATCGAGAGCCGCCGGTAGATGCCGCGGACGAGGTCGAGGTCGCCGCCCCAGTGCTCGGTCCCCACCACGCTGCCGTCGGCCGTGACCGCCGCGATGTCGCGATCGGCCCGCATCGCGCCGAGGATCTCGCCGACGTTCTCGGCCGAGCCGAGCAGCGCGCTCGTGAGGCTCGAGCGCCACGCCGCGCCGTCGCCGGCGAGCTCGGGGTGCTCCTCGCGCCACGCGCTCTTCTTGGTGTGGACCTTGAGCACGACGTCGTAGGGGTCGAGGATGCCGGCGTTGACGACCTGCACGAGCGGCCAGATGTCGCGGCCGTGGTTCTCGACCGTGAGCACCTCGACGTGCTGCGCGCCCTCGACGACGAGGCGGTCCGCGGCGATCGCCTCGCCGGAGGAGTTCGTGACGTAGAGGTCGAACGGCTCGCCGATCGCGGCGAGGCTCTGCACGAGGTCGTCGAGCAGGTCGATGAAGTGGCAGTGCAGCACCACCGCGATGGGCGCGGGCTCGGCCGGTCCGCGCCGCGAGTAGCGCCAGTACGAGGGGAAGCCGACGAAGCGCGAGCCCTGCATCCGCCGCTGCCACGAGTCGAACGACGACGGCGCGGTCGAGGGCGAAGCCTCGATCACCTTCGGCGAGGCCCGCCGACGGATCGTGCGCGCGGCGAACCGCCGCCCCATGCCGCCGATGCGCCGCGCGCGGCCGACCCACACCTTCGGGTCCCACGGGTCGGGCCTCGCGGCGAGCTGCTCGGCGTCCTGCAGCTCCCGCCGAGCGCGCGCGAGCTCCTGCTGCAGCTCGACGATCTGGTTGCGCTCGGACGAGGTCTCGTTCGTCGGTTCCGTCACCGTGCGAGTCTATCCAGCGCCCTCTCGGGCCGCCTGCCGCGTCGACGGCGGCCGCTCAGCGAGCGTCGCGCGAGCGGTAGAAGAGCACGCGGTACGTGCGACGCAGCGCCTGTCGAGGCAGCGCTCGGAAGACCGAGCGGGCCCCGAGGTTGAACCACGACCTGGGGCGCGAGACGAGGCCGTAGTCGACGAGGTTGCGCTGCATCGCGCGCTCCGCGGCGAGCATGCCGCGGGCTGCGCGGCGGTTGAACATCGCCTCGCCTGCGCGGAACAGCACGAGCGGCTCCGCGAGGTTCCGGAAGACCGAGCCGTGCGCGAGCAGCCGCGCGTAGACGTCGTAGTCCTCCATGAGCGGCACGTGGCGGTAGCCGCCCACGGCCTCGAGGTGCGCTCGACGGATGACGGCGCTCGGATTGTTCACCGGGCTGTTGATCCTCGCGTAGCGGGCGATCGCGTCGTGCTCGAGCGGCAGCGTGCGCGTGCCCACGAGCCGGTCCTCCTCGCCGTCGAACTCGCTCATCGCGGAGCCGATCACGTCGCAGCCGCCGCGGCGCAGCTCGCCCATCTGCGTCTCGAGCCGGTGCGGCAGCGAGATGTCGTCGGCGTCCATCCGCACGATCCACGGGTGGCGGGCGACCTCGAGCCCCGCTTGGGACGCGATCGCCGAACCCCGGTTCTCGGGCAGCGCGACGCGCACGAGCGGGATGCCGCGGCCCTCGAACCCGGCGAGCACGTCGAGGAGCCCCGCGCCGAGCGGCCCGTCCTCGACGACGATGATCTCGTCGGGCGGGAGCGACTGGGAGAACATGCTCTCGAGTGCTCGCTCGAAGTGGTCGGGCTCCACGCGGTGGTACACCGTCATGAGGACGGAGGTGCGCCAGTCGTCCATTCAGCGAGCCTTCCCCGTGCGCGCGATCGCCACGGCGTGCCAGCCTATCCCGACGAGCGGTCCGGTCAGCAGGGCGACGATCGTGCGCGTCGAGAGGTCGAGCGGCAGCAGGAGCAGGGCGAGCGTCGCGATCGTGGCCGCCCACCAGCCGAGCACGTACGCGCCGTGGCGGTCGTGCGCGAGGGCCGCCGCGCCCGAGAGGAATAGCGCCGCGGTGGTGCCGGAGGCGAGCGTGAGGCCGGCGAGGTGCACGCCGGGCACGTCGAAGCCCTCGCCCATGAACGCGAGGATCGGCGGGCCGACGAGCCAGGCGGCGGCAGCCCCGACCACCGCGATGCCGAGCACCGCGGCGATGGGGAGCGCGAGCGCGCGCGACCGGGCCTCGCGCCGGTCGGCGAAGTACACGACGATCGCGTTCTGGAAGGAGGTCAGCGGCACCAGCAGCGGCGCGCGCGTGAGCGTGACCGCGAGGATGAGCCCCCCGAGCACCTGGGGATCCTCGGCCGCCGCGGTCGCCTTGAGCAGCACCGGGAAGCCGACGACGAGCGCCGCGGTCGCCGACGCCGCGACCATCGCCTGGAGCACCCGCGCGAGGAAGGGGCGGAGCGCTACGTCGGCGCGCAGGCGCAGCGCGTCGCGGCACGCTGGGGAGAGGGCGACGAGCAGCAGCCATGTGATCGATCCGCACACCGTCGCGACGAGCAGGCCGATCTCGGGCAGGCCGAGCAGCGCCGCGGCGAGCGCGACGACGAGCCGGAGCGCGGCGTCGATCGTGAGGAGCGATCCGTAGAGCCCCCATCGCCCGGCGCCGGAGAGCGCGCCGCTCAGCGCGGCCTGGAGCGTGAAGCTCGCGATCGCGGCCGCGAGCAGGCCGACGCCGATGCCGGTGTGCTCCGGCACGAGCCGCTCTGCCCACGCGGGAGCCGAGAGGAGCACGGCGAGCGCGACGGCGGCGCCGACGACCGTCGCGACGATCGCGGGTCGCGCGCCGCCCGGCCGCCCGGATCCGAGCGCCGCGTGCACGGCGCGGGTCGACTCGTGCATGAGGCCGTTGACGATGCCGGTGAGCGCGAAGAAGGCCGACCAGTAGACGGCGAAGACGTCGTACCGCTCCGCGCCGAGGCTCCTGGCCGCGATGAAGAGGACGAGGTAGCCGGACGCGGCCGAGAACACCGTCGCGCCCGCGACGCCCGAGAGGCCGGACCTCGCGGCGGTCGTCATGCGCGGTCGGCGCCGCGCGAGCGAGCGGAGGCGAGGCGCGGTCCCATGCGTGCCAGCCTACGTCGCGACCGCGCCGGAGCGGCGCGGCGCTCGCCGCCCGTCCGCCGGTAGACTGCCCGGGTGGCAGCAGGAGGCGACTTCGACGGTGCGCCGCTCGCGACCCCCGAGATCGCTCGCGGCACGTGGCTCGTCGTCCCGCTGTACAACGAGGCGCCCGTCATCCGCGAGGTGATCGAGCACACGCGCCGGACGTTCCCCAACGTCGTGTGCGTCGACGACGGCTCGTCCGACGGCTCCGCCGACGAGGCGCGGGCGGGCGGGGCGCACGTCGTGCAGCACGCCATCAACCTCGGGCAGGGCGCCGCGCTGCAGACGGGCATCCGCTACGCGCTCCAGGACCCCGGCGCGCGCTGGATCGTGACCTTCGACGCCGACGGCCAGCACCGCACGGAGGATGCGCTGCGCATGGTCGAGCGGCTGCGGGTCGAGCCGCTCGACATCGTGATCGGCTCGCGGTTCCTCGACGGGCGCACGAAGCCGGGGCTCGCCAAGCGGGTCGTCCTCCGGGCTGCGGTGATCTTCCAGCGCCTCACGAGCGGCGTGCGGCTCACCGACGCCCACAACGGCCTCCGTGCGATGACGCGCGACGCGGCCGGACGCATCCGCATCACCCAGAACCGCATGGCGCACGCCTCCGAGATCGTCGACCAGCTCGGCGAGCTCGAGCTGCGCTACGCCGAGGAGCCCGTGCACGTCATCTACACCGACTACTCGCGCTCGAAGGGCCAGTCCCTCTGGAACTCGGTGAACATCCTCAGCGAGCTCATCTTCAAGTAGGGCGGGAGCATGGACACCGGCAAGATCGTCATCCAGATCATCCTCATCATCGGGCTCGCGGTGCCCGCGATCATCCTGGTGCTGCCGACGAAGGGCGCGCGCGGACTCGCGATCCGGCGGCTCACGATGCTCGCGGCGCTCGTCGTCGGCATCATCGCCGTGATCTTCCCGTCGCTCGCGAACGCGGTCGCGAACGCCGTCGGCGTCGGCCGCGGCGCCGACCTGCTGCTGTACGGCCTCATCATCGTCTTCATCGGCTACGGACTCTCGACCTCGGCACACCTGCGCAGGGTCGACCGGCAGATCTCGGAGCTCACGAGAGAGCTCGCGATCGCTGAGGCACGGCCGCCGGCACCGAGCTCGACGGGCGTCGAGGAGCGCTGAGCGCCGCGGCGCGGGGGCAGGAACCGCCCATCCGCGCCCACTACGATCGGCTTCCTGCCACTGGACGGAGATCCATGCCGAGAACCATCGTGCTCATGCCGACGTACGACGAGCGCGAAGCGCTGCCGGTCACGGCCGGTCGGCTGCTCGCGGCCGTCCCCGACGTCACGCTGCTCGTCATCGACGACGGCAGCCCAGACGGCACGGGCGACGTGGCGGATGCGATGGCGACCGCTGACGCGCGGGTGCGCGTGCTGCACCGCTCGAGCAAGCAGGGGCTCGGCGCCGCGTACCTCGCGGGCATGCGGCTCGCGATCGACGAGGGCTTCGACCTCGTCGTCGAGATGGATGCGGACGGCTCGCATCCCGCGGACGCCCTGCCCGCGATGCTCGCGGCCGCCGAGCGCGCCGACCTCGTGATCGGCTCGCGCTGGGTGCCCGGCGGCAGGATCGTCGACTGGCCCGTCCACCGGCAGCTCATCAGCCGCGCCGGCACGCGCTACGCGCAGCTCGCGCTCGGCATCGACGTCGCCGACATGACCGCGGGCTACCGCGTCTACCGCGCCGAGCTGCTGCGCGAGATGCTCGCGTGCGAGATCTCGAGCCAGGGCTACTGCTTCCAGATCGACATGACACGGCGCGCGGCCGACCTCGGCGCGCGCATCGAGGAGGTGCCGATCACCTTCCGCGAGCGCGAGCTCGGCCGCTCGAAGATGTCGAGCGGCATCATCGCCGAGGCGCTCGTGCGCACGACCGCGTGGGGGATCGGCCGGCGCTTCGGCCAGCTGCGCTCGAGCGCTGAGGCGGTCAGGCGAACGCCGACGCTCCGGTGATCGCCTTCCCGACGATGAGCGAGTTCATCTGCGCCGTGCCCTCGTAGGTGTAGATCGCCTCGGCGTCGACGAAGAAGCGGGCGACGTCGTAGTCGGTGACGATGCCGTTGCCGCCGCACACCTCGCGGCACCACGCGACGACCTCGCGCATCCGTGCCGTCGTGAAGGCCTTCGCGAGCGCCGAGTGCGCGTCGCCCTGCCTGCCCTCGTCGAGCATGCGCGAGACCTGCACGCACAGCGCGATCGACGCGGTGATGTGCCCGAGCGACTTCGCGAGCAGATCCTGCACGAGCTGGTGCGCGGCGATCGGCTTGCCGAACTGCGTGCGCTCGGTCGTGTAGCGCACCGCCGCCTCGTAGGCGCCGATCATGACCCCGACGGCGCTCCACGCGACCTCGGCGCGCGTGAGGCGCAGCACGCGCGCGGTGTCGCGGAAGCTCGCGGCGCCCTGCAGCCGCATCGACTCCGGCACGCGCACGCCGTCGAGCACGATGTGGCCGTTCTGCACCATGCGCAGTGCGATCTTCCGCTCGATCTTCGAGACCGAGTAGCCCTCGCTCGACGTGGGCACGATGAAGCCCTTCACCTCGCCGTCGGCGACGTCGCGTGCCCAGACGACGACGACATCGGCGTGCGTCGCGTTGCCGATCCATCGCTTCTCGCCGTCGAGCACCCACTCGTCGCCCTCCCGGCGCGCGGTCGTCGCGAGGCCCTTCGACGCATCCGACCCGGAGAGCGGCTCGGTGAGCCCGAACGCGCCGATGACCGAGCAGTCGGCGAGCCGCGGGAGCCACTCGGCGCGCTGCTCGGGGGATCCGGCGACGCCGATCGAGCCGGCGACGAGGCCGTTCTGCACGGCGGCGAAGGTCGAGACGGATGCGTCGACGCGGCTCATCTCGAGCGCGATCCAGCCGCGGTAGACGGCGGAGTTCTCGAACCGCGCCGATTCGGCCCACGCGGGGCCGATCACGCCGAGCGCGGCGATGCCGGGGATGAGGTGCATCGGGAACGCGTCGGCGTGCCAGTGCTCGTCGATCTCGGGCCGCACGCGCGTCTCCATGAACTCGCGGATCTCGGCGAGGGAGGCCTGCTCGGCGTCGGTGAGGTCGTTGGCGAAGCCGTAGAAGTCGCTCTCGAGCGGCGTGAAGGTCATGGTGCTCCCGTCAGGATCAGCGGTCGCTCCGCACGCTAGGCGAGCGGCGGCCGTCCGGTCGGCCGTTGGTAGCCTCGACCCAACTGTGCCCGAAGGAGCCGCCCCCGTGCTTGTGCGCATCACCAACGAGCCCCGCGACTACGCGTGGGGCAGCGCGTCGGCGATCCCCGACTACCTGGGCACGCCGACGACGGGGCGGCCGCAAGCGGAGCTGTGGCTCGGCGCGCACCCCGGCTGCCCCTCGCGCGTCGACGGCCGGCCGCTCGACGAGGTGCTCGACGACGCGGGCGCTCCGCAGCCCGGCATGCTCTTGAAGGTGCTCGCCGCGGCGTCGCCGCTCTCGCTCCAGGCGCATCCCGACGCGGCGCAGGCCGCTGAGGGCTTCGCGCGCGAGGACGCGGCGGGGCTCGCCCGCGACGCCCCGATGCGCACCTACCGCGACCCGCACGCGAAGCCCGAGCTCCTCGTGGCGGTGACGCGCTTCGAGGCGCTCAGCGGGTTCCGCCCGCTCGAGCGCTCGCTGCCGGTGCTCGACGCGCTCACCGCGATCGACGAGCGGGTCGCGCCGTTCGCCGACCGCGTGCGGGCATCGCTCGAGGACGCGGTGGGGTGGATGCTCGCCGGCGGCGACGAGCCGCGCTCGGTCGTGCGGGCGATCGTCGCGGCTGCGGAGCGGCTGCCCGCGGCCCTCGAGCCCGAGCGCGACACGGTGCGTCGGCTCGAGGACGCCTCGCCCGGGGATCCCGCGATCGCGATCGCGCTGCTGCTGCACCGCCTCTCGCTCGAGCCCGGGGAGGCGCTCTTCCTCGCCGCGGGCAACCTGCACGCCTACCTCGAGGGCCTCGGCATCGAGCTCATGGGGCCGAGCGACAACGTGCTGCGCGGCGGCCTGACCCCGAAGCACGTCGATCGCGACGAGCTGCTGCGCATCCTCGACTTCACCCCGCTCGACGACCCGCGGCTCGCTCGCGTCGAGCTGCCTGGCGCGACCGGCTGGCAGCCCGCCGCGCCGTTCGAGCTGCGGCACGTGCACGGCCGGCACCGCGCGTCCGCGGCGCAGGCGATCGTGCTCGCGGTCGCGCCGCTCTCGATCGCCGCGGGCGGTGAGCGGCTCGAGCTCGCGCGCGGCGAGGCCGCGTTCGTCTCGGTGGCGGGCGACCTCGAGCTCGAGGGCGACGACGCGTGGGCGGCGCTCTCGGGCGCGGCCGAGCCCACCCCTAGGATCGCCGCATGACCCTGGTGCTGACGATGATGGTGCGCGACGAGGCAGACATCATTGCCGCGACGCTCGAGCACCACCTCGCCGAGGGCGTCGACCGCATCCTCGTCACCGACAACGCATCCGTCGACGGCACGCGCGAGATCCTGCGCGAGTACGAGGCGGTCGCGCCCGTGACGGTCTTCGACGACCCCGAGCACCGCAAGCAGCAGGGCGAGGTCGTCACCCGGATGGCGCGGCTCGCGCACACGCAGTTCGGCGCCGACTGGGTCGTCAACGGCGACGCCGACGAGTTCCTCGTCGCGCGCGACGCGTCGCTGTCGCTCCGCGAGGCGTTCGAGCGCATGCCGCGAGAGCTCGGCGCCTTCGACGTGCCGGTCGTGAACCTCGTGGGGCCCATGGCGCGCCGGGGCAGCGGCATCCGGCGGCTGCGCTACCGCGACGAGCGCTCGGACGAGCAGCTGCTCGCCGCGGGGGTGCTCGCGCACCCGACCCCGAACGCGATCCACGTCGGCTCGCCCGACGTCGAGGTCGCGCAGGGCAATCACTTCACCTCGATCGAGCAGCGGGGCGAGGTGCCCGAGGCGCTCGCGCTCGAGGTGCTGCACTTGCCGTGGCGATCGATCGCGCAGCTCGAGCGGAAGACCGAGAACATGGGCCGCGGCTACGAGTCGAGCCCGAGCTTGCGCCCCTCGCCGCGTCACCACGGCATGCGCGACTGGCGGCGGCTGCAGGCGGGGGTGCTCGACGACTTCCTCGCGCTGCGCAGCCCCACGGGAGCCGAGCTCGCGGCGGGCGGCTTCGTCGTCGACGACGGCCTCGTCGAGCGGCTCGACCGCCGCGTCGACTCGGCGGTGCGGCCCGAGCTGCTGCGCACGAGCCTCGACGACGCCGCCGACGGCGTGCTCTCCGACGAGGAGGTCGAGGCGAAGCGCGCGCTCGCCCGTGCGATCCGCGACGCGGAGGAGCCGCTCTACCGGGAGCTCACGGGCCTCCGGATGCACGCCGACGGCCTCGAGCGCGCTCGGGACGAGATCACTGCGGAGCGCGACGAGGAGGCGCGGCGTCGAGCGGAGGAGAGCGTCGCGGCGCAAGCCCTCGCCCGCGCGCAGGCGGAGGAGCTCGATCGCGTCCGCGTCGAGCTCGCCGCCGTGCGGGCGCAGCTCGACCGCTTCGAGCAGCACGGCCTCGTGCGGGCCGCGCGGCGAGTGCGCCAGGCGCTGCCGCGGCGCTCCTAGCACGGCGACACGCCGCGGCGCGAGGGCTCTCGGCGACACGCCACGCCTATGATCGCCGACTTGACGCGGTGCGAACTACACCGATGTAATTGTCCTCAGCGGGCCCGGCCGGGGGCCGCAGAACCGGGGGACGCCATGCGAGAGGGACAGCAGCGCAACGACGCGCCGACGCACCGACAGCACTCGATCACGAACGGTGCGCTGCACCGTCCGATCCCGACCGACTGGTTCGTCGATCCCGTCGAGCTGGGCGTGCCCGGAGTGCGTCGCGCCGAGGTCGACAGCGCGCTCGCGTGGCAGGCCGACGCCCTGTGCGCCGAGACCGACCCGGAGGCGTTCTTCCCGGAGAAGGGCGGCTCGACGCGCGACGCGAAGCGCATCTGCGAGTCGTGCGAGGTGCGCGCCGAGTGCCTCGAGTACGCGCTCGAGAACGACGAGCGCTTCGGCATCTGGGGCGGGCTCTCCGAGCGCGAGCGCCGGAAGCTCCGCAAGCTCGCCTGATCGCCCTGGAGCACGCCATCGCGGGCGAGCGCGCGAGCCCCGCATGGCACGATGGGTCGGTGCTCCACCAGCGCCGCCGCGCCGTCCTCGCCACCTGGGTGGTGGTGCACGTGGCGGCAGGCGACGCGGTGCGGAACCTCATCGGGTACCCAGCTTGGGGCGCCATCATCGTCGCGACGATCGGCTGGGTCATCGTCGAGCTCGTGCTGCTGCGCGTGCGGCTCTCGCGGCTGCCGAGGTCGATCGCGATGTTCACGGTGCTCGCCGTCGTCTCGGCGAGCTGGGCGATCTCGCCCGGGGCGAGCCTGCTCGGCTCGATCGGGCTCATCGGCATGGTCGCGAGCGCCATCTTCATCGCCGCGCTCCCGTACCGGCTCATCCTCGCGGTCTTCCACTGGAGCCTCCAGGGGCTGCTCATCGGGTCGCTCCTGTTCGAGCTGTTCGTCGCCGTCGTCCTGCGCGGGCCGCTCTTCCCGCTCTGGTCCGACTACCCGCCGGGCACGACGCTCGAGTTCGCGTGGTCGGGCGGCCTGCTGCTGCGGGGCGAGCGCATCCAAGGCCTCATGGGGAACGCCAACCTGCTCGCGATGGTCGCGCTCGTCGCGCTCATCGTGGCGGTCTGCCGGGCGATCGCCCGCCTCGATCGGCGGTGGCCCGTCTGGGTGCTGCTGCCGACGCTCGTGCTCGTGCTCGCGCGCAGCGCGACCGTGACGTTCGCGCTCCTCGCGGTCGCGATCATCGGCGGCCTCATCGCCGCGTGGGTGCGCTGGCGGGGCGCCGTGTTCTACCGGATCTTCGCGATCGTCATCGCGGCAGGGCTCGTCGCGCTCGGGCTCATCATCGCGAACTGGGCGCACGTCGCCGACTTCCTCAACCGCGACGCCGACCTCACCGGCCGCTTCGACATCTGGGGGCGCGTCGTCGACCTCGCCCTCTCGAGCCCCGTCGTCGGCGTCGGCTACCTCGGCTACTGGCAGCCGTGGGTGCCGCCGTTCGACGTGCTGGGTCGCGTGGGCGACGTCGCCTACCTGCAGGCGCACAACGTGTGGCTCGACGTCTTCCTGCAGCTCGGCATCGTCGGCGTCATCGTGTGGGCGGCGATGCAGTGGCGCGCGATGGTCAACTGCCTCGGTGCGATGTACCGCTCGCGCCCCGAGGAGTACGCGATGAACGCGGCGCCGCTGCTGCTGTGGGTCGCGTTCTTCGTGCAGGGCCTCGCGGAATCCCGCCCGTGGCTCGAGTACGGCATGATCCTGCTCCTCATCCTCACGATCGGGCGACGTCGGCGCGAGATCGTGCCGCGCGCGCCGAAGACGATCGCGATCAGCACCATCGGCTGACCGATCGCGCGGCACACCGACCCCAACCCGTCGGCACGGGGAGCCGCGCGCCTAGCCTTGCCGGGTGCATCCGAGGGTCTTCGTCGTGCTCGCGACCAGCAATGGCGCCGAGTACCTGCCGGCGACCCTCGATGCGATCGCGGCGCAGCGCGTCGCGCCCGACGCCCTCATCGCCGTCGACGGCGGATCGAAGGACGCCTCGCGGCGGCTGCTCGAGGCTTCGAGCGCGAGCAGCGTCGTCATCGCACCGAGGCTGCCCTTCGGGCAGCTCGTCGCGCGCGGCGTCGGGGCCCTCCCGCCCGCGGAGGACGGCGACTGGCTGTGGCTGCTCGCGCACGACGCGGCGCCGCATCCGCGGGCGCTGCACGCGCTCCTGAGCCACGTCGAGGTGCACGAGAGCGTCGCGCTCGTCGGGCCGAAGGTCATGCGCGCCGACGCCCCGGACCGCTTCGCCGAGTTCGGCGAGTCGATGACGCGCTTCGGCCGGAGCCTGCTGCTGCGGGAGGGCGAGCTCGACCAAGGGCAGCGCGACGACGACTCCGACACGCTCGGCGTCGCCGAGACCGGCATGCTCGTGCGGCGCGACGTCTTCGACGCGCTCGGCGGGTTCGACCCGGTGCTCCGCTCGATCGATGCGGGGCTCGACCTCGGCGTGCGCGCGCGGCTCGCCGGCCATCGCGTCGCGCTCGAGCCGCGGGCGCGCGTGCGGCGCGCGGGCGGCCCCGAGCACTTCGCGGCGCGCGCGGTGAGCGACGCGCAGCGCGTCGGCACGGCGCGGCGCGCACAGCTGCACCGGAGGCTCGCCTACGCGAACCCGCTCGCGCTCGTCGTGCACTGGCTGCTGCTCCTGCCGCTCGCGGTGCTGCGCACGATCGGCCACCTGCTCGCGAAGCGGCCCGCCGCGGTGCTCTCGGAGTGGCGCGCGACGCTCGCGGCGCTCGTCTCGATCGCGCCCGTCGCCCGGGCGCGGCGCCGCATCGCGCGGTCGCGCACCGAGCGCTGGAGCGCGCTGCGCGGGCTGCGCGTGCCCTGGCGCGCGATGCGCCTCCAGCGGCGGGCGGTCGGCGATCCCGAGCGGATGCGCGCGGTGCCCGACGAGCGCGTCGGCTTCGTCGAGGGTGCGGGGCTCTGGGTCACCGCGCTCGCCGTCGTCGTCGGCATCGTGCTCTCGCCGCAGCTCGTGACCGCGGGTGCCGCGACCGGCGGGGCGCTCCTGCCGCTCTCGAGCTCGCTCGGCGAGCTCTGGGGGAGCGCGCTCGGCGGGCAGCGCGATGGGCTCGGCGCCGTCCAGGGCGCGGCCGACCCGTTCGCGCTCGTGCTCGCGCTGCTCGGCTCGCTGACCCCGTGGCGCCCGTCGACCGCCATCGTCCTCCTGCTGCTGCTCGCCCCGGCGATCGCCTCGGTCGTCGGCTTCTTCGCCGCGCGCCGGCTGACGCTCTCGCGCTGGGCGCCCGCGGTCGCCGCCGCCGTGTGGGCGCTCTCGCCGACGCTCCTGCTCGCCATCACCGAGGGCAGGCTCGGCGCGGTCGTCGCCCACCTCGCGCTGCCGCTCGCCGTCACCGGGATGCTGCGCGCACACCGCTCGTGGCGCGCCGCTGGCGCCGCCGCCATCCCGCTCGCGCTCGTCGTCGCGAGCGCGCCGGTGCTCGCGCCGGCGCTGCTGCTGCTCGTCGTGCTCGCCGCGTCGACCGGCTGGCGCTCGCCGCTGCGACCGCTCGTCGCGGCGCTGCCCGCGGTCGCGCTCATCGCCCCGATCGTCATAGAGCGCTGGCGGGCCGGCGTCCCGCTCGCGGCGCTCGCCGACCCCGGCGTGCCGTTCCGGAGCGAGCCGCCGACGGCGGTCGAGGCGGCGCTCGCCGCCCCGGACGGCACGCTCGCGAGGCTCGAGACGGCCGTCTCGGGCCTCGCTCCCGGCGTCGACGCCGGCTGGATCGCGCTCGTCCTGCTCGCGCCGCTCGCGCTCGCGGCGCTCGCGGGCGTCGTGCTGCGGCCGGCGCGCGCGTGGCCGGCCGCGGTGCTGCTCCTCGCGGGCTACGGCACCGCCGTGCTCTCCTCCCGGCTCGCGGTCGCGACGCTCGAGGGCGAGAGCGTCGCGGTGTGGGCAGGTCCCGGCGCGTCGCTCATGCTGCTCGCCCTCGTCGTGCTCGCCGCGATCGCGGTCGACGTCGACGACCGCGTCGGCACCGTGCCGGGCGGCATCGTCGCGCTCGCGGCCGTCGCCGCCGCGCTGCCCGTCGTGGCGAGCTCGTTCCTCGCGCCGGCGACGGTCGTGCCGGCACCCGAGCGCCGCATGCCCGCGTTCGTCGGCGCGGCGGCCGCCGAGGATCCGGGCGTCGGCACGCTCGTGCTGCGCCCGCTCGCGGAGGACGTCCTGCGGGTGCACGTCGAGCGCGGGCCGGGCGAGACGCTCGACCGGGTCTCGACCGCCGAGCGCACGCGCGAGCGCGCCGACGAGGTCGAGGCGGAGCTCGCACAAGCGGCAGTCGACCTCGCCTCCGGCGCCGACGTCGACGTGTCGGCGCTGCTCGACGAGCACGCGATCCGCTTCGTGCTCATCGAGCAGGAGCGCGAGGGAGCGGCGGGGCTGCACGACCGCGCCCAGCGCTCGCTCGACGCCCGCGGCGACCTGCAGGCGATCGGCGAGACGGGGGCAGGCCTGCTCTGGCAGCGCACGGAGGCGCCGGCATCGACGCCGGCGCCGGTGCCCACATGGGCAGGCTGGCTGCTCGCCGCCCAGCTCGCGGCGATCGCGGGCGCGATCGTCGCCGCGCTGCCGTCGCTGCGGCGCGGTGCGCGCGTGCGGACGAAGCGGCTCGAGGGAACGGGGGCATGGCAGTGAGCGACCGCGACGGGCCCGGCGCGATCGACGACTCGCAGGAGTTCGACGACGACTCGCCCATCGGCGACGAGGAGGAGCCGCGCCATCGCGCGCCCTCGCCCGAGGAGCTCGCGGTCGAGGCCGGCGCGCCGGCCGCGGCCGGCGACATCGCGACCGACGTCGCGCTCACCGACCGGGAGGCCGCCGCGAACGACGCGGCCGACCGGATCCGTCGCGTCGAGCGCCGCGACGTGCTGCGCTGGGGTGGCAGGGCCGCGGCGGGGCTCGGCGCGGCGCTGCTCATGACCGGCGCGGTGCTCGGCGCGCGAGCGCTGCCGCCCGAGCCCCTCGAGGCGACCGAGGCTCCCGTCACGCTCGTGCAGCCCTCGTCGCCGCTCCAGTCGCGCGTGTGCGCGGGACCGGCGCTGCGCATCGGCACGAGCGACGGAAGCGACGCGCTCGCGCTCTCGGCGATCGCCGAGCCGGAGGTCGCGATCGGCAGCCTCGGTGGCGAGATCTCGGAGCAGCGGCTCCCGGTGCCGAGCCTCGACGGTGCCTCGGGCGGCACCGCGATCGCCCAGCGCGGCGAGGCGACGACGCTCTCGGCCGCGCAGTCGCTCCCCGTCGACGTCGACGACGTGCGCGGCCTCGCGGTGAGCGAGTGCGGCGAGACGCGGCTCGACCAGTGGCTCGTCGGCGGCTCGACCCGCACGGGCAGGCAGTCCACGCTCACGATCGCCAACGCATCCCAAGTGAGCGCGAGCGTCGACGTGACGGTCCACGGCCCCGAGGGCCCGGTCGAGTCCGTCGGCTCCACCGGCATCAGCGTGCTGCCCGCCTCGCAAGTCGTGCTCGACCTCGCCGCGATCGCCCCGGGCGTCGGCGACGTCGTCGTGCACGTCGTCTCGACGGGCGCGCCCGTCTCCGCGCACCTGCAGCAGTCGACGACTCGCGGGCTCGAGCGCGGCGGCTTCGAGACGGTCGATCCCGTCTCGGCGCTCACGACCGCGCTGCTCCCCGGCGTCGCCGTGACCGAGGCGACGGGCATCGAGACCCAGTCGGGCTTCGACGACGCCGTCCCGACGCTGCGCCTGCTCTCGCTCGAGGGCGGACAGGTGCGGGTCGTGTTCGAGGCGGAGGACGGGTCGGTCATCGAGTCCGAGGGCGAGCTCGAAGCAGGCCGGGTCACCGACTTCCCGCTCGAGGAGATCCCAGCTGGCATCACCACCATCCGCGTCTCGGCCGACAGCCCGATCGTCGCCGGCGCGCGGCAGGTCGCGATCGCGGCGGACGGGAACGACTTCGACTGGGTCGCGGGCGGGCAGCCCCGCTCGGGCAGCGCGGCGATCGCGGTGCCGCCCGGTCCCGGCGCGACGCTCCACGTCGTGAGCGCGTCGGAGGAGCCGCAGGAGATCACCGTCGATGGGCGAGCGGTCGAGCTGGGCGCGCTCGGCGTCCACCGGCAGCCGGTCGAGCCGGGCTCCGTCGTCGTGGCGGGCGAGGCGCTCGTCGTGAGCGTGGGGTACCGCGACGGCAGTCGGGTCGCGGGCTTCACGGCGAGCCCGCAGGGGCCGACGGCGGGAGGCGTCACCGTCGTGCACTGAGCGCCGGAAGGGTCTCGGTACGGCGGCCTGCGGCCGGCTGCTCGACCTTGAGCCCTCCGCGCTCAACGCGGCTTCGCCGCATTGCGCGCTGCGCAAGGGTCTCGACACGGCGGCCTGCGGCCGCCTACTCGACCTTGAGCCCTCCGCGCTCAACGCGGCTTCGCCGCATTGCGCGCTGCGGGCTCAATGCTGGCGCCAGCGATCCGGCGCGACCTCCCACGGGTCGCGGCCGATGAGCTCCGCGGCGGCCCGGAAGACCGCGGCCTCGATCGCGATCTGCCGGTGCCACTCGTCGTCGATGTGCACGCGCGGCAGCCGCTGGAGCGGCAGCCGGTAGACCGTGATCGTGCGGCGCGACGGATCGACCGCCCACTCCGGCACCTCGTCGACGCGCTCGGCGAGCGCTCGCGGCGGCATGTCGGCCCACTGGAAGCGCACGTCGCCGAGCTCTGCGGGCCACAGCGCCTGCACGTAGTCGGCGGCATCGGCGGCGATGTCCTCGAAGCGCGTCTCGCGCGACGACAGGAACGGCAGCACCGGCCCGGCGAGCGACGACCGCGCCTCACGACCGTGGCGGGAGCCGCGAGAATGCTGGCGCGCGGGCATGCCGCCATCCTACGTCGCCGAGCGGCGGCACTACGCTGAGGCGGATGGACGAACGGATGTGCTCGAGGCCCGGCTGCCGCCGGTACGCCGACCGCACCGTCACCGTCGACTACGGCGCGCAGCTGCTCGTCGTCGGCCCGCTCCAGCCCGCGAGCCGGCGGGGCGCGATCGAGGGCAGCTACGACCTGTGCGAGCCCCACGCCGAGCGCGCGACCGGCCCCGCCGGGTGGCAGGTCGCCCGGCACGAGCCGGGCCGCGCGGCCTGGTAGCCCGCGCATCCACGAACGAAGGAGAACCATGGCGCTGTCCGAGATCGTCAAGGCGTACGACGTGCGCGGCCTCGTCGACGGCCAGCTGACCGAGGAGGTCGTGCGCGCCCTCGGCGCCGCCTTCGCCGACGAGGTCGGCACCGACGCGCCCATCGCGATCGGCCACGACATGCGCCCCTCCTCGCCCGCGCTCGCCGCGGCCGCCGCCGAGGGCGCGATGGCGCGCGGCGCCGACGTCGTCTCCCTCGGGCTGTGCTCGACCGACGGCTCCTACTTCGCCTCCGGCAGCCTCGACGCGCCCGCGATGATGTTCACGGCATCCCACAATCCCGCCGCCTACAACGGCATCAAGTTCTCGCGCGCCGGCGCGCGCGGCGTGAGCCTCGACACCGGCCTCGCGGCGATCCACGACGGCGCCCAGCGCTACCTCGAGCACGGCATCCCGGCAGCCGCTCGCCGCGGCTCGCGCAGCGAGCGCGACATCCTCACGGACTACGCCGCCCACCTCCGCTCGCTCGTCGACCTCTCGCGCATCCGGCCGCTCAAGGTCGTGGTGGATGCCGCCAACGGCATGGGCGGGCTCACCGTGCCTGCGGTGCTCGGCGAGGCCGCGGGGCTCGGCGCGCTGCCGATCGAGGTCGTGCCGATGTACTTCGAGCTCGACGGCACCTTCCCCAATCACGAGGCGAACCCGCTCGACCCGAAGAACCTCGTCGACCTGCAGGCCGCGGTGCTCGAGCACGGCGCAGACCTCGGCCTCGCGTTCGACGGCGACGCCGACCGCTGCTTCGTCATCGACGAGCGCGGGGGAGCGGTCTCCCCGTCCGCGGTCGCCGCGATCGTCGCGGAGCGCGAGATCGCGCGCGTGCGGGCGGAGGGCGAGGAGGACGTCGTCGTCATCCACAACCTCATCACGAGCCGCGTCGTGCCCGAGGTGATCGCCGCCGCGGGTGCGACGCCCGTGCGCACGCGCGTCGGGCACTCGCTCATCAAGGACCGGATGGCCGAGACCGGCGCGGTCTTCGGCGGCGAGCACTCCGCGCACTACTACTTCCGCGACTTCTGGGGCGCCGACAACGGCATGCTCGCCGCGATGCACGTGCTCGCGACGCTCGGCGCGCACGACGAGCCGATGTCCGCGCTGGCCGCGCGCTACTCGCCCTACGCGGCCTCCGGCGAGATCAACTCGACCGTCGCCGACGTGCCGGCCGCCTACACGCGCATCGTCGAGGCGTTCGCCGGTCGCGGCGACCTCGACGAGCTCGACGGGCTCACCATCACGGCACCCGATGGCGCGTGGTGGTTCTCGGTGCGGCCGTCGAACACCGAGCCGCTCCTGCGGCTCAACGCCGAGGCCGAGACCGAGGCCGACATGGTCGCGATCCGCGACGAGGTGCTCGCGCTCATCCGCGCCTGAGGCCCGCTCGGGCCGAGCCTCCCGCCGACGGACAGTACGCTGGAGCCCATGAGCAAGCTCCTCGTGACCGGCGGCGCCGGCTTCATCGGCTCGAACTTCGTGCACCACGTCGTCGCGAACAGCGACCACGACGTCGTCGTGCTCGACAAGCTCACCTACGCGGGTGACCCGGCGACGCTCGAGGGACTCCCGGAGGACCGCGTGCAGCTCGTGGTCGGCGACATCGCCGACCCGGAGGCCGTCGACCCGCTCGTCGCCGAGACCGACGCGGTCGTGCACTTCGCGGCCGAGTCGCACAACGACAACTCGCTCTCCGACCCGTCGCCGTTCGTGCAGACCAACCTCATCGGCACGTTCACGCTGCTCGAGGCGGCCCGCGAGCACGGCACGCGCTTCCACCACATCTCGACCGACGAGGTCTACGGCGACCTCGAGCTCGACGACCCCGCGAAGTTCACGCCCGAGACGCCCTACAACCCCTCGAGCCCCTACTCGTCGACGAAGGCCGGCTCCGACCTGCTCGTGCGCGCGTGGGTGCGCTCGTTCGGGCTCGAGGCGACGATCTCGAACTGCTCGAACAACTACGGCCCGCGCCAGCACGTCGAGAAGTTCATCCCGCGCCAGATCACGAACGTCATCGACGGCGTGCGGCCGCGCCTCTACGGCGCGGGCGAGAACGTGCGCGACTGGATCCACGCCGACGACCACTCGAGCGCGGTGCTGCGCATCCTCGAGCGCGGCCGCATCGGCGAGACCTACCTCATCGGCGCCGACGGCGAGCGCAACAACCTCGAGGTCGTGCAGGCGATCCTCCGCCTCATGGGCCAGGAGGCGGATGCGTTCGACCACGTGAAGGACCGCGCGGGCCACGACCTGCGGTACGCGATCGACGCGACGAAGCTGCGCGAGGAGCTCGGCTGGGAACCGGCGTACACCGACTTCGAGGCCGGCCTCGCCGCGACGATCGAGTGGTACCGCGAGCACGAGTCGTGGTGGCGACCGCAGAAGGCCGCCGCGGAGGCGAAGTACGCCGCGGTGGGCCACTGACGATGGCTGACGTCGCGACCGGCAAGCAGCTGCAGATCCGCGAGACGCCCATCCCGGGCTTCCTCGTCGTCGACCTGCCCGTCCACGGGGACAACCGCGGCTGGTTCAAGGAGAACTGGCAGCGCGAGAAGATGCTCGCGCTCGGCCTCCCCGACTTCGGGCCGGTGCAGAACAACATCTCGTTCAACGCCGCGCCCGGCGTCACGCGCGGCATCCACGCCGAGCCGTGGGACAAGTACATCTCGGTCGCCTCCGGCCGAGTGTTCGGCGCGTGGGTCGACCTGCGCGAGGGCGAGTCGTTCGGCGCGACCTTCACGATCGAGATCGACCCGTCGATCGCGGTCTTCGTGCCGCGCGGCGTGGGCAACGCGTTCCAGGCGCTCGAGGTCGACACGGCCTACACCTACCTCGTGAACGAGCACTGGTCGGCCGACGCGCAGGACGAATACACGTTCCTCAACCTCGCCGACCCGACCGCCGCGATCGACTGGCCCATTCCGCTCGAGCGGGCGGAGCTGAGCGACAAGGATCGCGCGCACCCCATGCTCGACGAGGTCGCGCCGATGCCCCCGCGGCGCACCCTCGTACTGGGCGCGAGCGGCCAGCTCGGCCGCGCCTTGCGGCAGCAGTGGGCGAACCGCGCCGACGTCGACTACGTCGGGCGCGACACCGTCGACCTCGCCGATCCGTCGACGCTCGACGCCGTCCCCTGGGCGCACTACGACTTCGTCGTGAATGCAGCCGCCCACACCGCCGTCGACGACGCCGAGACCGACGAGGGCCGCCGCGACGCGTGGGCGGCGAACGCGAGCGGTCCCGCCCGCCTCGCCGCGATCGCGGCCGAGCACCGCCTCACGCTCGTGCACGTCTCGAGCGACTACGTCTTCGACGGCACGGCGCCCGAGCACGACGAGGGGGAGCGGCTGGCGCCGCTCGGCGTCTACGGGCAGTCGAAGGCCGCGGGCGACCTCGCGGTGTCGGTCGCCCCGCGCCACTACATCCTCCGCACGTCGTGGGTCGTCGGCGAGGGCAAGAACTTCATCGCCACGATGGCCTCGCTCGCCGAGCGCGGCGTCGACCCGTCGGTCGTCGGCGACCAGGTGGGGCGGCTCACGTTCGCCTCCGAGCTCGCCCGTGCGATCGACCACCTGCTGTCGAGCCGCGCGCCGTTCGGCACCTACAACGTCTCGAACGGCGGGGAGCCCGCCTCGTGGGCCGACATCGCCGCGCGCGTCTTCGAGCGCACCGGCCATGACGCATCCAGAGTCACCCCGGTCTCGACCGAGGAGTACTACGCCGGCAAGGAGGGCATCGCGCCCCGGCCGCTGCAGAGCACGCTGAGCCTCGCGAGGCTCGAGTCGACCGGCTTCGAGCCGCGCGATCAGCTGGAGATGCTCGACGAGTTCGTGCGCTCGCTCTGACGCGCCTCGAGGCGGCCGCGCACGCGGCGGCGCTGCGCCCGGAAGCGCGGCATCTCGAAGAGGTGCCGCAGTCCGACGCGCCGGAGCAGCCGTTCGAAGAGCAGCGAGAAGCCGACGATCAGCAGCAGCTCGGCGGTGGGCAGCAGCACCGCGAGGGCGTGCTGGTCGCGGATGGCGGCCGGGATCGCCGGGTGGTCCGAGAAGAGCTTGTTCAGGGCGATGATGAGCAGCGGGTGGAGCGCGAAGATCGTGAGCGTGTTGCGCCCGATGTAGCGGATCGGCCGCCACATGCGCCAGTGCGCGACATGCGACATGACCATGAGCGCGGCGCCGACGCAGACGGCGCTCACGAGCAGCTCTGTGACGATCGGCACCGGTGACTCCCGCCGCACGGCCACAGCGGCGATCGCGAGCGCGACGACTCTGGCCGTCTGCCACGCCCGACCCGACCGCGCGAGTGCGCGGATCGCGTCGGGCAGGCGAGCGCCCACGACGAAGGGCAGGAAGCCGGAGACGATCGAGACCCAACCGGCGAAGTCGACGAGCTCGAGCAGGAAGGCGGTGTCGCCCGCGATCTCCACGCCGATGCTCGCCGCCGCCGCGAGCGCGATGACGAGCCACACGGGCAGAGCGCGCGTCGCCCGCGCGACGGCGAAGTAGACCGGCAGCGCCCATAGGTACCACAGCACGCCGGAGGGGTAGAGCAGCTCGGGCAGGAAGTAGCCGAGCGGATCCCAGTCCGCGCTCCATCCGCGCAGCCCCCATAGCGAGATCGTGGTCACCGCGAGCCACACGACGTAGAGGTACACGCGCGGGGCGATGCGGCCCGAGAAGCCGGAGCGCCACGAGCGCGTGAGCATGCGTGCCGAGAGGTAGCCGGAGATGACGAAGAAGAGCGGCATCCGCAGCGGCGTCGTCCAGTCGATGGCTCGCTGGTGCAGCGAGGTCGCGGCGGTGCCCCACAGGTGTGGCACGAGGTGCAGGTACATCAGGTGCATCGCGACCACGAGCAGCACCGTCACGCCGCGGGCGAGATCGGGCCACGGCTCGCGACCGGCCCCGGGCTGCACGAGCGCGGGGGTCGCGAGCGAGCCGTCTCGACCACGGATCGCGCTGGGCATGAGGCTCGAGTCTACCGTCCGGCCCGCGTGGGAGGATGGTCCCCATGACCGACACCGCATCCCGCACCCTCGAGCACGGCACGATCGAGCACCGGGTGCGCGACCTCGGCCTCGCCGAGGCCGGCCGCCACCAGATCCGCCTCGCCGAGCACGAGATGCCCGGGCTCATGGAGCTGCGCCGCCGCTACGCCGACGCCCAGCCGCTCGCCGGCCAGCGCATCGCCGGCAGCCTCCACATGACGGTGCAGACGGCGGTGCTCATCGAGACGCTCGTCGCGCTCGGCGCCGAGGTGCGCTGGGCGAGCTGCAACATCTTCTCGACCCAGGACGAGGCCGCTGCGGCCATCGTCGTCGGCTCGGGCACCCCCGATGCGCCCGCGGGCGTGCCGGTGTTCGCCTGGAAGGGCGAGACGCTCGAGGAGTACTGGGACTGCACCAACCGCATCTTCGACTTCGAGGAGGGGCCGACGCTCATCCTCGACGACGGCGGCGACGCCACGATGCTCGTGCATCGGGGACGCGATGCCGAGGTCGCGGGCGCTGCGCCCGTCACGCCCGAGGGCGCCTCGGACGAGCTGCGCGTCTTCGACGCGCTCATCGGCCGCACTCTCGCCGAGGACCCGCAGCGCTGGACGCGCATCGCCGAGCAGCTGCAGGGCGTGACGGAGGAGACCACGACCGGCGTCCACCGCCTCGAGCAGCTCTTCGCCGAGGGCCGGCTGCTCTTCCCGGCGATCAACGTCAACGACTCGGTGACGAAGTCGAAGTTCGACAACCGGTACGGCATCCGGCACTCGCTGCCCGACGGCCTCAACCGCGCGACCGATGTGCTCATCGGCGGCAAGACCGCGTTCGTGGTCGGCTACGGCGACGTCGGCAAGGGCGCCGCAGAGGCGCTCCGCGGTCAGGGGGCGCGCGTCATCGTGAGCGAGGTCGACCCGATCTGCGCGCTGCAGGCCGCGATGGACGGCTTCCGCGTCGCTCGGGTCGAGGACGCGCTCTCCGAGGCCGACATCTGGGTCACGACGACCGGCAACGAGCACGTCATCACGCTCGAGCACCTGCAGGGCATGAAGCACCTCGCGATCGTCGCGAACGTCGGGCACTTCGACAACGAGATCGACATCGCGGCCCTCGAGCGCTCCGGCGCCGAGCGCATCGAGATCAAGCCGCAGGTGCACGAGTGGCGCATGCCGTCGGGCCGCTCGATCCTCGTGCTCTCCGAGGGGCGCCTCATGAACCTCGGCAACGCGACCGGCCACCCGTCGTTCGTGATGTCGAACTCGTTCTCGAACCAGGTGCTCGCGCAGATCGAGCTCGCGACGAAGTCGTACGAGCTCGGCGTGCACCGGCTGCCGAAGGTGCTCGACGAGGAGGTCGCGAGGCTCCACCTCGAGGCGCTCGGCGCGAAGCTCACGACCCTCCGCCCCGAGCAGGCCGCCTACATCGGCGTCCCGGTCGAGGGCCCGTTCAAGCCCGAGCACTACCGCTACTGAGGCTCCGACCTCCCGTCGGTCGAGTAGCCGGCGCAGCCGGCGTGTCGAGACCAGATCAGACCATCGCGTCGGAGAGCACTCGCAGCAGCTCCGCGAGCCGTGCCTGATCGTCGGCGGGGATGCCGCGCAGCAGCCGACGCTCGGCGTCGAGCAGGGCGTCGAGCGCGACGTCGACCCGGTCGATGCCCTCGTCGGTGAGCGTGACGAGCCGCACGCGCCGATCGCTCGCGCTCTCGACGCGCTCGACGAGGCCGGATGCGACGAGGTTGTCGATGCGGTTCGTCATCGTGCCGCTCGTCACCATCGTCTGCGCGATGAGGTCCTTCGGGCTCAGCGGCCCGTCGGCGCGGCGGAGCGCCGCGAGCACATCCCACTCCCACGGCTCGAGGCCGGCGAGCTGGAACGCCTCTGCGCGGATGCGCGCGAGCTGGCGAGAGATGCGGGTCATGCGGCTCAGCACGTCGAGCGGGGTGACGTCCGCGTCAGGCCGCACGCGCATCCACTGCTCGATGATGCGATCGACGTCGTCGCCGCGGAGCTCGGTCATGGGGTCAGTCTCGCACGGCGGAGGCGACGGGCTTCGACACGCTGTTCGCGCTGCGCGCGGCGGTTCGCCGTGCGCTCCGCCCTCGCTCGCTGACGCTCGCGACTGGTGGCGTCGCAGACGACCCACCGGGTCGTCTGCTCCGCCACCAGGATTCGAACCTGGACAAACGGCTCCAAAGGCCGCTGTGCTGCCGTTACACCATGGCGGAAGGCACGATCCAGGGTACTGGCGGCCGATAGCCTGAGCGGACGACCACCGCCAACGATGGGAGACCGCTGTGCCCTCGATCGCCGTCATCGTGCTCGCCGCTGGCGCCGGCACGCGCATGAAGAGCCGCACGCCGAAGCCGCTCCACCCGCTCGCGGGCAAGCCGCTCATCGCCCATGTGCTGAGCGCCGCGGGCGAGCTGCACCCCGACCGCATCGTCGCCGTCGTGCGCCACGAGCGAGACCGGATGGCGGAGGCGGTGCTCGAGTTCGCGCCGCACGTCGTCATCGCCGACCAGGACGAGGTGCCCGGCACGGGCCGTGCCGTCGAGCAGGGCCTCGACGCGCTCGCCGACTTCGACGGGCACGTCGTCGTGCTCTCGGGCGACGTGCCGCTCATCGACGCCGACACGCTCCGCGCCCTCATCGAGCGGCACGAGCGGGAGGGCAACCAGCTGACCCTGCTCTCGGCCCACTTGCGCGACCCGAGCGGACTCGGCCGCATCGTCCGCGACGAGGCGGGCGCCTTCGTCCGCATCGTCGAGCAGAAGGACGCGAGCGACGCCGAGCGCGCCATCGACGAGGTGAACGGCGGCATCTACGTCTTCGACGCGACCGCGCTCCGCCAGGCGCTCCGCACGATCGACCGCGCGAACGCGCAAGGCGAGATGTACCTCACCGACGCGGCCGTGCGCATCCAGGCGACCGGCGGCCGCATCCAGGCGGTGCCAGCGCCCGACGAGTGGGCGATCTGGGGCGTCAACGACCGCGTGCAGCTCGCCACCGCCGCGCACGTGCTCAACGACCGCATCATCCGCCGCTGGCAGCGGGGCGGTGTCACGATCGTCGACCCCGCCTCGACCTGGATCGACGTCGACGTCACGCTCGCCGAGGACGTCACGATCCTGCCCGGCACGCAGCTGCACGGCGCGACCGCGATCGCCGCGGGAGCGACGATCGGCCCCGACACGACGCTCGTCGACACCGAGGTGGGGGAGGACGCGGTCGTGAAGCGCACGGACGCGACCCTCTCGGTCATCGGTGCGCGCGCATCCATCGGCCCGTGGGCCTACCTCCGCCCGAACTCGGTCGTCGGCGAGGACGGCAAGATCGGCACCTTCGTCGAGACGAAGAACACGCAGCTCGGCGCGGGCAGCAAGGTGCCGCACCTGTCGTACATCGGCGACGCGACGATCGGCGAGGGCTCGAACATCGGTGCGGGCACGATCACCGCGAACTACGACGGGGTCGAGAAGCACCGCACGACGGTCGGCTCGCACGTGCGCACGGGGAGCGACAACGTCTTCGTCGCCCCGGTGACGATCGGCGACGGCGCCTACACTGGAGCCGGCACGATCGTCCGCAAGGACGTCGAGCCGGGCGCGCTGGCGATCTCGGTCGCACCGCAGCGCACCATGTCGGGCTGGGTCGAGTCGAACAGGCCGGGCACGAAGGCAGCCGACGCGGCAGCAGCGGCGGGCACGCAAGCACCGAACGCCTAGGAGGCACCCGAGTGGGATCGATCGTCGCGAAGAACCGCAAGCACCTCGTGCTCGCGACCGGCAGGTCGCACCCGGCGCTCGCGCGGGCGGTGGCTGCGGAGATCGGCACCGACCTCATGGAGGTCGACAGCCGCACCTTCGCGAACGGCGAGATCTACGCCCGCTACACGGGCTCGGTGCGCGGCTCCGACGCGTTCATCCTGCAGTCGTACGGCCGCCCCGTGAACGAGTGGCTCATGGAGCAGCTCATCATGGTGGATGCGCTCAAGCGCGCGAGCGCGAAGCGCATCACCGTGGTCATGCCGTACTACCCCTACTCGCGGCAGGACAAGAAGGGCCGCGGCCGCGAGCCGATCTCGGCGCGCCTCATCGCCGACCTCTTCAAGACCGCCGGCGCCGACCGCATCATGTCGATCGACATCCACGCGTCGCAGATCCAGGGCTTCTTCGACGGGCCCTTCGACCACCTGTTCGCGATGCCGGTGCTGCTCAAGCACTTCCAGGACACGATCGCCTCCGACAACCTCACGGTCGTCTCGCCCGACATGGGCCGCGTGCGCGTCGCCGACGTGTGGAGCGACAAGCTCGGCGCGCCGCTCGCGATCATCCACAAGCGCCGCGACCCGCTCGTGCCCAATCAGGTGTCGGTGCACGAGATCGTCGGCACGGTCGAGGGCCGCACGTGCCTGCTCGTCGACGACATGATCGACACCGGCCGCACGATCGTGAAGGCGGCGGAGGCGCTCAAGGCCAACGGGGCCACGAACGTCGTCGTCGCGGCGACGCACGCGATCTTCTCGGAGCCGGCGCCGCACATCCTGAACTCCGACTTCATCGACGAGGTCGTCGTCACCGACACGCTGCCGCTGCGCGACGACCAGCAGTTCGACAAGCTGCGCGTGCTGTCGATCGCGCCGCTGCTCGCGCGCGCGATCACCGAGGTCTTCGAGGACGGCTCGGTCACGAGCCTGTTCGACGGCGCCGCCTGACGGTCGCGCGATCGTGACCTGGCACCGCGCCGGAGGCGGTCAGCCGACCGATGACGGGCCCGGCGCCGCGCCGCGCGAGCCGGTCACCCCGAGCCCGATCGGCCTCGCGCGGGCGATCGGGGCCGGCGCGGCGGCCGTCACGCTCGCCGCCGGGGTCGCAGCGGCGATCCTCCTGGTCATCACGATCGTCGTGGCGATCCTCGTCGAGGAGCTCGCGCCCGACCGCGGTGTCGACCTCGTGGCCCGGGGCGCGCTCGCGAGCCTCGGGATCCTCGTGCTGATCGGGGTGATCGGCGAGCCGCTCCGACGGGGCGTCGCACGGATCCTGCTCGCGCGCGACGTCGCTCGCCTCCCGCGGGGTGCGACGCCGCCCGCGGTCGAGCGCGCGGGTCTGCACGCCGGTCCGCACGGCGCCTTCATGGGCGCCGGGACGGCCGCGATCATCGTCGGCGCCATCCTGCTCCCGATCGGGCTCCTGCTCGCGACCGACGACCGGGAGGCGCTCGGGGCGCGCGTGCTCGTGCCGACCGTCGGCTCGGTGCTGCTCGCCGGCGGCATCGCGCTCGTCAAGCAGCACCGTCGCACGGGGCCCGCGCGACGGCGGTGGTCGGCTCGCTACGAGGCGCTCTCGGCGCGGTGGGGACGCGCGGCGCTGCCCGTGCCGCGCGCGCACGAGCAGCGCCGCCACCGCATCCTCAACCTCGCGAGCGGCCTGACGGGCGTCGGCGGGATGATCTTCGTCGCCGGCATCTCCATGCGCCAGCCCGGCCGCTGGGCCGATCCGGTCTCGTGGGACGAGCGCGGGGAGCAGGCGATCGACGGGCTCCTGCTCACCGGCGCGACGGTCATGGGTGCCGCCCTTGCAGTCGTGCTGCTCATCCAGGCCGGGCTGCTCGTCTGGACAGGGGCGCGCGACGGCCGCACCGTGCGCGCGCTCGAGCGCGGCGATCGCGTGCGCCTCGAGCACGTCGACGCCGTGCTGCTCGACGCCGCCCCGCTCGAGCGCGTCGCGATGGTGCTCGGGGTCGTCGGCTGGCTCATCGCGTCCTACGGTTGGGCGCCGACCTTCATCGGGGCGGCCGAGTCGGCCGAGGAGGTCGCAGACATCCAGCAGGTCACGGCGCTCGCCCTCCCCGGGCTCGCGTCCGTCGCGGTCGGATGGCTGCTCGGCGCGATCGGCGCCGCGCGTCTGCGCACTCGTCGCGCGCGCATCCAGGCCGTGCTGCTGCGCGACCCGCGACCCGCTCCGCCGACGCCCTCCGAGCGCGCCGACCGCAGCGCGGATGCCGTGCGCGACATCGCGCTCAACGCCGGCGGCACGATCCTCTGAGGCGCGCCCGGTAGGGTCTGCCGCACGGAGGTCCTGATGGCGACATGGCTCGGTCCCGCGCTCAAGTTCATCGGCGGGAACGCGGTGCGGTACGGCCCGCTCGCGCTCGCGTGGCTGCAGCGGAACCCCGACGTCGCCGACCGCATCCAGGAGCAGGTCAGCAAGCTCCGACGCTCGGATGCCCAGAGCCCCGAGGCGATGCGGAAGACGCTCGAGTCGATGCGCGAGCAGGTCGAGTACTTGCGCGACAGCGCCGACGACGGCCCCGAGCGCGTCCGCGCCAAGACCTGGGCGGCATCGCTCACCCGCCTCGAGCACGCGGTGAAGATGCTGAGCGGCGGAGCCTCGAAGACCGACCTCAAGCGGCTCCGCGCGAGCATCGACCAGCTGCGGGGCGAGATCCTCGGCGCGTTCCTCGCCGAGCAGATCGAGGACGCCGGCGGACCCGCACCGCTCGAGCGCGGGCACAACTGACGCCGGAGCGCCGTCGGCGACGGCGCCCCCTCGGCATAGGCTGGCGGGATGCAGCTGGGCAAGTCGATCGCGCTCGACTGCGCCTACTTCGACACCGACCGGTGCCACTCCTGCACGCTGCTGCCGACGCCCTACGAGCGGCAGCTCGCCGAGAAGCAGGCGGCGGTCGCGGCGTCGCTCCCGGACATGGCATGGGATGCGCCGCGCGCCAGCGCCGTCGGCGGGTTCCGGAACAAGGCCAAGATGGCGGTCGCCGGCACCGTCGAGGAACCGACGATCGGCATCCTCGCGACCGACGGCTCGGGCATCGACCTGCAGGCGTGCCCGCTGCACGAGGAGCCGATCGTCGCGGCGATGCCCGTGCTCGAGCGGCTCGTGCGCGAGGCTCGGCTCACGCCCTACGACGTGCCGAGCCGGCGCGGCGAGCTCAAGCTGCTCATCGTCACCGCGTCGCCCGACGGCGAGCTCGCCGTGCGGCTCGTCCTGCGATCGACGGAGTCGCTCCCGCGCCTCCGCAAGCACCTCGATGCGCTCGACGCGCTGCCGATCGCATCGCTCTCGGTCAACCTGCAGCCCGAGCACAAGGCGGTGCTCGAGGGCGAGGAGGAGCTGCTGCTCGCGGGCGTGGGCGTGCTGCCGATGCGCGTGAACGGCATCGGGCTCCGGCTGCGGCCGCGCAGCTTCTTCCAGACGAACACCGCCGTCGCGGCTGCGCTCTATCGCGAGGCGACCGCCTGGATCGACGAGGCGGATCCCGCGAGCCTGCTCGACCTCTACTGCGGCGTCGGCGGCTTCGCGCTCCACGCCGCCCGCCCCGGCCGCCGGGTCTCGGGCGTCGAGGTGACGGCCGAGGCGATCGACGCGGCGCGCGAGAGCGCCGCAGAGCTCGGGGCGGATGCGTCGTTCGCGGTCGGCGACGCGACCGCGGTCGACCTCGAGGGCGCCCGGGCGCCCGAGGTCGTCGTGGTGAACCCGCCGCGCAGGGGCATCGGGGATCTCGCTGCGCGACTGGACGCATCCGCCGTCGACCGCGTGCTCTACTCGAGCTGCAACCCGGCTTCGCTCGCGCGCGACCTCGCGGCGATGCCCGGCTTCCGCCCCGTGCGCGGGCGCGTCTTCGACATGTTCCCGCACACGGGGCACGCCGAGGTGCTCGTCGAGCTCGCGCGCTCGAACTAGGTGCCATGCGGCACCGGCACCCCGCGTTCACCGAGCCGGGCTACGGTCGCGTCGTGAGCACCCTCGAGCGGCGCATCGGCGTCCCGGGCGCGATCGCGATCGGCCTCGGGTCGATGATCGGCGCCGGGCTCTTCTTCGTCTGGGCGCCCGCGTCGCAGCTCGCGGGCAGCTGGCTGTGGGTCGCGCTGCTGCTCGCGGGGGCGGTCGCGACGCTCAACGCGATGTCGACCGCGCAGCTCGCGATGCGGCACCCCGTGTCGGGCGGCGCCTACGCCTACGGCCGCGCCGAGGTGTCGCCCGCGGTCGGCTTCGCCGCCGGCTGGATGTTCCTCACCGGCAAGACCGCCTCCGCGGGCGCGATCGCGCTCATCGCGGCCCGGCACCTCTGGCCCGAGCAGGCGCCGTGGCTCGCGGCCGGTCTCATCGCGGTGCTCGCGCTCGTCAACATGGCGGGCATCCGCTCGACCGCGCGCGTCACGACGGCGATCGTCGCGATCGTGCTCGCCCTCGTGGCCGCCGCGCTCGTGTGGTCCGCGCTCGGCCTGCCGACCGCATCCGCCGCCGGCCTCGAGACACTCGCGCCCGTGGCCGCCAACCGCGTCGAGGGCGCGCCGGAGGGGCCGCTCGGCGTGCTCACCGCCGCGGGCGTGCTCTTCTTCGCCTTCGCGGGCTACGCGCGCATGGCGACGCTCGGCGAGGAGGTGCGCCAACCGGAGCGCACGCTGCCGCGCGCGATCGGCGCGGGGCTCGCGATCGTGCTCGTGCTCTACGGCCTCGTCGCGTGGGCGACGACGACGAGGCTCGCGGATGCGCTCCGCGCGTCGGCCGCGCCCGTGGCCGACCTCGTCGGCGCGGGATGGCTGCACGTCGCCCTGCTCGGCGCGGCGGCGCTCGCGAGCGTCGGGAGCCTGGCGAGCATCCTCGCCGGGCTCTCGCGCACGGGCCTCGCGATGGCGCGCGACCGCGAGCTGCCCGGCCCGCTGTCGTTCGTGTCGGCGCGCTCGAGGGCACCGGTCGTCGCCGAGGCGGTGACGGCCGCGGCCGCGATCGCCGGGGTGCTGCTGCTGCCGGTCGCGCAGCTCGTGGCGTTCTCGTCGACGTGCGTGCTGACGTACTACGCGATCGCGCACGTGAGCGCGATCCGCGGCCGGACGGCGGATGCGACCGGGCGGCGGGTGCGCTGGTGGCTGCCGCGCTGGGTGCCGGCCGCCGGCCTCGCGCTGTGCGCCCTGCTCGTCGTCACCCTGCCGTGGCCGGGCGTCGTCGCGGCCGCAGTGTGGCTCGCGCTCGGCCTCGCGGCCCGCGCCCTCCTCCACCGCCGCTGACCGCTCGCCGCAGAGTGCCGGAACTCTGCTGCTCTGAGGCCGCGAGAGCGCAGAGTGCCGGAACTCTGCTGCTCCGGCGAATCAGGCGGTGCGGTCGCGGAGGACCGCGGCGAGGTCTCTCAGCCAGGCGTCCGGGCTCGGCACGAAGTCGCGGTTCGTCGCCCGGATGACATGCAGGCCGATGCGCTCGAAGTCACGGTACTTCTGGATGTCGCGCTCCCACTGCTCCTTCGAGCGGTGCCCCTTGCCCTCGTACTCCTCGACGACGCGAGCGTCCCGATGCATCAGGTCGGCCCTGCCGAGGAGCCGGCCGGTCTCGGGATCGTGGACGCTCGCCTGCACCTCGGGTTCGGGCATCCCCGCATCGACGATGAAGAGCCGCATGTCGCTCTCGCGGGGCGACTCGACGCCGAGCCGAATGCGCGGCAGCGCCGCACGCAGGCGGGCGGCGCCCGGCCGACCCGTCCACCGACCGACGGTCGCGCGCAGCTCGTCGAGGGTCGCGAGCGGGCCGGGCACCCGGCGATCCGGGTAGTGCTCCGCGTCAGAGACGATCGCATCACCGAGCACGACGAGCTCGCGCTCGATGCACGTCGCCGCGAGCAGCGCCCAGGCGAGCGGCGGTGCGACGACCCGCACGCCCTCGATCTCCCATGCGTCGAGCGTGGCGTCCGAGACGCGGCGCACCCGGACGCCGGGCCGATCGGGCGTGCCTCGGCCTTTCGGGGCGACGACGTCGACGCCGAGCGAGCCCCGCAGGCGCCAGGGCACCGGCAGCCCGAGCACGGCGAGCGCCACGACACCTCCGATGCTCTGCCACGGCTGCAGCAGCGGGGCGAAGGCGGCGGCTCGCTCGAGCAGCGACTCCGGCTGCGCGATCGAGCGCACCCCGAAGTGCGGCACCGCGAGCCGCGCGCTCCTGAGCCGCGCGGGCGTCATGCCCGCGCGCACCGCGTCTGCCACGAGGAAGCCCCGCGCGTCGAGGCCGGGCGGCAAGGATCGATCCACGCGCGGATCGTGCCAGCGTCCTGCCTGCTGCCGCCGCCGCTCTCCACAGCCGTCGTCGCGGCGCGCGCGTCCGCCGCGCAGAGTGTCGGCACTCTGCGCTTCAGAGTCTTCGAAAGCGCAGAGTTCCGGCACTCTGCGGCGGGGCGCCGCGTCAGTGCGTGTCGACCGCGGCGATCTCCGTGCGGTCGCCCGACCACTGCGTGTGGAAGGTGCCCTCGCGGTCGACGCGGCGGTAGGTGTGCGCGCCGAAGAAGTCGCGCTGCCCCTGCACGAGCGCTGCGGGGAGCCGCTCGGCGCGCAGGCCGTCGTAGTAGGCGAGGCTCGACGAGAACGCGGGGGAGGGGATGCCGGCCTGCGCGGCCGCGACGACCACGCGTCGCCACGCCTCCTGGGTGCGGGCGATCGCGTCGCGGAAGTAGGGCGCGACGATGAGCGCCGGCAGCGCGGGGTCGGCGGCGTACGCGTCGGTGATGTCGTTCAGGAAGCGCGCGCGGATGATGCAGCCCGCGCGCCAGATGCGGGCGACCTCGCCCTTCCGGATGTCCCAGCCGTACTGCTCGGCGGCCGCGACGATCTCGTCGAAGCCCTGCGAGTAGGCGACGATCTTCGACGCGAACAGGGCCTGGCGCACGTCCTCGATGAACGCATCCGCATCGTCGACCTGCCACGAGCCCGAGGGCCCCGGCAGGTCGCGCGCCGCCGCCCGCTGGTCGAGCCGCGACGAGAGCGAGCGCGCGAAGACCGCCTCGGCGATGCCCGAGACCGGCACGCCGAGGTCGAGCGCCGTCTGCACGGTCCAGGCGCCAGTGCCCTTCGCGCCGGCCGCGTCGAGGATGACGTCGACGAGCGGCTGCCCCGTCGCGGCGTCGACCTGGCGCAGCACCTCCGCCGTGATCTCGATGAGGTACGACTCGAGCTCGCCCCGGTTCCACTCGTCGAAGACGTCGGCGATCTCGGCCGGGCTCTTGCCCGTGCCGCGGCGGATGAGGTCGTAGGCCTCGGCGATGAGCTGCATGTCGGCGTACTCGATGCCGTTGTGCACCATCTTGACGAAGTGGCCCGCGCCGTCGGCCCCGATGTGCGTCACGCACGGCTCGCCGTCGGCGACCGCCGCGATCGAGCGCAGGATCGGGCCGAGCGTCTCGTACGACTCGACCGTGCCGCCGGGCATGAGCGACGGACCGTTGAGGGCGCCCTCCTCGCCGCCGGAGATGCCGCAGCCGACGAAGTGGATGCCCGTCGCGCGCACCGCGGCCTCACGGCGGATCGTGTCGGTGAACAGCGCGTTGCCGCCGTCGACGATGATGTCGCCCGGCTCGAAGACCCGCACGAGCTCGTCGATGACCGCGTCGGTCGCCCGTCCCGCCTTCACCATCACGATCGCGGTGCGCGGCCGCTGGAGCGAGGCGGCGAGCTCCTCCATCGTCGCCGCCTTCACGAAGCCGGCCTCGGGGTGCGCCGCGATGAGGTCGTCGGTCTTCGACGTCGTGCGGTTGTAGACCGCGACCGTGTTGCCCTCGCGCGAGGCGAGGTTGCGGGCGAGGTTCGAGCCCATCACGGCGAGGCCGACGACGGCGATGTTGGCGGTGGTCACAGCAGGTCCTCCTGGAGGCTCGGGGTATGGCCAGGCTAGCGAGGGGCGGATGCGCGAGGCACGCGAGTGGCGGATCCCGCGCGGGTGAGCGGCGCGGCCCGGGCCGCTCCCGGCCTGCGGGGCTGCCGTGCCGCGCATGCAGATCGGGTACAAGCTCTTCGCCGAGGACGTCTTCCGTCGATCCGCACCACCCGGCGATCATCGCGCGGGCCGCCGCGAACGCCGCGATCGACGTCGACGCGATGGAGGAGGCCTTCGCGTGCGGGCCCGACGTCGAGCGGCACCTCGAGGTGATCGAGCCCTACCGCGAGGCGGGCTTCGACCACATCGCGCTCATGGACGGCGGGCCGGACCCCGACGCCTTCCTCGCGTTCTTCGCCGACGAGCTCGGGCCGCGCCTGCGCGGATAGCGCCCTCAGCGCTCCGCGATCACGCGGCGGGCGACCGACATATCGCGGTCGCCGTGTCCGCGCTCGACGATCTCGTCGAAGAAGGCGCGGAGCGCCGGCAGCAGCGCCGGGTTCGTGCCGGTCGCCTCCGCGACATCGGCCGCGAACCCGAGGTCCTTGACGAGGTAGCGCGCGATGCCGGAGGGCGAGTCGTCGCCGCGCACGAGCCGGTCGCGACGGCTCTCGAGCAGGTTCGAGCCGGCGTAGCCACCGCCGAGCAGCTCCCACAGCGCGTCGAGGTCGAGGCCGGAGCGCTCGGCCAGCACCGTCGCCTCGCCGAGCGCGCTGATCGTCGCGGCGACGACGAGCTGGTTGCACGCCTTCGCCACCTCGCCGGCGCCGAGCGGCCCGAGGTGCACGGCCCGCCCGCATGGCGCGAGCATCGCCGCGGCGCGCGCGGCGTCTGCGGGCTCGCCGCCGAGCATGATCGAGAGCGAGCCGGCCTCCGCGCCGTCGACGCCGCCCGAGACGGGGGAGTCCACGACCCGGGCCCTGCCGCCCGTTGCCGCCGCGAGCCGGGCGGCGATCTCGCGCACGCCCGTGGGCGACGAGGTCGAGCCGACGAGCACGAGCAGCTCGCGGTCGTCGCCGAGCCCCGCGAGCAGGCCGTCGGGGCCCGCGAGCGCCGCGTCGAGCTCGGGCAGGTCCGGCAGCATCGACAGCACCGTCGCCGCCCGCTCCGCGAGCTCGCGCGGGCTCGCTGCCCACGCGGCGCCCGCCTCGACGAGCGCGGGGCGCGGCGACCGGCTCGAGACGACGGTGCTGCGGCCCGCGGCCAGCAGTCGTCGCACCATGGGCTCGCCCATCGCGCCGATGCCGATGACGCCGAGGGTCTCGTCCCGCGGCGAGGGGGTGGCTGCCGTCTCCATGGCTCGAGGCTACGGGCGAGCGACTGCGCTGACCAGCTTGGCGAACGATGTCCAATCCTCTGGCACGGCCGTAGGGTGGCGGCGACGACTCGACCGCGAAGGAGCGGAAGCCATGCCCCAGCCCGACGTCCCGACCGAGCGCGATCGCGACCCGGCGCCCGCGGTCTCGCGCGCCCTCCGCATCCTGACCGTTCTCGCCGACGCCGACGGCGCGCCGATGACGCTGAGCGACATCGCGCGCGCGCTCGGCATCGCGAAGTCGTCGACCGCGAACCTGTGCGCCGCGCTCGAGGACGGCGGCATGCTCGAGCGGGAGGCGGGCGGCTACCGGCTCGGGCGCCGCACCGCCGAGCTCGGCGGCGCGTTCGCGCAGCAGTTCAACCAGGTGCGCGAGTTCTACCGCGTCGTGGCGGCCTCGCCCGTGCTGCACCGCGAGGTCGTGCAGATCGCGATGCTCGACGGCACCGACGCGCTCTACCTCGCGCGCCACGAGGGCCGCTCGCCCTACCGGCTCGGCACGCCGCTCGGCTCGAAGCTGCCCGCGGCGCTCAGCGCCACCGGGGTCGCGCTCCTCGCCGAGCTCGACGACGACGCGGTGCGTGCGCTGCTCACGCCGACGGAGCCGTTCCCGCGCCTGACGCCCGGCAGCATCACGACCGTCGACGAGCTGCTGCCGCAGCTGCGCGAGGTGCGCGAGCGCGGCTACGCCATCGACCGCGGCGGCTCGTTCGGGGGCATCACGGGGGTCGCCGTCGCGCTCGAGCCGTGGGCGCCCGCCGACCCGCCGCTCGCGATGGGGGCCGCGCTGCCCGCGGAGCTCGCCGATGACGAGCGGATCGACGCGGTCGGCGAGGGCCTCCTCGCGGCGGTCGCGGTGCTCACCAACCCGCTCCGCGGCCCCGGGTCCTGACCGCCCCTCGTTGCTGTTCAAACGGTTGAACGGCGTTCACTCGGCTGGTACAGTCGCCGGAAGCAACGACGCACTTGCACGACTGTCGAAGGAGATGGACCGTGTCCGACACCACCCCGCAGCACCCCGCGCACACCGACGACCCCGAGTACGCGGCGAACCTGCGCAGGGCGACGCTCGCCTCGAGCGTCGGCAGCGCGCTCGAGTACTTCGACTTCGCGCTCTACGGCCTCTTCTCGGCGCTCATCTTCGGGCAGCTGTTCTTCTCGAACCTGCCGCCGGAGTTCGCCGTCGTCGCCTCGCTCGCCTCCTTCGGCGTGGGCTTCCTCGCGCGCCCGCTCGGCGGCCTCTTCTTCGGCACGCTCGGCGACCGCCTCGGCCGCAAGTGGGTGCTCGTCGTCACGATCGGGCTCATGGGCGGCGCGACGACGCTCATCGGCGCCCTCCCGACCTACGACCAGATCGGCATCTGGGCGCCGATCCTGCTCACCGTCCTGCGGCTCGCGCAGGGCTTCGGCGCCGGCGCCGAACAAGCGGGCGCGACCGTGCTCATGGCCGAGTACGCGCCCGTCCGGCGGCGCGGCTTCTTCTCGGCCCTGCCGTTCATCGGCATCCAGCTCGGCACGCTGCTCGCGGGCCTCGTGTTCTCGCTCATGTCGCTGCTGCCCGACGAGGTCTTCTTCGGCTGGGCGTGGCGCATCCCGTTCCTCGCCTCGTTCGTGCTCATCCTCGTCGCGCTCTTCATCCGCCTGCGGCTGCGCGAGACGCCGACGTTCGTCGAGCTCGAGAAGCACGACCAGATCTCGCAGCGCCCGATCCGCGAGATCTTCACGAAGGGACTGCCGGGCGTCACCGTCGGCGTCGGCCTGCGCATGGCGGAGAACGGCGGCTCCTACATGTTCCAGACGCTCGCGCTCGCGTTCGTCGCCGGCAGCTTCCTCGCCAACCCCGTCGACCGCGGCGTCGCGGCCTGGGGCGTCACGCTCGGCGCGCTCATCGCGATCTTCGTGCTGCCGCTCACCGGTCACCTCTCCGACCGCTTCGGTCGCCGCATCATCTACCGCGCGGGCGCCGTCTTCATGCTCGTCTACGCCTTCCCGGCGTGGTGGCTGCTCTCGCTCGGCGACCCGGTGACCGTCGTGGTCGTCATCGCGCTCGGCGTCGGCATCGCCGTCAACACCATGCTCGGCCCGCAGTGCGCGATGCTGCCCGAGCTGTTCGGCAACCGCCACCGCTACCTCGGCGTCGCGATGGCGCGCGAGATCTCGGCGGTGCTCGCGGGCGGACTCGCCGGTGTGCTCGGCGCCTACCTGCTCGCGGTCTCCGGCGGCGACTGGCTGCTGCCGGGCATCTACATGGCGACGCTCGCCCTCATCACGACCGCCTCGACGTTCCTCGTGCCCGAGACGCGCGGCCGAGACCTGCTGCGGCTCGACGACGCGGTGCGCATCTCCGAGGACGAGTCGCGCAGCGCCGCCGACCTCGAGGCCGCGACGCAGCGCGCCTGATGCGCATCGCGAGGGTCGCCGTCGGCGACGCCGTGCTCCATGTGCGCGCCGACGGCGTTGCGGCCGCGGTCGTCGCCTGGGTGCCGATCGAGGATCCGTACCTGGCGCGCGGCGAGGGCCGGCTCCCGGCGGACATCGGCGCGCCGATCCCGAGCGCCGAGGCGCGGCTCCTGCCGCCTGCAGTGCCGACGGTGCTCGTCGGCATCGCCCAGAACCGCGGCTCGACCGATCGCCCGCTGCCCGTGCAGGCGTGGCTCAAGAGCCCGCGCTCCGTCGTCGCGCACGGCGAGCCCGTGCGCGTCCGGCGCGACGCGGGCCGGCTCGTCGTCGAGGCCGAGATCGCCATCGTGATCGGCGCAGACACGGGCGATCCGGCCTCGCCCCTGCTCGACGAGCGGAACGCGCACGAGTTCGTGCTCGGGGTGACGGCCGTCGACGACATCTCCTACCCCGATCGCGTCGAGCTCGACGAGCGCAACTTCGAGTCGAAGGGCGGCGACGGATCGACCCCGCTCGGCCCCTGGATCGACACCGACGCCTCGATCGACCACCTCCCGCTCGCGCTCGAGCTCGACGGCGAGCGCGTGCGCGACTCGAGCGCGAGCGCGATGCCCGTGCCGGTGCGCGAGTCGCTCGCGTACGTCGCGCGCTGGGTGCGACTCGGTCCGGGCGACGTCGTGATGGCCGGCGCCCCGCTCTCGAACCACGCGGCGCATCCAGGCCAGACGGCGACGGTCGTCGTCGGCGACCTGCGGCTCGAGACGCCCCTGCGCTGAGCGCGCCCCATCACTAGCCTGAACCGAGAAGGAGTCGCCATGCCCGAGCACACCCTGAAGGTCGCCGTCGCGGTCAGCCTCGACGACGCATCCGCTGATCGCATCCGCGAGCTCGAGCCGCGGGTCGAGCTGGTGCGCGACCCTGCGCTCACGCGCCCGTGGCGCTGGCAGGGCGACTGGGAGGGCGACCCCGACTGGCAGCGCACGCCCGAGCAGCAGTCGAGGTTCGAGGCGATGCTCGACGAGGCGGATGCGCTCTTCGGCCTCCCGGACGTCTCACCCGCCGCGCTCGCCCGCACCGTGCGCGCGAACGAGCGGCTGCGCTGGGTGCACACGACCGCCGCGGGCGGCGGCGGCCAGGTGCGGGCCGCGCAGCTCACCGAGCAGGAGCTCGAGCGCGTCGTCGTCACGACGAGCGCCGGCATGCACGCGTCGACGCTCGCCGAGTGGGCGCTCTTCGGCGTGCTCGCCGGGGCGAAGGGGCTGCGGCGGCTCGAGGCCGACCAGGCCGCCCGCACGTGGGGCGACGGCCGGCGCCTCATGCGCCACGTGAGCGAGATGACGGTGCTCGTCGTCGGGCTCGGCGGCATCGGCAAGGTCGTCGCCGAGCGCTTCGCGGCGCTCGGCGCGACCGTGTGGGGCACGACCCGCTCGGGCGAGCCCGTCGCGCACGTCGACCGGCTCGTGCCGATCGACGAGCTCGTCGAGGCGGCCGCGCACGCCGACGCGATCGTGTCGACGCTGCCCGGCACCGAGCGCACGACCGGGCTCCTCGGCGCCGACGTCTTCGGCGCGCTCCGCGACGACACCGTCTTCGTCAACGTCGGCCGCGGCACGGTCGTCGACGAGGATGCGCTGCTCGACGCCCTCGACGCGGGCCGGGTGGGCTTCGCGGCCCTCGACGTCACGGCCGTCGAGCCGCTCCCCGCGCAGTCGCGGCTGTGGGAGCACCCGAGCGTGCTGCTGAGCCCCCACACCGCGGCGCTCTCGGTGCAGGAGCCGCGCCGCATCGCCGAGCTCTTCGCCCGCAACGCGACGCGCCTGCTCGACGGCGAGCCGCTCGAGAACGTCATGAGCACGAAGGAGTTCTACTGATGCCCGAGCCCCGCACCGGCACCCCGCTGTTCGACCTCGCCGGCCGCACCGCGCTCGTCACGGGCTCGAGCCAGGGCATCGGCCGCGCGCTCGCGCAGGGCCTCGCCGAGGCGGGAGCGACGGTCGTCGTGCACGGTCGAGACGCCGCGAAGGCCGAGCGCGCCGCCGCCGAGATCGCCGAGTCGACCGGCCGCGAGACGCACGTCGCGCTCTTCGACGTGACGGATGCGGCTGCGGTCGACGCCGGGATCGCCGACGTCGAGGCGCGGCTCGGCACCCCGGACATCCTCGTCAACAACGCCGGCATCCAGCGGCGCAACCCGATCGCGGAGTTCACCGACGAGGACTGGCACGACCTCGTGGCGACGAACCTCACGAGCGCGTTCCTGCTCTCGCGTCGCGTCGCGCGCGGCATGGTCGAGCGCGGCTCGGGCCGCATCGTCTCGATCGGCAGCGTGCAGTCGCAGCTCGCGCGCCCGTCGATCGCGCCGTACAGCGCGACGAAGGGTGCGATCGTCATGCTCACGAAGGGCCTGTGCGCCGACCTCGCGCCGCACGGCATCGGCGTCAACGCGCTCGCCCCCGGCTACTTCGCGACCGAGCTGACGCAGCCGCTCGTCGACGACCCGGAGTTCTCCGCGTGGGTCGCGGGGCGCACCCCGGCGGGCCGCTGGGGCCGGGTCGAGGACCTCGTCGGCACCCTCGTGTTCCTCTCGAGCGACGCGAGCGCCTTCGTGAACGGGCAGACGATCTTCGTCGACGGCGGCATGACCGCCGTCGTGTGACCGGGGCGTGAGAGGAGCAAGCGGATGAGCGACGACCGGAAGACGGACAACCTCGGCCTCGTGGCCCACGCGAAGGAGGACGTGCGCGTCGACGCGCTGCCGGAGCCGGCGCCCGCGGCCGACGAGGCGGTCGTCGAGATCGCCTTCGGCGGCATCTGCGGCTCCGACCTCCACTACTGGCTGCATGGCGCAGCAGGGCAGTCGATCCTGCGCGAGCCGATGCTGCTCGGCCACGAGATCGTCGGCACCGTGCTCGAGCAGGCCGCCGACGGCACCGGCCCGGCCGCGGGCACGCGCGTCGCCGTGCACCCGGCGACGCCGATCGACGACGGCTCCGCGCCGTTCCCGGCCGATCGGCCGAACCTGAGCCCCGCCGGCACGTACCTCGGCTCGGCCGCGCGCATGCCCCACACGGCGGGCGCCTTCGCGCGCCGCGTCGCGCTGCCGGCTCGCATGCTCCGCCCGCTCCCGGGCGGCCTCGACCTCCGGCTCGCCGCGCTCGCCGAGCCCGCGGCCGTCGCGTGGCACGGCCTCGGCCAGGCCGGCGACGTCGCGGGGAAGCGCGTGCTCGTGATCGGCACCGGCCCGATCGGCGCGCTCGCGATCGCGGTCGCGCGGCACCACGGCGCGGCCGAGGTCGTCGCGACCGACCTGCACGAGCACCCGCGCGCGCTCGCCGAGCGGCTCGGCGCGCGCGCGATGGACGCGCGCGACGCCGACGGCATCGCCGTCCTCCACGCCGACGTCGTCATCGAGTCCTCCGGCACCGTGCCGGGGCTCGCCGCCGCCATCAGCGGCGCCCGTCGCGGCGGCACCGTCGTCATGCTCGGGCTCCAGCGCGCGGGCGACATCGCCGTGCCGATGGCGAGCGCCATCACGCGCGAGCTCACGCTCGTCGGGTCCTTCCGCTTCAACGACGAGATCGACGAGGTCCTCGAGGCGCTCGCCGACGGCTCGCTCGACGCGGCACCGATCATCAGCCACGAGCTGCCGATCGAGCGCGGCCTCGACGCGCTCGAGCTCGCGCGCGACGCATCCGTATCCTCGAAGGTGCTGCTGACGTTCGGCGAGCACGAGGGAGTGGATGCATGAGCGAGACGCGATACCCGTCCATGGTCATCATGGGCGTGCAGGGCTCGGGCAAGACGACGATCGGGCAAGCGCTCGCCGACCGCCTCAACATCCAGTTCATCGACGGGGACGACCTGCACCCGGCGGCGAACAAGCAGAAGATGGCCGGCGGCACGCCGCTGACCGACGAGGATCGCGTGCCGTGGCTCAAGGCGATCGGCGACGCGATCGCGACGGGGCGCGCCGAGGGACGCATCACGATCGTCGCGTGCTCGGCGCTCAAGCGCTGGTACCGCGAGCTGCTGCGCGCGAGCGACCCGCAGCTCGTCTTCGTGCACCTCGAGGGCGACAAGGGCCTGCTCGCCGACCGCATCGCGCACCGCGACCACGAGTACATGCCCTCGACGCTGCTCGACAGCCAGATCGAGACGCTCGAGCCGCTCGCCGAGTGGGAGCACGGCATCGCCATCTCGATCGACCAGACCCCCGCGGCGATCGTCGACGAGGTCACGCGCATCCTGATCGGCCGAGCGGCCGGCCGCACCGTCGAGCCCGGCCCCGAGACCACGATCACCGGCACGATCCACCTGCCCGGGCGCTGACCGCCGGCATCCACCCACCGCACAGCACACGAAGGAGACGCACGATGGACGACCTCGTCCTCAACTGGGACCTCGGCATGGGAGGCCTGCTGCTGCTCGCGGCCGCGTCCATCGCGCTGCTGCTCGTCCTCATCATGGCGTTCAAGATCCACGCCTTCCTCGCCCTGATGATCACGAGCCTGCTCACGGCGTTCGCCGCCGGCATCCCCTTCGACCGGCTCATGCCGGCGCTGTCGTTCGGCTTCAACCCGACGCTCGGCAGCGTCATGCTGCTCGTCGCGCTCGGCGCGATGCTCGGCCGCATGATCGAGACCTCCGGCGGCGCGAGGGTGCTCACCGACAAGCTCATCGGCTGGTTCGGCGAGCGGCGCGCGGCCATGGCCGTCGGTGTCGCGAGCCTGCTGATGGGCTTCCCGATCTTCTTCGACGCGGGCCTCGTCGTGATGATGCCGATCATCTACGCCGTCTCCCGCCGGCTCGGCGGATCGCTCCTCACCGTCGCGTTCCCCGCCGCGCTCGCCTTCAGCTCCATGCACATCTTCGTGCCGCCGCACCCGGGTCCCGTGTCGGCATCCGCGATCCTCGGCGCCGACGTCGGCCTCGTGCTCATCCTCGGCCTCGTCGTCGCGCTCCCCGTCTGGTACCTCGTGGGCGTGCTCTTCGGCGGCTGGGTCGGCCGCCGCTACGACGTCGGCGTGCCGCCGATCCTCGACGGCACGCAGGAGGAGCACGAGGCGATGGAGTCGAACCCCGGGTTCGGCAAGATCGTCTTCCTGCTCGTGCTGCCGCTCTTCCTCATCCTGCTCAACACCGGGCTCAACATGTACGCCGCCACGACCGACGACCCGGATGCGTTCAAGGCCGAGCCCGTCGTCGCCCTCCTGCGCACCCTCGGCGAGACCCCGGTCGCGCTGCTCATCACCGTGCTCGTGTCGATGTGGCTGCTCGGCTGGGGGATGGGCAAGGCCGGCACGCTCGTCGAGAAGGTCGCCGACAGCGCGCTCGGCCCGATCGCCTCGGTCGTGCTCGTCACGGGCGCGGGCGGCATGTTCGGCGGCGTGCTGCGCGTCACGGGCATCGGCGATGCGATCGCCGACTCGCTCAACTCGATCGGCATGCCGGTCATCGTCGCCGCCTTCCTGATCTCGCTCATCGTGCGCATCGCGCAGGGCTCGGCGACCGTCGCGCTCACGACGGCCGCGTCGCTCATGGCGGGCGTCGTCGTCGACGGCGGCTTCAACCCCGTCGAGGTCGCCGCGATCGTGCTCGCGACCGCCGCGGGCTCCGTCGGCTTCAGCCACGTGAACGACTCGGGCTTCTGGCTCGTGAGCAAGTTCTTCGGCCTCGACGTCAAGACGACCCTCAAGACCTGGACGGTCGCGCAGGGCCTCATGGCGATCGTCGGCTTCGTCCTGAGCTTCGCGATCTACCTCATCGCGGGCGCCTTCGGGTGATCCGGGAGCGCGGGCGTCGGCCGATCCGGTCGGCGCCCGGCGGATGCGCTAGGCTCGGAGGCTGAACTTCGGCGAGGGATGCGGACGCATCCGTGATCGACGCGGTGGCAGCAGCAGGCACAGTCCTCACGCTTGGCGCGTTCGAGTCGACCTACGACGGGCTGCGGCCCACCAAGGAGCACCTCCATGAGCGACAACAAGCTCGAGACCGAGCCCCGCACGTCCTTCGGCAAGGGCGCGGCCCGCAAGATCCGCGCCGCAGGCAAGGTCCCCGCGGTCCTGTACGGCCACGGCACCGAGCCCAAGCACCTCACGCTCGACGCCCACCAGGTCTTCCTGCTCGTGCGCCGCTCGAACGCCATCCTCGACCTCCAGGTCGAGGGCGAGTCGCAGCTCGCGCTCGTGAAGGACGTGCAGCGCAACCCCGTGCTGCAGGGCCGCGACGCCATCGAGCACCTCGACCTCCTGATCGTCAAGCGCGGCGAGAAGGTCATCGTCGACGTGCCCGTGCACCTCGAGGGCGAGTCGGCCCCCGGCACCATCAACAACCTCGAGGAGACCGCGATCTCGGTCGAGGTCGACGCGCTCAGCATCCCCGACTCGATCGTCGTCTCGATCGAGGGCCTCGACGAGGGCGCGCACGTGCTCGCCGGCGACATCCAGCTGCCCGCTGGCGCGACGCTCGTCACCGAGCCCGACACCCTCGTCGTCGGCATCATGGTGCCGGCCGCGCCGACGCTCGACGACGAGTCCGCCGAGGGCGACGTCGTGCCGAGCGGCGAGGCCTCGCAGCAGACGGACGCGTAGTCTCCCGCGCGCGCGCCGTGACGGAGTCGTGGCTCGTGGTCGGGCTCGGGAATCCCGGGCCCGACTACGCGCGCACGCGCCACAACATCGGGCAGATGGCGCTCGCCGAGGTCGAGCGGCGAGCGGGCGCCACGCCCAAGCGGCACGGCCGCGCCGCCGCGCTCGTCGCCGAGTCGCGCGTCGTCGGCGGGCCGAAGGTCGTCACGGCGTTCCCGACCACCTTCATGAACCGCTCCGGCGGACCGGTCGCGCAGCTGATGGACTGGTACGGGGTCGACCCCGAGCACGTCATCGTGCTGCATGACGAGCTCGACCTGCCGCTCGGCGAGATCCGGCTCAAGCAGGGCGGCGGCCACGGCGGCCACAACGGCATGCGCGACATCATCGCCGCGCGCGGCGGCGACGTGCTGCGCGTGCGGCTCGGCATCGGCCGGCCGCCCGGTCGCCAGGACCCGGCCGACTACGTGCTCAAGCCGTTCGCGAAGGCGGAGCAGGCGGAGGCCGATCTGCTCGTCCAGCTCGGCGCGGACGCGGTCGAGCGCATCATCGCCGAGGGCTTCCTCGCGGCGCAGCAGCGCATCCATGCGCGCTGAAGCTGGGAGCGAAGGCCCTTTCGGGCCTTCGCCGCGACGCCAGCGCCGAGGCCCGTCTCGGGCCTCGGTCACTCGTCCTGACGCTCGGCGACCCGCCGCTAGCATGGGATGCCGATCCGAAGGGACCCTGCCAGTGCGCCGAACCGCCATGCTCGCGACCATCGTCGTCGCGGCGTCCGTCGCGCTCACCGGCTGCGCGAGCGGCGACAGCGGCGAGGAGCAGGTGCAGGGCCCGCACGGCTACACGCTCTCCGCGCGCAGCCCCGACGGATCGCTGCTGTGGTGGGACCGCTCGCCCGAGTCGGGCCTGACCGACCTCATCCTCGAGGACCCCGACGGGCGCTTCCTCGCGTCGTGCCTCGGTACGGGGCCGCTGCTGTGCGTCGCGGGCCCGGAGACGGCGAAGGGCGCGCTCGTCATCGCGCCCGTGGGCGCCGAGCGCGCCGTCATGACGTGGTACGGCCAGGAGATCGAGCTCGCCCGCGGCGAGAACGTCCCCGAGGACGCGCCGCCCGTCTTCGTCGGCGTCATGCCGCCCGCGCAGGCCGAGGGCGGCTACTCCCTGCAGGTCTTCGACGGCGCGGGCGCCGTCGTGATGAGCCAGTGACAGCGAGCCAGTGACGGTGGGCCAGTGAGGGTGGGCCAGTGAGGGTGGGCCAGTGAGCCTCGAGCCCCTCCTCGAGCTGCTCGAGCGCGGTGCGCTCGCCCCGGCCGTCGAGGCCCGACGGGGTGGAGCGCTCAGCGGCATCGAGTCGATGCGCGCACCGGTCGTCGCCTCGCTCGCGAGCGGCGCCTCCCGCCCGCTGCTCGTCGTCACGGCGACCCGGCGCGAGGCCGATGCCGTGCGCGACGACCTCGAGGCGTGGCTGCCGAGCGCGCAGGTGCTCACGCTCCCCGCGTGGGAGACGCTCCCGCACGAGCGGCTGAGCCCCTCGGTCGAGACGGTCGGCCAGCGCGGCGCAGCGCTCCGCGCGGTCGCCGAGCGCGACCCCGCGACGCCGACCATCGTCATCGCCTCGGTGCGCGCCGCGCTGCAGCCGGTCGCCGACAACCTGCTCGACATCGAGCCGGTCGAGCTCGTCGCGGGCGCTCGCGGCGTCGACCTCGCCGAGCTCTCGCGCCGGCTCGTCGACCTCGCCTACCTGCGCGTCGACATGGTCACCCGCCGCGGCGAGTTCGCCGTGCGCGGCGGCATCGTCGACGTCTTCAGCCCCGCCGCCGACCACCCCGTGCGCATCGAGCTCTTCGGCGACGAGGTCGAGCAGATGCGCTGGTTCCACGTCGCCGACCAGCGCAGCGACCCGACGCCGCTCGAGCGGGTCGTGCTGCCCCCGAGCCGCGAGCTGCTGCTGACGGATGCGGTGCGCGCACGGGCGCGCGAGCTCGCCCCCGAGTTCCCCGGCATCCAGCAGATGCTCGAGAAGATCGCGGAGGGCATCCCGGTCGAGGGCATGGAGTCGCTCGCGCCCGCGCTGCTGCCGCGGCTCGTGCCCATCACCCACTACCTGCCCGACGCGGGCGTCGTCGTGCTCGGGCCCGAGCGCATCCGGGATCGCGTCGCGAGCCTCAACGAGACCAACCAGGAGTTCCTGCAGGCCGCGTGGAGCGCCGCGACCGCCGGCGGCGAGGCGCCCGTCGACCTCAGCAGCGGCTTCCTGAGCCTCGACGAGCTGCATGACGCGGTCGACGGCCCGTGGTGGACGCTCTCGACCCTGCAGGCCGACGAGTCGGTCGACGCCATCGGCGCACAAGCGGTGCCGAGCTTCGCCGGCCGCGCCGACGGCGCGGTCGAGCACCTCCGCGAGCGCACGCGCGAGGGCTGGCGCGTCGTCGTCACCGCGGCCGGCCACGGCATGGTCGAGCGCGCCGTGCAGGTGCTCGGCGAGCACGGCGTCGCCGCACGCGAGGTCGAGGCGCTGCCGGCCGAGCTCGAGCCGGGCATCGTGCACGTCACGCGGGCCGCGATCGAGCACGGCTTCTCGCTGCCCGAGGAGCGCGTCGAGCTCGTGAGCGAGGCCGAGTTCTTCGGCCGCGCGGTCGGCGTCGACAGCCGCCAGCCGCACAAGCTCGCCGGCCGTCGGCGCTCGGTCGTCGACCCGCTGCAGCTCAAGGCCGGCGACTACGTCGTGCACGAGACGCACGGCGTCGGGCGCTTCGTCGAGCTCACGCAGCGCACCGTCTCGAGCGGCGGGCGGAACCCGGTGAGGACGACGCGCGAGTACCTCGTGATCGAGTACGCGCCGTCGAAGCGCGGCCAGCCGGGCGACCGGCTCTCGGTGCCGACCGACCAGCTCGACCAGCTGAACCGCTACGTCGGCGGCGAGGCGCCGCAGCTGTCGAAGATGGGCGGCAGCGACTGGCAGCAGGCGAAGTCGAAGGCGCGGCGGGCCGTGCGCGACATCGCGGTCGAGCTCGTGCAGCTCTACTCGAAGCGCATGGCATCGAAGGGCCGCGCGTTCGGCCCCGACTCCCCGTGGCAGCGCGAGCTCGAGGACGCCTTCCCCTATGCCGAGACGCCCGATCAGCTCACGACGATCGAGGAGGTCAAGCGCGACATGGAGCGGCCCGTGCCGATGGACCGGCTGCTCTCGGGCGACGTCGGCTACGGCAAGACCGAGGTCGCCGTGCGCGCCGCGTTCAAGGCCGTGCAGGACGGCACGCAGGTCGCCGTGCTCGTGCCGACGACGCTGCTCGTGCGGCAGCACTTCGAGACCTTCGCCGCCCGGTTCGCCGGCTTCCCGGTGCAGGTGCGCGCGCTCAGCCGCTTCCAGACCGACAAGGAGGTGCGCGAGACGATGAAGGGCATCGCCGACGGCACCGTCGACGTCGTCATCGGCACCCACCGCATCCTCGGGGAGTCCGTGCACTTCAAGGAGCTCGGGCTCGTCATCATCGACGAGGAGCAGCGCTTCGGCGTCGAGCACAAGGAGAAGCTCAAGGCGCTCAAGGCCAACGTCGACGTGCTCGCGATGTCGGCGACGCCCATCCCGCGCACGCTCGAGATGGCGGTCACGGGCATCCGCGAGATGTCGACGCTCGCGACGCCGCCCGAGGCGCGCCACCCCGTGCTGACCTTCGTCGGCGCCTACAACGAGCAGCAGGTCGCCGCGGCGATCCGCCGCGAGCTGCTGCGCGAGGGCCAGGTCTTCTTCGTGCACAACCGCGTCTCGACGATCAACCGTGTCGCGGCGCAGCTCGCGGAGCTCGTGCCCGAGGCGCGCATCGGCGTCGCCCACGGCAAGATGGCCGAGTCGCAGCTCGAGCGCGTCATCGTCGACTTCTGGGAGAAGGAGTACGACGTGCTCGTCTCCACCACGATCGTCGAGACGGGGCTCGACATCCCGAACGCGAACACGCTCATCGTCGATCGCGCCGAGCGCTACGGCCTCAGCCAGCTGCACCAGCTGCGCGGGCGCGTCGGCCGCGGCCGTGAGCGCGCCTACGCCTACTTCCTCTACGACGCCGACAAGCCCCTCTCCGAGACGGCGCACGACCGGCTCGAGACGATCGCGGTGCACAACGAGCTCGGCGCGGGCATGCAGGTCGCGATGAAGGACCTCGAGATCCGCGGCGCGGGCAACCTGCTCGGCGGCGAGCAGTCGGGGCACATCGCGGGCGTCGGCTTCGACCTCTACCTGCGGATGGTGGGGGAGGCCGTCGCGGTCTTCCGCGGCGAGGAGGACGAGGGCCCGCGCGAGCTGCGGCTCGAGCTGCCCGTCGACGCCGTGATCCCCGAGGACTACGTCGACTCCGAGCGGCTGCGGCTCGAGGCGTACCAGAAGATCTCTGCCGCGGCCTCGGCGCGCGACGACGGCGCGATCGACCAGGTGCTCGACGAGCTGCGCGACCGCTACGGCGAGCCGCCCGCGCAGGTCACGTCGCTCATCGCGATCGCGCGGCTGCGGCGCAAGGCGCAGCGCGCGAAGCTCTCGGAGGTCATCACCGTCGGACCGAACCTGCGCGTCTCGCCCGCCGAGCTCGCGGAGTCGACGCAGCTGCGGCTGCGCCGCATGTACCCGGGGGCGAAGCTCAACGCGCAGGCGGTCTCGCTCGTCGTGCCGATCCCGACCGCGGGCGGCGGCCGGCTCGCCGGCACGCAGGCCGAGCCGCTGCCCGACGCCGAGCTCATCGCGTGGGTCGATGCGCTCCTGACGGCGATCTTCCCGCCGCCGAAGGAGCCGTCGAGCCCGCCCGCCGACGACGGCACGGCATCCGCATGAGCGCGCTCGACGAGCTCGTCGCCGTCATGGCGCGCTTGCGCGGCCCGGGCGGCTGCCCGTGGGACGGCGAGCAGACGCACGCCTCGCTCGCGCCCTACGCGATCGAGGAGGCGCACGAGCTCGTCGAGGCGATCGAGGCGGGCGACGACGAGCACCTCCGCGAGGAGCTCGGCGACGTGCTGCTGCAGGTCGTCTTCCACGCCGACATCGCGCGCGCCGAGGGCCGCTTCGACCTCGACGGCGTCGCACGGGTGCTCACCGAGAAGCTGCGCCGCCGCCACCCGCACGTCTTCGCCGATGTCGCGGTCGACGGAATCGGCGACGTCGTCGCCAACTGGGACGCCATCAAGCGCGCCGAGAAGCTCGAGCGCGGCAGCGCGCTCGACGGCATCCCCGCGAGCCTCCCGGCGCTCGCGCGGGCCGAGAAGGTGATCCGCCGCGCGGGCAGGGCCGGGCTCGCGCTTCCCGTGGAGACGGCGGATGCGTCGGCGCCCGAGAGCGAGGAGGAGCTCGGTCGTGCGCTCCTCGCGCTCGCGCGCGGCGCGGCCGAGCGCGGGCTCGATGCCGAGCGGGCGCTGCGCACCGCGACGCGCGAGCTCGAGCAGCGGCTGCGCGCCGCGGAGGGCTGACGCCCGGAGGCACGGCGCCGATGCGGGATGATGGGGCGTGACCCCCGCCCCGCGAGACGAGCGCCTCGAGCGGCGCCGTCGCGCGATCCTCGCGGCGCTCGTCGTCACGGTCGTCACGACCGCGCTCACGGGCAGCGCCCACGCGCTCGGCGGCGGCTCGCCGCCCGACGCGCTGCTGCTCGGGACCGCCGGAGTGCTGACGCTCGTCGTGCTCGCGCCCGTCCTCGGCGCGCGCGGCCTCGCCGCGACGCTGCCGAGGCAAGCGCTCGCCGTCGCCGCCGCGCAGCTGCTGCAGCACGTGCTCTACGCCCTGCCCGAGGCGAGCGCGCCCCTCGCCGCAGCGGCGCACGCGGCTCACCCGCACGGTGCGAGCCTCGCGGGTGCCGTCCCGCACGAGCACGCCGCGATGCCGCTCGCGCACGTCGTCGCCGGTGCGCTGTCGCTCGGGCTGCTGCGCCTCGCGCCGCGGCTCGTCGACGCCCTGCTCGAGGCCGTCTCGCTGCGCGTCGCGCTCGCGGTGCTCGCGTGGACGGTCCCGCGGCCGCGGCCGACCGCATCCATCTCGACCGAGCGCCGCGCGAGCCGCCGCGCGCTCGACGTGCTCCGCGGCTCGCTCGAGCGGCGCGGGCCGCCGCTCGCGACCGCCTGACGCGACCCCTCCGCGCGCCGCGAGGCGCGCGATCCCGTCGCGCGCCCGACGGCGCGCGACCCCGGCGACCGCACCCGCGGCCGCCCGCAGTCGAGCGCGCCCCGCGCGCGCAGCAAGGAGCACCCATGTCCACGTCCACCGACCGAGCCCGCCGACGCATCCGAGCCGAGCGGCGCATCCGACCCCTGCCCACGCTGACGGGCACCGCGATCGCGGCCGCCCTCGTGCTCGCCGCTCCCATCGCGGCGAGCGCGCACGTGCACGCCGAGCCGACGAGCACCGAGCCCGGCGCGCGCGCCAACATCGCCTTCGCGATCGGCCACGGCTGCGACGGCTCGCCCACGACGGCCGTCGAGATCGACGTGCCGGCTGAGATCGCGGCGGTCAGCCTCATCGCGAACCCCGGCTGGGACGTCGCGATCGACACCGCGGACGGCCTCCGCGCCGTCGTCTTCACGGCCGACGAGCCGCTGCCCGACGGGGTGCGCGACACGCTCGAGCTGAGCGCGACGCTGCCCGACGACGCCGAGGACGGGACGGTGCTCGCCTTCCCGACGCGGCAGCTGTGCGAGGTGGGGGAGTCGGCGTGGACCGACGCCGACCAGTCGTCTGACACCCCGGCGCCCATCGTCACGATCGGCGGCGCGGCTGAGCACGCGCACGGCGGGGCCGCCGAGGGCGCGGAGGCCGAGCACGACGCCGATGCCGGCGGCGAGCACGCCGGCACCGAGGCGACGGCCGCGTCGGCGGACGATGCGTCGAGCGCCGCGATGCCGATCGCGATCGCCGCGCTCGTCGTGGCGCTCGCGGCAGCGGCGCTCGCGGCCTTCGCCGCCTTCCGCCGCCGCGCCTGACCCCGAGCAGAGTTCCGGCACTCTGCGATCCGCACGCACCGGATGCGCAGAGTGCCGGAACTGTGCGATCTCGCGGGCTCGGATCCGCAGAGTGCCGGAACTCTGCGATCGAGCTCTCGGCAGGGAGCTAGGGGCGGACCACGACGTTGCCGACCTTCCGGCCGGAGTCGACGATCGCGTAGGCGCGGGCGATCTCGTCGAGCGGCATCGACTCCTGGATCACGGGGTGGAGCTCGCCGCTCGCCACGAGCGCGAGCAGCCGCGCCATGTGCTCGGGGCGCGAGCCCGAGACGCCCGCCTTGACCCGGCCGCGGGCGGTGATGACCTGCCACAGCGAGGCGAGCACGAGGACGAGCGAGCCGTCGTCGGAGAGCAGCGCTCGGCCGGCCGGGGTCGAGACCGCGCCGACGGTGTCGACGACGACGTCGAAGGGTCCGCTGATCTGCGCCACCGGGGTCACGGTGTAGTCGATGACCCGCTCGGCGCCGAGCCGGCGCACGAGCTCGGCGTTCCGACCGCTCGTCACGCCCGTCACCCGGGCGCCGGCCATCCTGGCGAGCTGCACCGCGCTCGAGCCCACAGCGCCGGAGGCGCCGAGCACGAGCACCGATCGCCCGGCCCGCACCGGCACGACGTCCTCGAGGTAGTGGAGCGCGGTGCAGCCGCCGAAGAGCACGGCGGCGGCCTCGTCGTGCGTCACGCCCGCGGGCTTGCGCACGAGGCGCTCGACGCGCACGGCGACGAGCTCCGCGTGCGCGCCGAGACGCGCGCCGGTCATGCCGGCGACCTCGTCCCCGACCGCGAGGCCCGTGACGCCCGCCCCGATCGACGCGACGGTGCCCGAGAGGGCCACCCCGAGCACGGGCCGACGCGGGCGGCGGATGCCGATCCCGAGCCGAGCGGGGAGGGCGAAGCCGCGCGGGAAGCGAGCGGCGCGCATGCGAGCATCGCCCGACGTCACCGCAGCCGCGGCGACGCGCACCACGACCTCTCCGGCGCGAGCGACCGGATCGGCGACCTCGACGACTCGAGCGACGCTCGGCGGTCCGTACCGCTCGACGACGACTGCACGCATCCGGTTCTCCTTACGCCTGTAAGCCTGTGTGGCGAGAGCGTATCCTTACACCCGTAAGCACGCAAGGGGGGAGCACATGGCGAGCACGGCGAAGGGACTCTCGCGCGAGCGCGTCGTGGAGGCGGCCGTCGCGGTCGCCGACCGTGCCGGGCTCGCCGGCGTCAGCATGCGCAGCGTGGGCCGAGAGCTCGGCGTCGAGGCGATGTCGCTCTACCACCACATCGCGAGCAAGCGCGCGCTGCTCGACGCGCTCGGCGACTGGCTCATGGTGCAGGTCGAGCGGCCGTCCGCCGACGTGCCGTGGCGCGAGGGGATCCGCGCCCGCTGCCACTCGCTGCGCGCCGTGATGCGCGACCACGCGTGGGGGCCGACGCTCGTCGAGTCACGCCGCTCCCCGGGAGCGGCCCTGCTCGGCCACCTGGAATCGGTGCTCGAGTGCCTGCACCGGGGCGGCTTCCCGGTGCGGCTCGCCGCGCACGCGTTCTCGGTGCTCGACGCCTACGTCTACGGCTTCGTCCTCACCGAGCAGAGCCTCCCCTTCGAGCCGGGCGGCGGCGTCGACGACCTCGCGATCGAGCTCGCGCTGCCGGCGGACGCGTACCCGCGCATGACCGCGCTCATCGAGCACGCGATCGTCGGCCGCTCGTACGACTACGGCGACGAGTTCTCCTACGGGCTCGAGCTCGTGCTCGACGGGCTCGAGGCGAGGCTCGCCGAGGCGGGCCCGGCGGCGGGCGGCGCGGGGCTGCCCGACTCGCGGTAGCGCAGCCGCCCGATCGCCGCGACGGCGAAGATCCCGACGATGAAGGCGAGCAGCACCTGCCCGGTCGGCCAGACGAGGCCGGCCCAGCCACCGTGCTCCGAGGGGTCGAGGAAGGGGTACGGGAACCAGCCGTCGACGAGCCCGCCGCGCAGCCACGCCGCGACGAGGTACCCCACCGGGTACGCCATCCACCACGCCGCCGCGCCGAGCGAGATGCGCCGCGCGGTCGGCACGAGCAGCCAGTCGAGCCCGACCATCCACGGGATGAAGCGGTGCTGCGCGGCGTTCGTGAACTCGATCGACCACGCCCACACCTCGTCGGGCTCCGCGAGCAGCACCGCGTAGACGAGCCCGGTGAGCACGATGTACGCCGTGATCGCGCCGCGCACGTGGTCGAACCACCGCGGCCTCCGCTCGCTCGGCACGAGCAGCATCCACGCCATGAGCGCGATGACGAAGATGTTCGACTGCACCGTGAAGTAGGCGAAGTGCTCGGTGGGCGGCTCGCCCGACTGCAGCATGTTCTTGATGTTCCACGCCTCGGCGAACACCGCCGTGAGCAGGATGAGGATGCGCCACGCCACGACGGGCACGGCGCGGTCGGTGAGGGGTCGGGGTCGTCGCACGCCGTCATCGTGCCACCCGCGGATGCGCTGCCGCGCGAGGGCGCGCTCCCGGTGCGGGAGAATGGCGGCATGGCAACCCAGGTGCACCCGCCGCGCGGCATGCGCGACTTCCTGCCCGTCGAGAAGCGCCGCCGCGAGCGCGTGCTGCGCGTCATCCGGGACGCCTACGAGGACCACGGCTTCGAGGAGATCGAGACGCCCGTCGTCGAGGACGCCGAGCGGCTCCACGCCGGACTCGGCGGCGACAACGAGAAGCTCGCGTTCGCGATCATGCGCCGCGGCCTCGGCGTCGACGACCTGCGCGGCGCGAGCGCACCGCTCGAGCTCGCCGACCTCGGGCTGCGCTTCGACCTCACGGTGCCGCTCGCGCGCTTCATCGCGACGAACCGCGCGGCGCTGCCGCCCGTCTTCCGCGCGATCCAGATCGCCCCCGTGTGGCGCGCCGAGCGGCCGCAGCGCGGCCGGTACCGCCAGTTCATGCAGTGCGACATCGACATCGCCGGCGAGCCGGGCGTGACGGCCGAGCTCGAGCTGCTCGCGGCGACGGCGGATGCGCTCACCCGGCTGGGCATCCCCGACGCGTTCGTGCGCATCAACGACCGGCGCATCCTCTCGGCCGCGCTCGAGCACGCGGGTGTCGCCGAGTCGCTCCGCGAGGGCGCGCTCATCACGGTCGACAAGCTCGACAAGATCGGCACCGACGGCGTGACCGCCGAGCTCGCGGAGCGCGGCATCGACGGCGAGCGGCTCATGGCGACGCTCGGGGCGATCCGCGCCGGCGAGCTGCCCGACGGCTTCGACGGCGCCGTGCTCGACGACGTGCGCTCCCTGCTCGACGCGAGCGTCGGCATCCGGCTCGAGTTCGACCCGACGCTCGTGCGCGGCATGGGCTACTACACGGGACCGATCTTCGAGGTCGCGCACCCCGAGCTGCCGTTCTCGATCGGCGGCGGCGGCCGCTACGACGGCATGATCGGCCGCTTCCTCGGCCAGTCGATGCCGGCCGTCGGCATCTCGCTCGGCTTCGAGCGGCTCGTCGACCTCGTCGAGCTGCCCGGCGGCGCCAGCCGCGCCGCGCTCGCGCTGCTCGTCGACAAGCAGGTCGAGCCCGCCGCCGCGATCGCGATCAAGCGCGACCTCGTCGCGGCGGGGGAGACGGTGCGCATGCAGCGGCGCCCCAAGAACGTGACCGGCCTGCTCACCCAGCTCGCCGCATCCGGCGCCGACCGGTTCGCCTTCGTGCGGTCGGGCGACTCGGCGGCGACCCTCGAGATCAAGCCCATCGGCCCAGCGGGCCCCTCGGCTGAGTAGGCTCGGGGGCGGCCGACCTCGACGCGCCGACACCGACACCAAGGAGCACCCGTGGCACTCATCGACACCCTGCAGGCTCGCGAGATCCTCGACTCCCGTGGCAACCCGACCGTCGAGGTCGAGGTGCTGCTCTCCGACGGCACCGTCGGGCGAGCGGCCGTGCCGAGCGGCGCGTCCACCGGCGCGTTCGAGGCCTTCGAGCTGCGCGACGGCGACGCCGCCCGCTACGCGGGCAAGGGCGTCGAGCAGGCGGTCGACGCGGTGAACGAGGAGATCGCCGACGCGATCGAGGGCCTCTCGGCCGACGACCAGCGCATCATCGACACGACGCTCATCGAGCTCGACGGCTCGGGCAACAAGAAGAACCTCGGCGCCAACGCGATCCTCGGCGTCTCGCTCGCGGTGGCGAAGGCCGCCGCCGACTCCGCCGGCCTGCCGCTGTTCCGCTACCTCGGCGGCCCGAACGCGTTCCTGCTGCCCGTGCCGATGATGAACGTCATCAACGGCGGCGCCCACGCCGACACGGGCGTCGACATCCAGGAGTTCATGATCCTGCCGATCGGCGCCGAGACGTTCCGCGAGGGGCTCCGCTGGGGCACCGAGACGTACCACGTGCTCAAGGGCATCCTCAAGGAGCAGGGCCTCTCGACGGGCCTCGGCGACGAGGGCGGCTTCGCCCCCGACCTGCCGAGCAACCGCACGGCGCTCGACCTGCTCGTGCAGGCGATCGAGAAGGCCGGCTTCACCCCCGGCACCGACATCGCGCTCGGCCTCGACGTCGCCGCCTCGGAGTTCTTCGACAACGGCGTCTACCGCTTCGAGGGCCAGGACCGCTCGTCGTCCGACATGGCCGACTACTTCGCCGAGCTCGTCGACGCCTACCCGCTCGTCACGATCGAGGACCCGATGAACGAGGAGGACTGGGAGGGCTGGACCGCCATCACCGAGCGCCTCGACGACCGCGTGCAGCTCGTCGGCGACGACCTCTTCGTGACGAACCCCGAGCGGCTCATCGACGGCATCGAGCGCGGCGCCGCCAACGCGCTGCTCGTGAAGGTCAACCAGATCGGCACGCTCTCCGAGACGCTCGACGCGATCCGCATCGCGACGCAGGCGGGCTACGGCTCGGTGCTCTCGCACCGCTCGGGCGAGACGGAGGACACGACGATCGCCGACATCGCCGTCGCCGTCAACGCCGGCCAGATCAAGACCGGCGCGCCCGCTCGCAGCGAGCGCGTCGCGAAGTACAACCAGCTGCTGCGCATCGAGGAGGAGCTCGGCGAGGCGGCGGAGTACGCCGGCGCCGGCGCCTACCCGCGCTTCGAGGGCTGACGCAGCTCGACCGGCCGCGGGCCTGACCGCGGCAGAGGGCACCCACCGATATCCTCGGCGGGTGCCCTCCGCCCGTCCCGCCCCGCAGCTGCGCGTCTCGTGGCTGCTGCTCGTGGTCGTCGGCCTCGTGGTCGCGGGCTTCGTCGTGCTCGCGCCCTCCGTCGGCCTGCTGATCGAGCAGCGCCGCGACATCGCCGCGCTCGAGGAGCAGGTCGCCGCCCAGCAGGCGAACGTCGAGTCGCTCGAGCAGCAGCAAGCGCGCTGGGACGACCCGGCCTACATCGAGGCGCAAGCGAGGGACCGGCTGTTCTTCGTCTACCCGGGCGAGACGAGCTTCGTCGTGCTCGACGACCGCACGACGCTCGAGACGGCATCCGCCGAGGTGCCCTCCGCGACGCTCGAGGAGCCCGAGGACGACTGGGCGGCCGCGGCGGCATCGTCGTTCCTCATCGCCGGGCTCACGACGGCCGGCCCGTCGAGCTTCGGCGAGCCCGCCGAGATCGGTGAGCCGCAGTGACCGCGTCGCTCCCCGCGATCGATCCCGCGAGCGAGCGGGACCTCGAGATCATGGCGGCGCAGCTCGGCCGCACGATGCGCGGGGTGCTCGGCATCGGCGCGCGCTGCGCGTGCGGGGCGCCGACGGTCGTCGTGACGAGCCCGCGCCTGCCCGACGGCTCGCCCTTCCCGACCTTCTACTACTTGACGCACCCCGCGGCGACCGCTGCCGCCTCGCGGCTCGAGGCCGACGGCACGATGGCGCGGCTGCAGGAGCGCCTCGCAGAGCCGGTGCTCGCCGAGGGCTACGCCGCCGCGCACCTCGCATACCTCGCCGACCGCGAGGCGCACGGCGTCGTCGACGAGATCGCCGGCGTCAGCGCCGGCGGCATGCCGACGCGCGTGAAGTGCCTCCACGCCGTGCTCGCGCACTCGCTCGTCGCCGGCCCTGGCGTCAATCCCATCGGCGACCTCACCCTCGAGCTCGCCGACTGGTCGCCCGAGGTGTGCGCATGCGCGCCCGACGCTCGAGGCACCGCGGAGGGATAGCGGATTCTCAGGGGGCGGTAGGATGACGTGACCCCTCATCTGATACCGGGAAGAAGTGTGTGTCCGTGAACAAGATCCTGATCGTCGGAGGCGGCTACGCCGGCCTGTACACCGCTCGGGGGCTCGAGCGACTGCTGGGCGAGTCCGAGGCTGAGATCACGATCGTCGACCCGCTGCCCTACATGCAGTACCTGCCGTTCCTGCCGGAGGTCGCCGCGGGCTCGATCGAGCCGCGCCACGCGATCGTGCCGCTGCGCCGCCACCTCAGCCGCACGCGCGTCGTGCAGGCGAAGGTCACGGGCGTCGACCACGCGCACAAGGTCGCCACGATCCAGCCCGAGGTCGGGGAGGCGTCGACGATCCAGTACGACGTGCTCGTCATGACCGCCGGCTCCGTCTCGCGCACGTTCCCCATCCCGGGCGTCGCCGACGAGGCGATCGGCATGAAGACGATCGAGGAGGCCGTCGCGGTGCGCGACCGCCTGATCTCGAACTTCGCGAAGGCTGCGCAGCTGCCCGCGGGCCCCGAGCGCGACCGCCTGCTCACGACCGTCGTGGTCGGCGGCGGCTTCGCCGGCATCGAGACGATCGCCGAGCTCCGCGACCTCGCCACCCACCTGCTCTCGCGCTTCCGCGAGATCGCGTTCGAGGACGTCAAGTTCCACCTCGTCGAGGCGATGGGCCGCATCATGCCCGAGGTCTCCGAGAAGACCGCGCTCTGGGTCGTCGACGACCTCCGCAAGCGGGGCGTCGACGTGCACCTCGACACCCAGCTGCAGAGCGCGCTCGAGGGCGTCGTCGAGCTCTCGACCGGCGAGCGCTTCGGCTCCGACCTCATCATCTGGACCGCGGGCGTCATGGCGAACCCCGTCGTGCGCACGACCGACCTGCCGCTCGACGACCGCGGCCGCATCACCGCGCTCCCGACCCTGCAGGTCGCGCGCGACGGCGTGGTCGTCCCGGATGCGTGGACGGCCGGCGACGTCTCTGCCGTGCCCGACATCTCCAAGACCCCGGGCCCCGGCGGCTTCTGCGTGCCCAACGCGCAGCACGCCGTGCGCCAGGCGAAGCTCCTCGCGAAGAACATCGCCGCGGTGCTCCGCGGCGACGCCCCTCGCGAGTACATCCACGACAACGAGGGCGCCGTCGCGGGCCTCGGCCTCTGGAACGGCGTGTTCCAGAAGGGCAAGATCGCCATCAAGGGACCGCTCGCGTGGCTCGCGCACCGCGGCTACCACGGCCTCGCGATGCCGATGTGGGAGCGCAAGCTGCGCGTCTTCGGCGACTGGATCGGCGGCTTCCTGCTCGGCCGCGACATCGCCGAGATCTCGCAGCGCGAGCGGCCGCGCGAGGCCTTCGAGACCTTCGCCTCCCGGCCGAAGCCCAAGGTCGACGCCTGATCGTCTGAACCAGCCGCAGCGCCGCGCCCCACGGGGCGCGGCGCTGTCGTACACTGCATCTCGGACGCCTGTCCAGGACGGCCGAGATCGGAGCGCGAGTGACCCGCAAGCCGGCCAGCGTCCGCCGCCAGGACCTCGTCGAGGCGGGGTTGCGCGTCATCGCTCGCGAGGGGATGCACGGGGCGACCGTGCGCGCGATCGTCGCCGAGGCGGGCGTGCCGCTCGCGACCTTCCACTACGTCTTCGCCTCGCGCGACGAGATGATCGGCGAGGCCTACGCCTACCTCGCGGAGGTGCCCGGCACCGGCGCCGCGCTCCCGGAGGGCTCGACCGTCGAGGACGTCGTGCGCGCCTCGTTCCAGCGCTGGTTCGAGCGGTTCCTCGAGCATCCCGAGTACGAGCTCGCGATCATGGAGATCATGGCGTACTGCAGCCGGACGCCCTCGCTCGCGCACCTGCCCGGCAAGGTGCAGGAGCACTACCTCGCGGCAGTCAGCGAGCTCCTCGAGCACGTGCGCGGCCAGCTCGGCGTCACGGCGCCCGCGATGCCGACGAGGGATGCCGCGAGCCTCGTCCTGCATGCCACGGACGGACTCACGTACGCGTGGCTCCGCACTCGAGACTCGGCGGCGGCGCTGCGCTGGATCGACGGCGTCGTGCCGATGCTCGCCGCGGCCGTCGGCGACGAGCGATGAGCACCCTCCGGCTCTCGGACGCCCGCCCCTGGGGCTCCGAGGGCCACTGGCTGCGCATGGACGCGGCCACCGAGCACCTCGACGGCCCCCTCGCGGCCGTCTCGCTCGACGCCCTCGCGCGGAACGCGAGCGACATGGTCCGGCGCGCCGGCGGCACGCCCTTGCGCGTCGCCACGAAGTCGGTGCGCAGCCGGCCGGTGATCGAGGCGGTGCTCGCGACGCCGGGGTGGCGCGGCGTGCTGACGGGGACGCTGCCGGAGGCGCTCTGGCTCGCGGAGACGGTCGACGACGTGGTCGTCGGCTACCCGACGACCGATCGCGGCGGACTCCGCTCGCTCGTCCGCGACGAGCGAGCGCTCGAGCGCGTCACGCTCATGGTCGACAGCGTCGACCACCTCGACCTCATCGACCGCGTCGTCCCGGGCCATCCGGACGTGCGTGTCTCGATCGAGCTCGATGCGTCGCTGCACCTCGGGCCGATCTACGCCGGTGTGCGCCGGTCACCGCAGCGCACACCCGCCCAGCTGCTCGCCCTCGCTCGCGAGGTCGTCGATCGGCCCGGCTTCCGGCTCGTCGGGATCATGGCGTACGAGGCGCAGATCTCGGGCGTGCAGAACACCGTGCCGCGGGGGCTCGTGCCGCCCGCTGCGCTCCGCCTCATGCAACGGCTCTCGGCGCGCGAGCTGCTCGAGCGCCGCGGCGCGGCGGTCGCCGCCGTGCGCGAGATCGCGGAGCTCGAGTTCGTCAACGGCGGCGGCACGGGATCGATCGACACGACCGCTCGAGAGGAGGCGGTGACCGAGATCGCCGCCGGCAGCGGGCTCTTCGGGGCGCACCTCTTCGACGGCTATCGCGCCTTCTCCGTCGCCCCGGCGCTCGCCTTCGCGCTCCCGGTCGTGCGGCGGCCTGGGCCGGGATGGGTGACGCTCCTCGGCGGCGGCTGGGTCGCCTCGGGCCCGGCGGGGCACGACAAGGAGCCCATCGCGACGTGGCCGGAGGGGCTGCGCCTCGACCGCGAGGAGGGCGTGGGGGAGATCCACACGCCGGTGCGCGGCCGCGCTGCCGACGGGCTCGCGATCGGGGACCGGGTCTGGATGCGGCACGCGAAGGCGGGCGAGCTGTGCGAGCGCACCGACGAGCTGCACGTCGTCTCGGGCGCGGAGGTCATCGCCAGCGTCCCCACGTATCGTGGCGAGGGCAGGAAGCTGCTCTGAGCTGGGAGGCCGTGCGTGACGTGGAGGAACTGGGGCCGCTCGCAGCGCGCTGAGCCGAGCGAGGTGCACGTCGCCGATCGCGTCGACGACGTGCGTCGATCGCTCGAGCGGGTGCGCGAGCGCGGCGGCACGGTCCGGCCGGTCGGCAGCGGCCACTCCTTCTCCGCCGTCGCCCGCCCTGACGACGCCCAGCTCCGCATCGACGGGCTCCGCGGCCCCGTGTCGGTCGACGTCGAGGCGCGCCGCGCGACCGTGCTCGCGGGCACGACCGTGCGCGAGCTCTCGGTCATCCTCGACGAGCACGGCCTCGCGATGGACAGCCTCGGCGACATCGACGCGCAGACGATCGCGGGCGCGATCTCGACCGGCACGCACGGCACGGGGTTGCGGCACCGCTCGATCGGCGCATCCGTCGTCGCCGCGACGCTCGTGACGGCCGACGGCGAGCTGCTGCGCGTGAGCGAAGTGGAGCGCCCCGAGCTGCTGCCGGCCGTGCGACTCGGCCTCGGCGTGCTCGGCGTGCTCGTCGACGTGACGGTGCAGGCCGTGCCGGCCTTCGCGCTCGAGGCGATCGAGTCGACCGTGCGGCTCGACGTCGTGCTCGACGAGTGGATGAGCCTCAACGAGCGCACCGACCACTTCGAGCTCTTCTGGTTCGCGGCGACGCGGCTCGCGGCGACGAAGTCGAACACGCGCGTCGCGGGCCCGCTCTCGCCGCGCCCGTCGTTCGCCCGCTTCCTCGACGAGCGCGTGCTGACCGACTACGGCCACCGCGCGCTCCTCTCGATCGGTCACGCCGTGCCGCGCACCGCGCCGGCGCTCAACGACCTCGCCGCGCGGCTCATGCCGCGCGGGCGCTTCGTCGAGCCGAGCCACGACGTGTTCAGCGCGCCCCGCCGCGTGCGCTTCCGCGAGCTCGAGTACGGGCTGCCGGTCGAGGCGGTGCCCGAGGCGCTGCGCGAGATCGATCGGGCGCTGCGCCGCGTCGACCTCGTGCCGACCTTCCCCTTCGAGCTGCGCGCGATGGCGGCCGACGACGCGCACCTGTCGACGGCGAACGGCAGGGCCACGGGCTACATCGCCGCGCACCGCTGGTGGCGCGAGGATCCGCGCCCGCTGTTCGAGCTCGTCGAGCCCATCCTGCTCGCGCACGACGGGCGCCCGCACTGGGGCAAGCTGCACTCGCTGCGCGCCGCGCAGCTCGCGGAGCGAGTGCCGGGCTTCGCCGCGTTCCTCGCCGCGCGCGACGAGCTCGACCCCGAGCGGCTCTTCTCGAGCGCCTGGACGCGACGCGTGCTCGGCGACTGACCCGCTTAAGGTGGATCGCATGGATCCCCAGCTCATCACCTGGATCGTCGTCGGCGCCGTCGTCGTCGTCGCCGTCATCGCGATCGTCTGGATCGTCTCGGCGTCTGTCTCGATGCGGCGGCTCGGCGCGAGCGTCGACGAGCGCTGGACGGCGCTCGCCGAGACGCTCGAGCGCCGGCGCTCGGTGGCCGCGCCGCTGCTCGAGGTGGCGAGCGAACCGCAGCGGGCTCAGGTGACGGATGCGTTCGCGGCGCTCGAGCGCGCGACCAGCCCGGGGGAGAAGGCCGCGGCGGAGGCGGAGCTGCAGCGGTCGCTGCGCCCGCTCGTGCAGGCGGCCGCATCGCAGCCGGTCGGGTCGTCGGCGGCGGACGCGCGGACGGCGCTCGCGGCGCTCGACGACGACGCGCAGGCCAGGCGGCGCGACTACAACACGGGCGCGCGCGAGCTCAACGCGAAGGCCCGCCGGTTCCCGACGTCGCTCTTCGCGGGCTCCGCGGGCGGGCGTCGCGACTTCTTCGAGGTCGACCAGTCCGGAGCGGTCGCTGAACCGCCGAGGATCCAGTTTTGACGACGGAGCGCTCAATGCCGCGCAGCGGCGTCGAGCCCGAAGTCGTCAAGGCTGAGTAGCGCGCCGCAGGCGCGCGTACCGAAGCCCCGCCGCTCGATCACACAGCCCCGCTCGCCGCCCCCGCCACCTCCCGCGCCCACGTCCCGGCCCCCGCGACCTCCACCCGCTCGAGCCCCTGCCACCGCGCCGCCTCCCGCAGCACCGGCGCGATCCGCTCGGCGAGCTCGCCCGCCCGCTCCGCGTGCGCCGGCTCGACGTGCGCGTGCTGCACGCGCAGCACGCCCGCGCGGCGGTCGCTCTTGAGGTCGACGCGGCCGACGAGGTGCTCGTCGACGAGCACGGGCAGCACGTAGTAGCCGTGCTCCCGCTGCGCCGCGGGCGTGTAGATCGAGATGCGGTAGGCGAAGTCGAAGAGCCGCTCGGCGCGAGGTCGGTGCCAGACGAGCGGGTCGAAGGGCGACAGGAGCGCGGTCGCGCGCACGGCCCTCGGATTCCGCGCGCCGGCGCTCCGGTATGCGGGGCGGCCCCAGCCCTCGACCTCGACGGGCTCGAGCTCGCCCGCGTCGACGAGCGCCGCGATGGCGACCTTCGTGTCGGCGATCGGCAGCCGGTGGTAGTCGGCGAGGTCGTCGACGGTCGCGATGCCGAGCGCGATCGCGGCGCGGCGGACGAGGGTGCGGTGGGCGTCGACCGCGTCGAGCTCGACGCGAGCCGCCTCCGGCAGCACCGCTTCGGCGACGGCGTACCGGCGCTCGAAGCGAGAGCGGCCGACGGTGACGAGGTCTCCCCGACGGAACAGGATCGCGGTCGCCCAGTACGCATCCGACTTGTTCCACCACCCGCCGGGCAGCCGCTCGTGCGCCGGGTGCTCCATGTCGCTCGGGCGCATGGGGCCGCGCTCGGCGAACTCGGCGCGCACGTCGTCGATGAGGGTCGCGTGCTCGGCCGCCCACCGCTCGGTGCTGCCGCGCATCGACTCCCGCCGCTTCCACGCCCAGAGCGGCCAGTCGGCGACGGGGACGACCGCCGCCTCGTGCGCGACGTACTCGGTGTAGGCGCCGAGCGAGCGCCCGTGGTCGTGGTGGAGCAGGCGGTCGAGCGCCGAGCGCTCGTAGGGGCCCAGGCGCGCGAGCAGCGGCAGGTAGTGACTGCGCTCGAAGACGTTGACCGAGTCGAGCTGCAGCAGCCCGAGCCGCGCGATCGCGCGATCGAGCGTGCGCGGGCCGACGCGGCCGCGCTCCCCGGGCATCGCGCCGTCGAGGCCGCTCGCAGCGATCGCGATGCGTCGCGCCTGCGCCGCGGAGATCCTCGTCGGTCGCGTCATGCGAGGCAACCTAGCAAGCGCCGCCGACGCATGCCGGTCGCGTGAGGCTCCCCGACCGTAGGATCGACCAATGATCTTCGGACGCCCGCGCGAGGCGCAGCCCCAGCCGATCGTGACCCCGGCTCCGCTCGGCGTGCCGAACGGGATGCGGATCGCCGGCAGCTGGGCGTGGCGCATCGTCGCGATCGCGGCCGCGACGGCGATCGTGCTGTGGCTCGTCGTGATCTTCCGCATCGTCGTGATCCCGCTCGTGATCGCGGCGCTCCTGACGACCGCGCTCATGCCGATCGTCGACCGGCTGCATCGCGCCCGCTGGCCCCGCGGGCTCGCGGTCGCGGTCACGATCGTGGGCCTGCTCGTCGCGGTCGTCGGGCTCGGCTGGCTCGCGGTGTCGCAGATCCGCGGCGAGTACCCGGAGCTGCAGGAGAAGGCTGTCGACTTCTGGGCCGACACGCAGGACTGGTTGCTCTCGCTCCCGTTCGGCATCACGCAGCAGGACCTCGCCGACTTCGGCACCAACATCCTCGGCACGCTGCGCGACGACGTCTCGTCGATCGTCTCGCAAGCGCTCTCGGTCGGCTCCACGGTCGGGCAGGTGCTCGCCGGCGCCGTGCTGACGATCTTCGCGCTCATCTTCACGCTCAAGGACGGGCGGCCGATCTGGCGCTGGATCATCGGCGTGCTGCCCCGCGCCGCGCGTCCCGCGACCGACGGCGCCGGCCACGCCGGCTGGGTGACGCTCGGCAACTTCGTGCGCGTGCAGGTGCTCGTCGCGTTCATCGACGCGGTCGGCATCGGTCTCGGCGCCTGGATCCTCGGCCTCTTCTTCGACGGCATGCCGCTCGTCCTGCCGATCGCGATCCTCGTCTTCCTCGGCTCGTTCATCCCGATCATCGGCGCGGTCGTCACGGGCGCGATCGCCGTGCTCGTCGTGCTCATCTCCTTCGGCATCTGGCCGGCGGTCATCATGCTCGGCATCGTGCTCCTCGTGCAGCAGATCGAGGGCAACGTGCTGCAGCCCATCGTGATGGGCACGGCCGTCAAGGTGCACCCGCTCGCCGTCGTGCTCGCGGTGGCCGCGGGCTCGACGATCGCGGGCATCCCGGGCGCCTTCTTCGCGGTGCCGGTCGTCGCGTTCCTCAACGTGTTCATCGCCACGATCGCCTCGGGCTCGTGGCGCACGAACCCTCGCCCGACCCTGGAGGACGTCGTCGATGTGCAGCGCTGAGCCGGCGCTCGCGCTTGCCGACTTCGAGGCGGCCCGGGAGCGCCTCGTCGGCATCGCGCAGGAGACACCGATGGAGCGCTCGCGCTACCTGAGCGGCATGCACGGCGCCGAGGTCTTCCTCAAGTGCGAGAACCTGCAGCGCACCGGCGCCTACAAGATCCGCGGCGCCTACAACATGCTCGCGAAGCTGCCCCCGGAGGCGCGCGAGCTCGGCGTCGTCGCTGCTTCTGCGGGCAACCACGCGCAGGGCGTCGCGTTCGCCGCGACCGCGCTCGGCATGCCCGCGACGATCTTCATGCCCGTCGGGGTCGCCCTTCCCAAGCTGCAGGCGACGCGCGACTACGGCGCGGCGGTCGAGCTGCGCGGCCTCGACTTCCAGAGCGCGCTCACCGCGGCGCTCGAGCACGTCGAGCGCACCGGTGCGACGTTCGTGCCGCCCTACGACCACCGCGACGTCATCGAGGGGCAGGGCACCGTCGGCCTCGAGATCCTCGACCAGGTGCCGGATGCGTCCACGGTCGTCGTGCCGATCGGCGGCGGCGGGCTCGCGGCCGGCGTGGCATCCGCCATCCGGCTCCGCGCGGCCGTGGAGGGCCGCTCGGTGCGCATCGTCGGCGTGCAGGCCGAGCGAGCCGCGAGCTACGTGCCGTCGCTCGCGGCGGGGGAGCCGACCACGATCGACGCGCTCCCGACGATCGCCGACGGCATCGCGGTCGCCAGGCCCGGCGCGCTGCCGTTCGCGATGATCCGGGACGCGGTCGACGAGGTCGTCACCGTGACCGACGACGACATCGCGCGCGCGATGATCATGCTGCTCGAGCGGGCGAAGCTCGTCGTCGAGCCGTCGGGAGCGGTCGCGACGGCCGCGATCATGACGGGGCTCGTGGCATCCGACGGTCCGACGGTCGCGGTGCTCTCGGGCGGCAACATCGATCCGCTGTTCATGGAGCGCGTCATCTCGCGCGGGCTCGCGGCATCGCAGCGCTACCTCAAGGTGCGCATCGCGCTGCCCGACCGACCCGGCCAGCTCGCGATCATCGCGCAGATCGTCTCCGACGAGCAGGCGAACGTCGTCGAGGTGCTCCACTCGCAGCACAACGCCTGGACCTCGATCAGCGACGTCTCGATCGACATCTCCGTCACGACGCGCGGGCCGGAGCACGCCGAGCGCGTGCTCGAGGCGCTGCGGCGCGCGGGCTACGAGCCGCAGGTGCTCTGAGCCGCAACCCGGATGCGAGAGAGGCGCAGCCCCGCGGGGACTGCGCCTCTCTGCTCGAGCGGGTGCGGGCCTAGCCGCGGTACGTCTGGACGTCCTTGATCTCGACCTCGATGGTCGCGCCCGTGGGCGTCTCGTAGCTCGCGGTCTCGCCGATGCGCTTGCCGATGATCGCGCGGCCGAGGGGGCTCGCCTCGCTGTAGACGTCGAGGTCGTCGCCGGCCTCGGCGATCTCGCGGTTGCCGACGAGGAACGTGGCCTCGTCGCCCGCGATCGTCGCGGTCACGACGGTGCCGGGCTCGACGACGCCGTCGGCCTCGGGCGCCTTGCCGACCTTGGCGGTGCGCAGCAGCTGCACGACCTGCGCGATGCGGGCCTCGACCTGCGCCTGGTCGTCCTTGGCAGCGTGGTAGCCGCCGTTCTCCTTGAGATCGCCCTCGTCGCGAGCCTCTTCGATGCGCTTGGCGATCTCGGCGCGCACGGGGCCCTGGAGGTGCTCGAGCTCAGCCTGCAGGCGGTCGTACGCCTCCTGCGAGAGCCAGGTCTCCGTGGTGCCGTTCATGTCGTCTCCTGATATGCACAGAACCGGCCCCGAGTGGGCCGGTCCGTCACTCACTCTATGACAGCCAGCACTCCGAGACCAATCCTGTGGTCGGTCGCTCGGTCGTGCGCACCTCGAGCACGTGGGCGGAGGTGCGGGCATCGACGGCCGGGAGGTCGGCCTCGCGCCACCCCACGATCGTGTAGGAGCTGTTGAGCGCCTCGAGGGCGCACGTGACCGGCGTGCCCGGCTCGACCGTCACCTCGAAGATCACCTCGATGGTCGAGTCGTCGACGATCTCGAAGCCGATGTCGCGCGACTGGATGGTCGTGCGGGAGGGATCGGTGCCCACCCACCACACCCAGAGCGTCGCGGTGAGCAGCACCGCGAGCCCCGCGACGATGCCGAGCAGCCGCTCGCGACGCGACCAGGCGCGCGTGCGCCCGTACCGGGCTTCGAGATGGGTCATCGGGGCCTGTCGTGGGAGGATGGACGGTGGATCCAGCCTACTCGCCGCGCCGATCGGCGCTGCGGGGCTGTGGGGAAGGGAGAGGCCGTGCGACGGCTGCTCGCGGTGCACGCGCACCCTGACGACGAGTCGAGCAAGGGCGCGGCCACGCTCGCCCGATATGCCGCGGAGGGCGCCGAGGTCACGGTCGTCTCCTGCACGGGCGGTGAGAGCGGGAGCGTGCTCAACGAGCGCTTCGAGGACCGCGCTCGCGCGGCCCGCGACATGGCGGGTCTCCGCCGGCTCGAGATGCGCGCGGCCCAGGACGCGCTCGGCATCGATCACGTCTGGCTCGGCTACGTCGACTCCGGGCTGCCCGACGAGGGCGAGCCGCTGCGCGCGCTCTCGTTCGCGACCATCCCGGTCGAGATCTCCGGCCGCCCGCTCGTGCGGCTCATCCGCCGCCTGAAGCCGCAGGTCGTCGTGACCTATGACGAGACCGGCGGCTACCCCCACCCGGACCACATCCGCTGCCACGAGGTGACGATGTGGGCCGTCGAGCACGCGGCCGCCGGGCTGCCGGAGCTCGGCGAGCCGTGGGAGGTGCAGAAGGTCTACTTCGACCGCTCGATGACGGGCGTGCGCCTGCAGGCGCTGCTCGCCGCGCTCGAGGGGGCGACCCCCGACGACGAGCGGCTGCCGTTCGTGCGCGAGTGGGCCGCGCGGCTCGCGGAGCGCCCCGCCACGATGACGACCCGCGTGCACGTGGGCGACCACTTCGAGGCGCGCGACACGGCGCTGCGGGCGCATGCGAGCCAGGTCGACCCCGAGTCGCGCTTCTTCTTCTGGCCCAACGAGCTGCTGCGCTCGACGTGGCCGACCGACGACTACGAGCTGGTGCGGTCGCGCGTCGCCGCGGCGGACGATGAGGACGACCTGTTCGCGGGCGTCGAGGAGGACTGATGCTGCTGCGCACGCCCGACGAGCTCGGCTTCGACCCCAACCAGGTCACGCCGGGCTGGATCGGCTTCACCGCGACCGCGCTCGTCGGCCTGGTCATCATCCTGCTCATGTTCGACTTCAACCGCCGCGTGCGCCGCATCAACAACCGCGCCGAGGCGAAGGAGCGCATCGAGGCGGAGCTCGCGGCGCGCGATGCCGAAGCCGCCGACGCTGCGGAGGGCGCGGACGCGCTCGACGAGGGTAGGAGCGATCCTGAGCAGGACCGCGCCGCCGACGCCGGCCAAGCGCAGGCGGACTCCGGCCGCACCGGTGCCTGAACTGCATCACAGGACGTTCACGGACGTCGCGCGCCACTTGCCGTCGAGCCCCTCGAGCCGGATCGCGACAGCGCGCGTGCGCCCGGCCGACCGCACGACCGCGGCGCCCTCGACCACGCCGTCGGCCGGATGGCACGCCCGCACGCTGCTGACCTCGAAGCCGGGCACCGTGCGGCTCAGCTGGCGGCCGCGACGGCGGCGTGCGGCGAGCGCCCGCTGGGTCAGCTGGTCGTAGGTCGCCTCGGTCACCCAGCGCGCGATCTGCTGCACGTCGCGCACCCCGAGCAGGATCTCGACGACGCATGCCGTGAGGTTCTCGAGCAGCGGCACCGGATCGGGCAGCTCGGCCGACGAGCACGGCTGGAAGTCGAAGAACTCCTCGGCGTCGACCGAGGTCATCCGCCTCCTGTGGGTCTCCACGCGCCGCCCCCTCGCATCCGCCGTCCCCCAGCGGCGGTCCGAGCAGGCACCGTCGTGGGGTGAAGATAGCCGTAAGGGCGTTCCGCGCGTGATGGGGAGTTCTGCCCTGTGGAGAACGCCGGGCGCGCCTCGCGCGACGGCGGTTAGATTCGCCCGCGTGCGGTTCGAGGACCTCTTCGACGATCTCGAGAGCCAGCTCGAGGCCGAGCTGGGCGCCGAGCGGCGCGACCTCGAGGCCGAGGAGGAGCGCTTCCGCATCGGCCGGCTCGAGCTGCGCGACCGCATCGCCGCCGCTCCGCGCACGCTCGACCTCGCGCTCCGGGCCGGCGGGAGGCTGCGGCTGCGGCGGATGGCGCTCGGCCGCGACTGGCTCAACGGCATCGTGCTCGAGGGCGCGCCGGCCGAGAGCGGCGCGATCGTGCCGCTGCACGCGATCGTCGGCGTCGAGCTCGATCACGACGGCGCGGTCGCGTCCGCTCGCGCCGTCCGCGAGCCCGGCGACCTGCAGGCGCGGCTGAGCTTCGGCTTCGCCCTGCGCGACCTCGCCCGCCGCCGCGCGACCGTCATCCTCGAGGGCAGCGCCCCGCTCGCGGGCACGATCGACCGCGTCGGGCGCGATCACCTCGACCTCGCGGTCCACGAGCCGGGGGAGCGGCCGCGTCGCTCGAGCGTGCGCGCGTGGCGGCTCGTGCCGTTCTCGGCCTTCGACTGGGTGCGGCTGCCCTGAGCCCGGCTAGTGCTGCCCGAAGAGGTCGGCGACGCTCGCCGACTGCGCCTGCCGCCACAGGCCGCGGCGGCGCTCGAGCTCGAGCTCCCGGTCGATCCACGCCTGCACCTCGTCGTCGGCGATGCGCCACGCGCCGCGCACGCGCACCCCGACGAGGTCGCCGGCCTCGAGCAGCTCGACGACCGCGGTCGGCGACGTGCCGAGCACCTCGGCGACGTCTGCGACGGCGAGGAATCGCCGCGGTGGGATCGACATGGCCCCATTGTGAGCCAGTCGCGGCGGGAGCGCCCCGAGCCTGTGGAGAACTTCAGCGAAGTCCTGCGCGGCTCTGCGACGCTCGAGCGATCCGAGAGGGGAGGACGCCGTGTCCGCTCGCCGCGCGTGGCTGGATCCGAGGCTCGTGATCGGCGTCGCCCTCGTGCTCGCCTCGCTCGCAGGCGTCTGGCTCGTGGTGCAGCAGTCCTCGAGCAGCGATCGCGCGTGGGCGGCGACGCGCACGCTCCTGCCCGGCGACACGATCGCGGCCGGCGATGTCGAGCCGGTCGACGTGCGGCTGCCGCAGTCGCACGAGCTCTACCTCGACTCGAGCGTCGAGCCGATCGGCATGCTCGTCGCCTCGACGGTGGGCGAGGGGGAGGTGCTGCCCGTGCGCGCGGTGGGCGAGGCCGGGGCAGTGTCGCGATCGGCCGTCGTGATCGAGGTCGACGGCGCGCTCCCGACGGCGGTGCGCGCGGGCGCGCTCGTCGACGTGTGGACGGCGGCGCCGTCCGACGACGGCTTCGACGCGCCGGCAGTGCTCGTCGACGAGGCGATCGTCGTCGGCCTCGTCGAGGACGACGGCATCCTCGCGTCGGCCGCGGCGCAGCTCGAGCTGCTCGTGCCGAGCGATGCGACAGCGCCGCTGCTCGAGGCGATCGCCGACGAGCACGCGCTGAGCGTCGTGCCGCTCGCGCAGCCGGTCGAGGCGGCGCCGTGAGCGTCCTCGCCGTCTCGGCGCCGCTCGAGCGGGAGGACGCGATCGTGCGCGAGGCCGCGCGGCACGGCCATCGCGTGGAGATCCGCGCCGCGACCGCCGCCGACCTCGTCGATCGACTCGCCGCCAGGCCGGCCGATGCCGAGCCCCCGATCGACCTCGTGCTCGTCGTCGCCGATGAGCACCACGTGAGCCGCGCGCTCGTCGAGGCGTGCGACGTGCGGGGCCTCCGGCTCATCGCGCTCGCCGACGACGCCGCGGAGCGAGCCAGGGCGCACACGCTCGGGATCGACGCCGTCGGCTGGGCCGACGGGTTCGCGGCGATCGAGGCGGCCGCGACGCCGTCGGCCGGCGCGCAGCCCGCGCGATCCCGGTCGCGCGGCAGGGTCATCACCGTCTGGGGCCCGGCCGGCGCGCCGGGCCGCTCGACCGCGGCGATCGCGCTCGCGGCCGAGCTCGCGCTGCTCGGCCGCAGGACCGCGCTCGTCGACGCCGACACGACGAGCGCCTCGATCGCGCCCGCGCTCGGGCTGCTCGACGAGTCGCCCGGCTTCGCGGCGGCTGCCCGGCTCGCCCGCGCGGGCAGCCTCACCGTCGACGAGCTCGACCGCATCGCCCAGCAGGTGCCCACGATGGGTGGCGTGCTGCGGGTGCTCACCGGCATCGGGCGCGCGAGCCGCTGGCCCGAGCTCGGTGCCGATCGCGTCGCGGAGGTGCTCGAGCGCTGTCGCGATTGGGTCGACGCGACCGTCGTCGACGTCGCCTCGAGCCTCGAGCAGGATGAGGAGATCTCGAGCGACATGTTCGCGCCGCGGCGGCACGCGGCGACGCTCGCCGCGCTCGAAGCCGCCGACGAGGTCGTGGTCGTCGCAGGCGGTGATGCGGTCGGGATCGCTCGGCTCGTGCGAGCGCTGCCCGAGCTGCGGGCGATCGTGCCGAGCGCGCGCCTCCGCGTGGTCGTCAACAAGGTGCGCCCGTCGGCGATCGGCGTCGCGCCCGAGCGGGCGGTGCAGGAGACGCTGCGGCGGCTCGCGCAGGTCAGCCCCGCGGCGTGCTGGCCCTTCGACGGCCGCGCCGCCGACGCGGCGCTGCTCGAGGGGCGCCCGCTCGTCGACGTCGCGGGCCGCTCCCGGCTGCGGCGACGCGTCCAGGAGCTGGCGCTCGCACTGCAGCCGCTCGAGGTGCAGCCGAGCCGGGCATCGCTGCGCGCCGCCGAGCGGCCGCGGCGTGCGTGGAGGGCCGCGCTACGCTGATCGGGTGACGAGCCTCACGTCGATCGCCCAGCGGTACGGGACCGTCAGCGACGACGATCTGCGCTGGCTGCACCGGCTCGTCTCCGACTTCCAGCTGCTCGCCGATCTCGCGATCGGCGACATCGTCCTGTGGCTGCCGACCGGCGACGACGACGGCTTCATCGCCGCGCAGCACGCGCGCCCGGCCGGCGCCGCGACGCTCTTCTACCGCGACATCGTGGGGCAGCCGGTGCGCAATGCGTGGCGCGAGCAGGTGTCGCGCGCGTTCGAGGAGGGCGTCGCGCTCACGGGCGACTCGCCCGTGTGGAGCGCCGAGGGCGACGCGAAGGTGCGCGCCATCCCCGTGCGGCGGCGCGAGGTCGAGCCGTCGACCCGAGTGGTCGAGCGACCGCTCGCCGTCATCACGCGGCACTCGAACTACGCCGACACGCGCAGCGCCGGTCGGCTCGAGCGCACCTTCAAGGAGTGCGCCGACGAGCTCTTCCGCATGATCGCGAGCGCCGACTTCCCCGACCAGGCCGCACCCACCGAGCCTCGGCGCGGTGCCGTGCGCGCATCCGACGGTCTCATGCGGCTCGACCAGGCGGGCGTCGTCACGTTCGCGAGCCCGAACGCGCTCTCGGCGTTCACGCGGCTCGGCTTCGACGGCGAGCTCGAGGGCGAGTCGCTAGCCGAGATCACGACCGACCTGCTCGACGACTCCCACGAGGTCGAGGAGGCGCTGCCGCTCGTCGTCACCGGCCGTGCGCCGTGGCGCACCGACATCGAGACGCGCCACGTGACGCTCTCGCTCCGCGCCGTGCCGCTGCGCACCGGTTCCCAGCGCCTCGGGGCGATCGTGCTCGTGCGCGACGTCACCGACCTGCGCGTGCAGGAGCAGACGCTCATCACCAAGGATGCGACGATCCGCGAGATCCACCACCGGGTGAAGAACAACCTGCAGACCGTCGCGGCACTGCTGCGCATCCAGTCGCGGCGCACGAAGAGCGAGGAGGCGCGCACCTCGCTGCAGGACGCAGAGCGCCGGGTCTCGTCGATCGCGGTCGTGCACGACACGCTCTCGGAGGGGCTCAGCCAATCGGTCGACTTCGACGCGGTCTTCGACCGCGCGATGAAGCTGACGAGCGAGCTGGCGTCGCTGCACTCGGCGCGGGTGCGCACGGAGCGCATCGGGTCGTTCGGCGTGCTGCCGAGCGGCTACGCGACGCCGCTCGCGCTCGCGCTCACCGAGCTCGTGACCAACGCGGTCGAGCACGGGCTCGCGGGCAAGCAGGACGGGCTCGTGCGGATCACCGCGCGACGCGCGGACGGCTGGCTCACCGTGCAGGTCTGCGACAACGGCGTGGGGCTGCCCGCGGGCCGCGTCGGCTCGGGGCTCGGCACGCAGATCGTGAAGACGCTCGTCACCGGCGAGCTCTCGGGGACGATCGACTGGGGAGCTCGCGCGGTCGAGGGCACCGAGGTCACGGTGCGGGTGCCGCTCGCCTACATCCGCGAGCACGACGAGGACTGAGCCCGACGCATCCGCCCACGAAGAAGCGGGGCCGCCCTCAGGCGACCCCGCTCTCGACGTTGCTGCTGCGTCAGCCGGCGCGACGGGCGCGCGCGGCGCGGCGCTTGAGGGCGCGGCGCTCGTCCTCGGAGAGGCCGCCCCACACACCGGAGTCCTGGCTCGTCTCGAGCGCGTACTGCAGGCACATCTCGGTCACCGGGCACGTCGCGCACACGGCCTTGGCCTTCTCGATCTGCTCGAGAGCCGGGCCGGTGTTGCCCACCGGGAAGAACAGCTCGGGGTCTACCGTCAGGCAGGCAGCGTCATCACGCCAGTCCATACATGTGCTCCTTGTACATTGGAGGGGGAGAGCGCGCTCGCGGAACAGCCGCAGCGCAGAAGTCTTTGGGCGCTGCAGCACTGCCGCCCGACGTTCCATGCTTCCACAGGCACTCCGGAGAGGCAAGGGTTTTCTGCTGTGAGCGATGACGCGAGGGTGCGCCCGAAGACCGCGACGACCGTCGGTCTGCTGCTGCTCGTCGAGGGCCTCGGCATGATCGCTCTGGCCGTCTGGCTGGCGTTCGGAGCGCTCGGGAGCGCCGCCGAGCACATCGCCGGCGGCCTCTTCCTCGCGGTGCTCGCAGCGGGTGCGGCGCTCTTCCTCGCGCTCGCCGGCAAGGCGATGCTCGACGGCCGTGCGTGGTCGCGCTCGGCCGCCGTCGTGTGGTCGGTGCTGCAGCTCGGCGTCGCCCTCGGCACGTTCGACGGCGGCGAGGGCCCGGTGTGGCTCGCGCTCATCCTCGCCGGCCTCTCGGCCGCGATCTTCATCCCCGCGCTGCGCGCGAGCGTCACCGGCTGGCTGCGCCGGGAGGAGTGAGCCGGCCGGCTCAGCCGCGGAAGGCGAGCCGCTTGTCGAGCATGTCGAGGTGGCCCTTCGCCTTCGTGTTGTAGAAGGCGTGCGTGATGACGCCCTGCTCGTCGAGCACGAAGGTCGAGCGGCGCACGCCCAGGGCGATGCGGCCGTAGCTGTTCTTCTCGCCGAACGTGCCCCACGCGCGGTGCACGTCGAGGCTCTCGTCGCTCAGCAGCGGGAAGGTGATGTCGTCCTTGTCGCGCGCCCTCGCGAGCTTCTCTACGGGGTCCTTCGAGATGCCGACGACGGCGTAGCCGTGCTCGCCGAGGTCGGGCAGCGCGTCGCGGAAGTCGCACGCCTGCTGCTTGCACGCGACGGTGAGCGCCTCGGGGTAGAAGTAGACGATCACCTTCCGGCCGCGGAGGTCGGCGAGCGAGACGCTCGAGCCGTCCTGGTCGGGGAGGGTGAAGTCGGGTGCGGGCATGCCGGGCTGGAGGTGGGTCATCCCCTCCATCCAAGCAGAGCGGATGCGTCGGCCGGGCCCGGGCAGGGCGGCCCGGTGGAGGGGGCCCGGCGGCTGTGCTATCGTTGTTCCTCGGTCGAGAGACCATGCACCTCTAGCTCAATTGGCAGAGCAGTTGACTCTTAATCAATTGGTTCCGGGTTCGAGTCCCGGGGGGTGTACGAGACGAAGAGCCCCTGGCTGGTGAGCGATCACCGGTCAGGGGCTCTGCTCTTCTGTCGCGACCTGCATCCGATCGAGCCGCGGCTATGGTGGCCCTATGCGCCAGCGCCGCCTGCTCCTGCTCGGATCGTTGATGCTGACCGCCGGGCTCTCGGGCTGCGCCACGGATGGCGTGGGTTCGGTCGGTTCCGCGCCATCGACGCCGAGCCCCGACGCGAGCGCTGCGCCGGTCAACGTGTCGTCGGAGGCGTCGGCGGCCCCTGCGGCCGGTGCCTCCGCGCAGCAGCGCGCCGATGCGTGGCTCGCGGCCGCAGTGCTGCCTCCGAGCGCGGTGAGCTCGCCGACGATGCCGGACGGCGCGATCGTGCTCGAGGGCTCGTCCCAAGGCTGGTGGTGTGAGCCGATGGGCCTCGCGACTGGGTACTGGACGATTCCCGACATGGGCGTCATCGAGACCGCGAACTGGCTCACGCAGCATCCGACCGCCGACCTCATCGTGCCGGTGCGGATCACGCAGGCCGAGGACGGGAGCGTCGACGGCGCGACGGTTGGGAACGTGCCGACGGCGGGATCGCTCGAGGGCATCGCCTTCACGGTCGCGAGGGCGACCGACGGCGTCGCCGTCCGCGCTGAGGTCGGCGCGTTCGGCGAGTCGACCGTGTGCCCGACCCCCGCGCCGGGCGAGGCGTTCGGCGGGCCCGGCCAGGGCTAGCCGCCCATGCGCGGTCGGCGCTGGTCCGGCCGTGGCCCGGCTACTGCCGGTACGACGCCAGGAAGTTGCCGATCCGCTCGACCGCGGTGACGAGGTCGCGCTTCCACGGCAGCGTCACGATCCGGAAGTGGTCGGGCGCGGGCCAGTTGAAGCCCGTGCCATGCGTGACGAGGATCTTCTCCTGCCGCAGCAGGTCGAGCGCGAGCCGCGCGTCGTCGTGGATCTCGTGCACCTCGGGATCGAGCCGTGGGAAGGCGTAGAGCGCGCCCTTCGGGTTCACGACGCTCACGCCGGGGATCGCGTTGAGCCCCTGCACGGCAGCGTCGCGCTGCTCGAGCAGACGCCCGCCGGGCAGGATGAGGTCCTCGATCGACTGGTGGCCGCCGAGCGCGACCTGGATGCCGTACTGCGCCGGCACGTTCGGGCACAGCCGCGTCGAGGCGAGCAGCGTGAGCCCCTCGAGGAAGCCCTGCGCATGGTCCTTCGGCCCGGTGATCGCGAGCCACGCGGCACGGAAGCCTGCCGCGCGGTACGTCTTCGACAGGCCGTTGTAGGTGAGCGTCAGCAGGTCTGGTGCGAGCGTCGCGATCGAGACGTGCTCGGCGTCGTCGTAGAGGATCCGGTCGTAGATCTCGTCGGCGAGGATGAGCAGCGAGTGCCGCCGCGCGAGGTCGACGATGCCCTGCAGCACCTCGCGCGAGTACACGGCGCCCGTCGGGTTGTTCGGGTTGATGACGACGATCGCCTTCGTGCGCGGGGTGATCTTGGCCTCGACGTCGGCGAGGTCCGGCGCCCAGCCCGCCGACTCATCCGTCAGGTAGTGGATCGGCGTGCCGCCGCCGAGCGACGTCATCGCCGTCCAGAGCGGGTAGTCGGGCGCCGGGATCAGCACCTCGTCGCCCGCGTCGAGCAGCGCCTGCATCGTCATCGTGATGAGCTCCGAGACGCCGTTGCCGAGGTAGACGTCGTCGACCGTGAGCTGCGGGAAGCCCGGCACGTCCTCGTAGCGCGCGACGACCGCGCGGCGGGCGGGCAGCACGCCCTTCGAGTCGGAGTAGCCCTGCGCGGCGTGCAGGTTGGCGATCATGTCCTGCACGATCGTGTCGGGCGTCTCGAACCCGAACGGCGCGGGGTTGCCGATGTTGAGCTTCAGGATCCGGTGGCCCTCCGCCTCGAGCCGCGCCGCCTCGGCGGCCACCGGGCCGCGGATCTCGTAGAGCACGTGCTTGAGCTTCGACGACTGGTCGAGCGACTTGAGAGCCATTGCCCCATGCTAGGCGCGCTCCCGTGCCGCACCCGTCAGCCCGGCAGCTGCAGCAGCCCTCCAGCGGAGCGCGTCGTGGCGGCCGCGACGGCCATCGCGCGCTCGAGCGGGCCGGCCCAGCCGCGGGCGCCGGAGACGACGGATGCGGTGAGTGACGCGAGCACGCTGTCACCGGCCCCGATCGTGTCGACGATGGGCGCCGCAAGCGCGGGCACCGCCGCGTCGACCGCGCCGTCGGCGGTGAGGATCGTCGCGCCGCCGGGACCGCGCGTGACGGCGACCGCCCGGGCGCCGGCCGCGACGAGCCGCGAGGCGGTCTCGTCGGCGTCCTCGCCGTAGACGAGCTCGGCGTCCTCGTCGGAGAGCTTCACGAGCAGCGCGCAGGCGGCGAGGGCGTCGAGGCCCTGCGCGAAGCGCGCGACCGCGCCGGTCTCGCGCAGGTAGGCGGGGCGGGCGTTCGGGTCGATGAGGAGCCGCTCGGCGGAGCGATCGAGCGCGAGGAGCGGCGCGACCTGCCGCTCGTGCTCGAGGGCGAGGCAGGAGACGACGACGAGCGGAGCCTCTGCGAGCAGCGGTTCGAGCCCCTCGAGGTCGACGAAGCGCTCGACGCCCGCGGCGTTGAACTCGTAGCGCATCGTGTCGCCGTCGCGCACGGCGGTCGCGACAGCGGTGCCGAGCGGCGCGGGTGTCGCGACGAGCTCGACGCCGTGGCGCCCGCAGTGCTCGCGCAGCACTCGGCCGGGTTCGTCGTCGCCCACCATCGCGATGAGCCGCGCGGGCACGCCGAGCCGGGTCAGGCCGATCGCGACGTTGAGCGCGGCACCGCCGGGGTGCGAGGCGCCGTCGATCGCGTCGACGAGCGCGTCGCCGATGACCACGACGCGCGCATCGGCCGGAGACGCCGCCATCGGGTCAGCGGCGCTTCTTGGCGGCCTTCTCGAGCTCGCGCTCGAGCTCCTGCTGCCGCGTGCCCTCGTCGCGCTGGTTCACGGCGCCGATCGCGAGCGCGACGCCGATGCCCCAGCTGACCCACAGCAGGGCGAGCCGCCAGTCGCGCGGGCCCTTCTGGGTCGCCTTCGCGATGCCGATGCCGCTCGCGACCGATGTCACGACGCCCGGGTTGAACAGGTACTTGCGCATGCCGCCTCCTCGTCCGAGCAAACCTAGCGCGCGAGCGTGCACGGATGCCTGGAGCGCGCTCGCGAACGCTCTCCACAAGTGCCGGTCCGCGCCGCGCGCGTGTGGGTGGTGCCGAGGAGAATCGGGGCATGACGACGGGACCGGGCGAGGGGGCGGGAGCGCTGGACGCGCCGTGGCTCGAACCGCGCTCGGCTGCAGAGATCGCGGCGGATGCGGAGCTCGACGCGTTCTGGCTCGAGCTGTCGGCGCAGGTGGTCGCGATGTCCGAGGAGCAGGTGACGGCCGCGGCGGAGCGCGGCGCGCCGATCCCGCCGCTGCCGAGCCCGCCGGAGTCGGCGGCCGGGCGGCGGCTGCGGCTCGATGCGGAGTTCGTGGAGCGGTTCGCGGCGCTCGAGGCTGAGACCTCGCGCATCGAAGGTGAGCGGCGGGCGCTCATGGCCGAGCACCTGCAGCGGATGATCGACCAGCCCGGCGACACCGGCGCGATGCTGCGCGAGCTCGCGTCGTTCGCGGCGGTCGAGGTCGGGCTCGCTTCGACGACCGTCGAGCGGCGCATGAGCGACGCGTGGGCGATCGTGACGACCCTGCCCGCGGCGCACGAGGCAGCGGCGGAGGGGCGGATCACGACGAGCCACCTGCGGGTGATCGAGGCCGAGACGCGGCCGCTGCGCGAGGACGAGCAGCTCACGGCCGCTGATCGCGAGCGCGTCGTGGCGGTGCTCGTCGACGCGGCGGAGCGCTCGAGCGTGAGCCGGCTGCGCTCGCGCGCGAAGCAGCTCGTCAACGACGCGCTCACGACGCCGCTGCAGATCCGGCACGAGACCGCGAGGCAGCGGCGGAGGGTCGAGGTGAGCGATGCGGGCGACGGGATGGTGCACTTCTACGCCCTCATGTCGACGGTGAAGGCGCACGCCGCAATGGACCGGCTGACGCAGGCCGCCCGAGCCAGGTCGAAGGACGATCCGCGCACGATCGACCAGTTCCGCGCGGATGCGCTCGAGGAGCTGCTGCTCGGCGGGGTGGTGCCGGAGGACCTTCACGGCGCCTCCGGCATCCAGGTCAAGCCGATGATCGTGATGCCCGCGGATGCGCTCTGCTTCGACGGCACTGCCGCCGAGGCCGAAGCGGCCGGGCACGACTTCCCGGCGATGCTCGACGGGAAGGTGATCGTCGATCTCGACACCGCCAGGCGGCTGGCGGGGGAGGCGCCCACGTGGCTGCGGCTGTTCACGCACCCGGTCACCGGCGTCGCGGTCACGGTCGACTCGTATACGCCGAGCGCAGCGCAGCGGCACGCGCTCCTCGGCCGCGACCTGCGCTGTCGCGCGCCCGGTTGCGACCGCCCGGCGCGCCTCGCCGACCTCGACCACACGAAGCCGTGGTCGGAAGGCGGCGGGACGAGCCTGTCGAACCTCGCCCACATCTGCCGCCGGGATCATTGCCTCAAGCACGACTCGCGCTGGGCCGTCGAGCAGCTTCCCGGCGGAGTGCTGCGCTGGACCTCGCCGCTGGGGCAGGTGATCGACGACCTGCCGGAACCGGTCGGGCCGGTCTTCACCGACATGCCCCGGTCGCGGCCGAGGCCGCCGAAGCGCACTCGCGCGCAGCGGCGTGCCGATCAGCGCGCGGCACTCGATCGCCTCGGCCGCTGGGACGACCCGACGACCTGGCCCGAGCCCGATCCCGCCGCGCTCCGCGAGTGGTACGGGCCGTCGCTCGAATCGACCGCGCAGGGCGGCCCGAACGCTCCACCGCTGCCGTTCTGACCGGGTCGAGGCACCGGCCGGGCGATGCGGCTGACCGATCGGTCGAACTCTGACCGATCGGTCAGTACGATGGTCGATCGTGACCACTCGCGACACGATCCTGCAGGCGGCGCTCGAGCGCTTCGCCCGCACCGGGTACCTCGGCAGCTCGATCCAGCAGATCGCCGACGACGTGGGCACGTCCAAGTCGTCCGTGCTCTACCACTTCGAGTCGAAGGAAGCGCTCCTCGAGGCCGCGATGCAGCCTGCGATCGACGCGATGTCGGCGCTCGTCGCCGCGCTCCCGCAGGCCGGCCCCGACAAGCTCGAGGCGGTCCCGGCGCTCGCGACCGGCTTCGTCGACGTGCTCATGGCCCACAGCGCCGCCGTCTCGGTCTTCGTCACCCAGCGCGGCGCGCTCCGCGACGTGCCGGTCATCGGCCGCGCGAACGCGCTCGTCGACGCGATCGCGAGCACCCTCGTCCAGGAGGCGCCGAGCGCCCGCGTGCTCACGCGCGTCTCGATCGGCCTCGCGGGCGTCGCCTTCATCCTCGGCGACGCGCTCGACGACGAGCGCGAGTACGTCGACCCCGCCGAGATGCGCGAGATCTTCATCGACACGCTGCTCGAGCTGTGCCTCGCGCAGCCCCAGTCCCTCGAGGGGACCTGCTGATGGCCACCTGGCTCTCCCGCATCGGCGCCGGATCGATGCGTCGCGCCCGCCTCGTCATCGCCGCATGGCTGCTCGCCGTCGCCGCCGCGCTCGGCGGCGCCTTCGCACTCGGCCCCGACATGCAGGAGTCGTTCGACATCCCCGGCACCGAGTCCCAGGAGGCGCTTGACCGCCTGGGCAGCGTCTTCCCGCAGGTCGCGGGCGCCGCGGTGCAGGTCGTCTACGAGGCGCCCGAGGGCGACTCGATCGAGCAGCACCGCGACGCGATCGAGCGGCAGGTCGACGAGATCACCGCGATCGACGGCATCGCGGCCGCGGTCACCCCGTGGGACGAGTTCGCTGCCGACCAGATCTCCGACGACGGCCGCATCGCCTACGCGCAGGTGCAGTTCGAGCCGCGCGAGACGAGCGGCACCCTCGCGGGCCTCGACGAGCTCGTCGCGACGGCGGATGCGCCGCGCGCGACGGGACTGACCGTCGAGTTCGGCGGCCAGGTCTTCCAGGCCTCGAACGTGCCCATCTCCTGGGTCGAGGGCGTCGGCGTGCTCTTCGCCGGCATCGTGCTGTTCGTCACCTTCTGGTCGCTCCTGACCGCGGGGCTGCCGCTCATCACCGCGATCGTCGGCGTCGCGATCACGATGGGCGGGGTGCTGGGCGCGTCGGCGCTCGTGACGGTCTCGAACTCCGCGCCGCTCATGGCGCTCATGATCGGCCTCGCCGTCGGCATCGACTACGCGCTCTTCATCCTCTCGAAGCACCGCTCGCAGCTCGCCCGCGGCATGGGCGTGATCGAGTCGGGCTCGCTCGCGGTCGGCACGGCCGGCACCGCCGTGCTCTTCGCGGGCCTCACGGTCGTCGTCGCGCTCGCGGGCCTGCTCATCGTCGGCATCCCCTTCCTCTCGATCATGGGCATCGGTGCCGCGATCTCGGTCATCATCGCCGTCGCGGCCGCGGTCACGCTCCTGCCCGCGATCATGGCGCTCCTCGGCGAGCGCTTGCGGCCGAAGCCCGGCAGCCGCGCCGCGCGGCTCGCCGAGCGCGATGTCGACGAGCGCCGGACGCTCGGCATGCGCTGGGTCACGGGCATCACCAAGCGCCCGTGGGTCGCGGTCGTCGGCGTGCTCGCCGTCATGGGGGTCGCCGCGATCCCCGCCGCGAGCCTCGAGCTCGCGCTCCCCGACAACGGCCGTGAGGCGCAGGGCTCGACGCAGCGCATCGCCTACGACACCCTGCAGGAGGGCTTCGGCGAAGGCGTCACGGGCCCGCTCGTCGTGATGGCTGACATCACGCAGATCACCGACGTGCTGCCCGTGCTCGAGGCGCTCGCCGACGACCTCGCCGAGATCCCCGGCGTCGAGCGCATCGGCAGCGCCTTCCCCGACGAGACGGTCGACACCGCGATCGTGCAGGTGATCGCCGAGACCGGCCCCGCCGACCCCGCGACGGCCGACGTCGTGCGCGCGATCCGCGACGCCGCCCCGGCGCTCGAGGAGGAGCACGGCACCGCGATCGCCGTCACGGGCGCGACCGCGGTGCAGATCGACGTCTCCCAGCGCCTGCAGGACGCGCTGCTGCCCTTCGGCATCGTCGTCGTCTCGCTCGCGATCGTGCTGCTCATGCTCGTGTTCCGCTCGATCCTCGTGCCGGTCACCGCCGCGCTCGGCTTCATCGGCTCGGTGCTCGCCGCCTTCGGCGTCGTCGTCGCGGTCATGCAGTGGGGCTGGGGCATCGAGCTGCTGCACGCTGAGCCGGGCCCGATCCTCTCGTTCATGCCTGTGCTGCTCATGGCCGTGCTCTTCGGCCTCGCGATGGACTACCAGATGTTCCTCGTCTCCGGCATGCGCGAGGCGCACGCCCACGGCCACGGCGCCGTGAGCGCCGTCCGCCACGGCTTCGCGGCGAACGCACGCGTCGTCACCGCCGCCGCGCTCATCATGTTCTTCGTCTTCTTCGCGTTCGTGCCCGAGGGCATGGCGATGATCAAGGCGATCGCGCTCGGCCTCGCCGTCGGCGTCGCCGTCGACGCCTTCCTCGTGCGCATGACGCTCATCCCCGCCCTCATGACGCTCATGGGGGAGCGGGCGTGGTGGCTGCCGCGCTGGCTCGACCGCGCGATGCCCGAGATGGACGTCGAGGGCGAGACCCTCGGCCGGCACCGCGACGCGCTCGCGTGGGTGGCGGATGCGGGAGGCCACCTCGCGCTCGAGCGCTTCCGTCCCGAGGTGGACTGGCGGCAGCCGGGCTACGCGTCGTGGACGCTCACGGCGCCTCGCGGCGCCGTCGTGCGCCTCGGTGGCAGCTTCGCCGACCGCCAGCGGCTCGCACACGCCCTCGTCGGCGACGTCGACGCGGCCGGCCGCGCGCAGCTCGGCGGCGCCGCGCTGCCGGGCGACGTCGCGACCCTCCGGCGCCGCGTCGCGATCGTCGATCTCGACGGCCACGTCGAGTCGGCGCACCAGGCGGCGCGCGCCGCGCTCGCGCTCCGGAGCCCCTTCGCGCCCGGCCCCGTGCTCGACCACCGCGCGGAAGCGCTCGTCGCCCGCGCCGCCGAGGCGCTCGGCGCCCCGATCGACGCCGCCGCACCGCTCTCGCGCCTCGCGCCCCTCGAGCGGGCCGCCGTGCTGCTCGCGACCGCGACCCTGCGCGGCCCGAGCCTCATCTGGATCGACGCCGCGGCGGGCGCACCGACGGGCGCCGCGCGCCTCGCGGCTCGCCTCGCGGGCCCCGACGCCACGATCGTCTCGAGCGAGGCGGCGCCCGAGGCGCACGGCCGCGCAGCGGTCGACGCCCAGCCCGCCGACGCGGCCGAGGAGGACCGCCTCGCGGCCGAAGCCGCATCCGCCGCGTCCGCCGCAGATGCCGGCGCAGCGCCGACCGACCCGCGCACCGAGGCGCTCGCGACCACGGGAGCAGACCGATGACCAGCTCGCTCAAGAAGGCCGTCGCCCTCACGACGGCCGCCGTCACCCCGTTCGCCGTCGCGGCGCTCGCGGCCTGGTCGATCGGCCCGGCGCTCGACGGCGACCGCGACGTGCCCGCCGCGGTCGTCAACAGCGACCGCATGCTCGCGACGACCGCCGAGGACGGCACCGAGTCGGTCATGTTCGCCGGCCGGCAGGTCGTCACCGACCTCGTCGGCGACGAGGACGACGGGTTCGCGTTCCGCATCCTGAACGCGGAGGACGCCGAGGAGGCGCTCGCGGAGGGCGCGGTGCGCGCCGTCGTCACGATCCCCGACGACTTCTCGGAGCGGGTGCTGAGCCTGCAGGGCGACGACCCGCGGCAGGCCGGCATCGAGATCGTCACCGACGCCGCCTCGAGCGGACTCGCGTCGAGCCTCGCGACCGAGACGGGGGAGTCGATCGTCGCCACCTTCGGCGACGTCGTCACGACCGGCTTCATCTCGGGGCTCTACAGCGGCCTCGGCACGCTCGGCGAGCAGCTCGGCACCGCGGCGGACGGGGCGGATGCGCTCGGCTCCGGCGGCGGGGAGCTCGAGTCGGGGCTCGGCGACCTCGCCGACGGCCTCGACCAGCTCGGCGCCGGCGCGGGATCCGCGCAGGACGGTGCCGACCAGCTCGCCGAGGGTGCGGGACAGCTCGCGACGGGGCTCGGCGGCGCCGACGCCGGGATCGGGCAGCTCTCCGGCGGCGCGGCGCAGCTGCGCGACGTCCTCGGCGCCTACACCGACGGCGTCGACGCGCTCGCCGGCGGCGCGAGCTCGCTCGCAGGCGGCGTCGACGCCTACACCGATGGCACCGAGCGCTTCGCCCGCGGCGTGCAGCAAGCGGGTGACGAGCTGCGCGCGGGTCTCGGCGGCGCCGCGGAGGCGGGCGGCATCGGCGATCTCGAGGACGCGCTCGACGGCCAGGCCGCGCTCGCCGCATCGCTCCTCGCCGCGCTGCGAGCCGATCCGGCGACCGACCCCGCCGCGCTCGCGCAAGCGCAGCAGCTCGCGGGCGCGCTCGGGCAGCTCTCGCAGCAGGACATCAGCGGCGACCTCACCGCGGGACTGCTCGCGGCGACGGCCGACCTCTCCGCGCTCGACACCGCGGCCGACCGGCTCGTCGCGGGCGGAGCGCCGCTCCGCGACGGCGCCGCGCAGCTCGCCGACGGCGCCGCACAGGCCTCTGCCGGGTCGCCGGCGCTCCGATCCGGCGCCTCGCAGCTCGCGAGCGGGCTCTCGCAGCTCGACGGCGGCTTCGGCGCGTCGGTCTCGGGCGCCTCGCAGCTCGCCGGCGGCGCCGACGAGCTCGCGGCCGGGCTCGGCGATCTCGGCTCCGGCGTCGGCCAGCTCGCCGACGGGGCGCGCTCCGCAGCGTCCGGCGCGGGCGAGCTCGGCGACGGCGCCCGTGAGCTCGGCGACGGGCTCCGGCAGGGCGTCGACGCGCTCCCGCAGCTGAGCGAGGGCGAGCTCGACGACCTCGCCGACGTCGCGACGAACCCCGTCGGCTTCGACCTCGAGGAGCGCCGCGCGCTGCCGAGCGGGGAGGCGCGCATCGGCTCGCTCGCCGTGCCGGTCGGCCTGTGGCTCGGGGCGCTCGCGCTCGTGCTCGTCATGGCGCGCTCCGCCCGCCGGGTCGCCGCGTCGGCCGAGACCGACGGCCGCGTGCTCACCGCGCTGCTCGTGCGCTCCGCGTGGATCATCGCCCTGCAAGCGGTGCTCGCCGCGCTCGTGCTGCACGCGATCGGCGGCGTGGCCTGGTCTGCGCTGCCCATCACGCTCACGGTCTCGCTGCTCTTCGGCGCGGTCGCGGCGCTCGCGAACCTCGCGCTCACCGCGTGGCTCGGGCCGGTCGGGGCGATCGTCTCGCTCGTGCTGCTCGCGCTGCAGGCCGTCGCCGCGGGCGGCGTGCTGCCGCGCGACGTGCTCGGCTCCGCGTTCGCGTCGATCGCTCCGGCGCTGCCGATGACCCACGCCGTCGACGCGCTCGTCGCTGCCGCGGCGGGCTCCGGCTGGTCGGGCGGCGCCATCGGGATGCTCGTGCTCTTCGCCGCGATCGTGCTGCTCGCCTCGCTGCTCGCCGTGCGGTCGATGCGCAGGCGGGACACGACGGAGCGCATCAAGGCGTTCGATAGCCTGGCGCCCGCGAGCGCGTGAGCACATCGTCGCGTTCTGCGCAGCGCTGCGGCTCGGCGCCGCGGATGCCAGCCCGACGGCGGCGCTGCAGGGCGAGGGAGAGAGGCGCCGCCGTGGATCGAACGATCGATCCTGGTGTCGATGCTTACCGGTCGGCGGCGCGCGCCGCATCCTGCGCCGCCTCACCCAGCCCCAGGTGCTCGCGCGCGAACTCGAGCGTCTCGGTCAGCATCGCGAGCCGCTCGCGCTCGTTCCGCGCGTAGCGGGTCTTGATCTCGGCGACGACCTGGCCGGTCCAGCGCCGCTCGGCGAGCATGCGCAGCACCTCCGCGACCGGCTCGTTGCCCCGGCCCGGCAGCAGGTGCTCGTCGAAGATGCGCCCGCCCTCGGCGGCGACGCCGTCGGTGAGGTGCACGTGCCGCAGCCGATCGCCGAGGTCGAGGGCGAGCTCCATCGAGTCGCGCTTGGCGAGCGCGCAGTGCGAGAAGTCGAGCGTCGCGTGGTCGACGTCCATCTCGCTCGGATCGATGCCTGGCAGGTACGCCTGCCGGTCGATGCCGCCGGCCGCCCACGGGAACATGTTCTCGACCGCGACCTCGACGCCGTGCTTCCGCTCGGTCTGCCGCACGGCATCCTCGAAGGTGCGCGCGTACTTGCCCTGCCAGCGGAAGGGCGGGTGCACGACGACCGCCGGCGCGCCGACCGCGACGGCGAGCTCGGCAGAGCGGTCGAGCTTCACGAACGGGTCGCGGCCCCACACGAACGTCGTCAGCAGCACGACGGGCGCGTGGATCGCCATGATCGGCTGCTCGTACTGCGCCGAGAGCTCGAGCAGGCGCTCGGGGCTGCGCGTCTTCGCGTCGGTCGTCACCATCACCTCGACGCCGTCGTAGCCTGCTTCGGCCGAGAGGCGGAAGCCCTCCTCGACGCCCTTCGGGAAGACGGAGATCGTGCTCAGCCCGACCTTGATCATGCACACGACGGTAGACCCTCCGGGTGAGTGCCGCGGTCCAGGAGCGGCACTCGACGCTCCGCGGCGCGGATCTGACATCCCCCGCGGCGTAGGATCGGGCCATGCCTGAGATCGACATCAAGCCGCGCTCGCGCGCCGTCACGGACGGCGTGGAGGCCACGACGAGCCGAGGGATGCTGCGGGCCGTCGGCATGGGCGACGGCGACTGGGAGAAGCCCCAGATCGGCATCGCGAGCTCGTGGAACGAGATCACGCCGTGCAACCTCTCGCTCGACCGCCTCGCGCGCTCGTCGAAGGAGGGCGTGCACGCCGGCGGCGGCTACCCGCTGCAGTTCGGCACCGTCTCGGTCTCCGACGGCATCTCGATGGGCCACGAGGGCATGCACTTCTCGCTCGTGAGCCGCGAGGTCATCGCCGACAGCGTCGAGACGGTCGTGATGGCAGAGCGGCTCGACGGCACCGTGCTGCTCGCGGGCTGCGACAAGTCGCTGCCCGGCATGCTCATGGCGGCCGCACGGCTCGACCTCGCGAGCGTGTTCGTCTACGCGGGCTCGATCGCGCCCGGCTTCGTGAAGCTCTCGGACGGCACCGTGCCCGAGTCGCTCACGATCATCGACTCCTTCGAGGCGGTCGGCGCCTTCAAGGCGGGCAAGATGTCCGCCGAGGACCTGCACCGCATCGAGTGCGGCTTCGCGCCCGGCGAGGGCGCGTGCGGCGGCATGTACACCGCCAACACCATGGCGTGCATCGCCGAGGCGCTCGGCATGAGCCTGCCCGGCTCGTCGACGCCGCTCTCGGCCGACCGCCGCCGCGACTACTACGCGCGCCGCTCGGGCGAGGCCGTCGTCGAGCTGCTGCGCCGCGGCATCACCGCCCGCGACATCCTCACGAAGGAGGCGTTCGAGAACGCCATCACCGTCGCGATGGTGCTCGGCGGCTCGACGAACGCCGTCCTGCACCTGCTCGCGATCGCGCACGAGGCGGAGGTCGAGCTCGACCTCGAGGACTTCCGCCGCATCGGCGCCCGCTCGCCGCACCTCGCGGACGTCAAGCCCTTCGGCGCCTACGTCGCGCAGGACTTCGACCGCGTCGGCGGCATGCCGGTCGTCATGCAGGCGCTCCTCGACGCGGGCCTCCTGCACGGCGACGTGCTCACCGTCACCGGCCGGACGCTCGCGGAGAACCTCGCGGAGCTCGCCCCCGCGCCGCTCGACGGGACGGTCGTGCGCGCGCTCGAGGACCCCATCCACGCGACCGGCGGCCTCACGGTGCTCGACGGCACGCTCGCGCCCGACGGCGCGGTCGTCAAGACGGCCGGCTTCGACGCGGAGGTCTTCGAGGGCCCCGCGCGCGTGTTCGACCGGGAGCGGGCCGCGATGGACGCCCTCACCAACGGCGAGATCCGAGCGGGAGACGTGGTCGTCATCCGCTACGAGGGGCCGAAGGGCGGGCCGGGGATGCGCGAGATGCTCGCGATCACCGCCGCCATCAAGGGCGCGGGGCTCGGCCGCGATGTACTACTGTTGACGGACGGCAGATTCTCAGGCGGCACAACCGGCCTGTGCATCGGCCACATCGCCCCTGAGGCGGTCGACTCCGGTCCGATCGCCTTCGTGCGCGACGGAGACCGCATCAGGGTCGACATCGCCGCTCGCTCGCTTGACCTGATCGTCGACGAGGCAGAGCTCGCCTCCCGGCGTGAGGGCTGGGAGCCGCTGCCCCCGCGCTACACGCGCGGAGTCCTCGCCAAGTACGCCCGTCTCGTGCAGTCCGCCGCTCGCGGCGCCGTCACGGGCTGACGCATCTCGACCGTCAGCAGCACAGGAGAGCAATGCCCATCACCGCAAGGCCTGCCCCGCCGCGCAGCGCCGAGCCCCCGACCCTCACCGGCTCGGGAGCCGTCCTCAAGTCGCTCGAGCTGCTCGGCGTCACCGACGTCTTCGGCATCCCCGGCGGCGCGATCATCCCCTTCTACGACGAGCTCATGCAGCAGTCGGCGATCCGCCACATCCTCGTGCGCCACGAGCAGGGCGGCGGCCACGCCGCCGAGGGCTACGCGGCCGCGACCGGCCGGGTCGGCGTGTGCCTCGCGACGAGCGGCCCCGGTGCCACGAACCTCGTCACCGCGCTCGCCGACGCCTACATGGACTCGGTCCCGATGGTCGCGATCACCGGGCAGGTCTTCAGCCACCTGATCGGCACGGATGCGTTCCAGGAGGCCGACATCACCGGCATCGTGATGCCCATCACGAAGCACACCTTCCAGGTGACGCGCCCCGAGGACGTGCCGGGCGCGCTGCGCGCGGCGTTCCACATCGCATCCACCGGTCGCCCCGGTCCCGTGCTCGTCGACATCACGAAGGACGCGCAGCAGGACTCGGCGCCGTTCGTGTGGCCCGACCGCGTCGACCTGCCCGGCTACCGCCCGGTCGTCAAGGCGCACGGCAAGCAGATCACCGCCGCGGCGCAGCTGCTCGCGAGCTCCGAGCGACCGCTGCTCTACGTCGGCGGCGGCGTCATCCGCGCGAAGGCGTCGGCCGAGCTGCTCGAGTTCGCGGAGTCGACCGGTGCACCCGTCGTGACGACGCTCATGGCGCGCGGCGCGTTCCCCGACTCGCACCCGCAGCAGCTCGGCATGCCCGGGATGCACGGCACGGTGCCCGCGGTGCTCGCGTTCCAGGAGTGCGACCTCATCGTCGCGCTCGGCGCCCGCTTCGACGACCGGGTGACGGGCAAGGTCGCCGAGTTCGCGCCGAACGCGAAGGTCATCCACGTCGACGTCGACCCGGCGGAGATCTCGAAGATCCGCCCAGCGGACGTGCCGATCGTCGGCGACGTGCGCGAGGTGCTGAGCGACCTCTCGATCGCGTTCCAGGAGCTCGTCGCGAGCGAGCGGCCCGACCTCACCGACTGGTGGGAGCGGCTGCATGGACTGCAGGAGCGCTTCCCGCTCGGCTTCCCCGAGCCGAGCGACGGCAAGCTGTCGCCGCAGCACGTCATCCAGCGCATCGGCCAGCTCACCGGCCCCGAGGCGATCTACGCGTCGGGCGTCGGCCAGCACCAGATGTGGGCGGCGCAGTTCATCGAGTACGAGCGGCCGAACGCGTGGCTCAACTCCGGCGGTGCCGGCACGATGGGCTACGCCGTGCCTGCCGCGATGGGCGCGAAGGTCGCCGAGCCCGAGCGCGTCGTCTGGGCGATCGACGGCGACGGATGCTTCCAGATGACCAATCAGGAGCTCGCGACCTGCACGCTCAACGACATCCCGATCAAGGTCGCGATCATCAACAACTCGTCGCTCGGCATGGTGCGGCAGTGGCAGAGCCTCTTCTACGAGGGCCGGCACTCGTTCACCGACCTCGAGACCGGCGACGACGCGAAGATGATCCCCGACTTCATCAAGCTCGGCGAGGCATACGGCTGCCTCGCGATCCGCGTGACGAAGCCGGAGGAGATCGATCCTGCCATCAAGCTCGCGCTCGAGACGAACGACCGCCCGGTCGTGATCGACTTCATCGTCTCGAAGGACGCGATGGTGTGGCCGATGGTGCCGCAGGGCGTCTCGAACTCCTTCGTGCAGTACGCCAAGGAGCACAGCCCGGTGTGGGAGGAGGAGTGATGAGCACGCACGTCCTGTCGCTCCTCGTGGAGGACAAGCCGGGCCTCCTGACCCGCGTCGCGGGCCTCTTCGCCCGCCGCGGCTTCAACATCGAGTCGCTCGCGGTCGGCAAGACGGAGGTGCCGGGTCTGTCCCGCATCACCGTGGTCGTCGACGTCGAGGACCTGCCGCTCGAGCAGGTCACGAAGCAGCTCAACAAGCTCATCAACGTCGTGAAGATCGTCGAGCTCGAGCCCGCCCAGTCGGTGCAGCGCGAGCACATGCTCATCAAGGTGCGGGTCGACAACTCGACGAGGTCGCAGATCCTCGAGGCCGCGACGCTGTTCCGCGCGCGAGTCGTCGATGTCACGACCGACGCGCTCGTGATCGAGGTCACGGGCGACTCGCCGAAGTGCCAGGCGCTGCTGCGGCTCCTCGAGCCCTACGGCATCAAGGAGATCGCACAGTCGGGCCTGCTGGCGATCGGCCGCGGCAGCAAGTCCATCAGCGAGCGCGCGCTCAAGCAGAGCTCCTGACCCCCAGAACCAGACGAAGGAGACAGCATGACTGAGGTCATCTATGACGACGGTGCCGACCTCGGCATCATCCAGGGCAAGAAGGTCGCCATCATCGGCTACGGCTCGCAGGGCCACGCGCATGCGCAGAACCTGCGCGACTCGGGCGTCGAGGTGCGCGTCGGCCTCCAGCCGGAGTCGAAGAGCCGCCAGAAGGCGACCGAGCAGGGCTTCGAGGTCGGCACGCCCGCCGAGGTCGCCGAGTGGGCCGACGTCGTCGTGCTGCTCGCTCCCGACCAGCACCAGCGCCACATCTACAGCGACGAGGTCGCGCAGCACATGGGCGAGGGCAAGACGCTCCTGTTCAGCCACGGCTTCAACATCCGCTTCGGCTACATCGAGGCGCCCGAGGGCGTCGACGTCGTGCTCGTCGCGCCGAAGGGCCCGGGCCACACCGTGCGCCGCGAGTTCCAGGCCGGCCGCGGCGTGCCCGTGATCGTCGCCGTCGAGAAGGATGCGTCGGGTTCGGCGTGGCAGACGGCGTGGTCGTACGCGAAGGCGATCGGCGGCCTCCGCGCCGGCGGCATCACGACGACCTTCACGGAGGAGACCGAGACCGACCTGTTCGGCGAGCAGGCCGTGCTGTGCGGCGGCACCTCGCAGCTGGTGCAGTACGGCTTCGAGACGCTCATCGAGGCCGGCTACCAGCCCGAGATCGCCTACTTCGAGGTGCTCCACGAGCTCAAGCTCATCGTCGACCTCATGTGGGAGGGCGGCATCGCGAAGCAGCGCTGGTCGATCTCCGACACCGCCGAGTACGGCGACTACGTCTCGGGCCCCCGCGTCATCAGCCCCGACGTGAAGCAGAACATGCAGGCCGTGCTCGCCGACATCCAGTCGGGCGCGTTCGCGAAGCGCTTCATCGAGGACCAGGACGCGGGCGCACCGGAGTTCAAGCAGCTGCGCGAGCAGCAGCAGGGCCACCCGATCGAGGAGACCGGCAAGAAGCTGCGTGCGCTCTTCGCCTGGGAGCAGCCCGACGCCGACTACACGGACGGCTCGGCAGCCCGCTGACCCACGCCTGATCCGAGGAGGGGACCCCCAGCGGGGTCCCCTCCTCGCGTCCTGGGCTCAGCGCGCCGCGGTGCGGGGGAAGCGCCACGCGATCAGCAGCGCACCGGCCAGCACGATCCCGACGCACCACGCGAGCGCCGAGAGCGGCTGAGCGCCCGGATCGCCGCCCATGAGGAGCGCACGCAGCGACTCGGTGAGCGGCGTGATCGGCTGGTGCGTCGCGACGGGCTGCAGCCACTCGGGCATCGTCGAGACAGGCACGAACGCGCTCGAGAGGTAGGGCAGGAACAGCAGCCCGAAGCCGTAGCCGTTCGCCGCCTCGGGGCTGCCCGAGACGAGGCCCACGAACGCGAAGAGCGTCGTGATCGCGAGGATCCAGAGCGACACGAGCGCGAAGGCGATGAGCCACTCGATCGCGCTCGCCGAGGGGCGGAACCCGATCGCGAGCGCGACGCCGATCACGACGCCGGTCGCGACGAGGTTGCGCAGCAGGCTCGCGACGACGTGCCCCGCGAGCGCGGTCGCGGCGACGATCGGCAGGCTGCGGAAGCGGCGCATCGCGCCGGCCGTCATGTCGCGGCTCACCGAGACCGCGACCGAGGCGGCGCCGAAGCCCGAGCACAGCAGCACGATGCCCGGCACGACGTAGTCGATGTAGGAGCCGTCGGTCTCGATCGCGCCGCCGAAGATGAGCGTGAACATGAGCATGACGAGTACCGGGAGCGCGATCGCCATCACGAGGCCCTCGCCGTCGCGGAGGCTGTGCCGGAGGCTCCGGCCGACGAAGACGCTCGCCGCGGCGAGGGGAGCGGCGCCGGCTCGGCGCTCGAGCGCCACGGCGCTCACGCCGCCGCCTCCTCGCGCCGGACGATCGCCGCGAAGGCGTCGTCGAGGGTCGGCGAGCGCAGCTCGACCCGCAGCCCGTGCTCCGCTGGCGCGAGCGCCGCGAGGGCGCTGCCGAGCGATCCGGCGCTCGAATCCGTCTCGAGCGCGCGCACGACGCGGCCAGCCGCATCGACGAGCACCACGGTCACCCCGCCGACGCGCGCCGCGAGCTCCCGCGCGGTCCCCTCCGCGAAGATCCGGCCGTCGCGCAGCACCGCGATCCGATCGGCGAGCGCCTCGGCCTCGTCGAGCATCTGCGTCGTGAGCAGCACGGTCGTGCCTTCGGCCGCGAGCGCCCGGACGTCGTCCCACAGCCGGGCGCGGCTCACGGGGTCGAGGCCCGTCGTCGGCTCGTCGAGGAAGAGCACCTCGGGCCGGTCGACGAGCGATGCGGCGAGGTCGAGCCGTCGGCGCATGCCGCCCGAGTAGCGGCCGACGCGCCGGTCGGCGGCGTCCTCGAGGTCGAGGCGCTCGAGCAGCTCGCACGCGCGAGCCCGAGCCGCTCGGGAGGGCAGGCCCAGCAGTCGCGCGAGCATGACGAGGTTCTCGCGACCCGTGAGCAGGTCGTCGATCGACGCGGCCTGGCTCGTGACGCGGATGCGTCGCCGCACGAGCGAAGGATGCCGGGCGACGTCGATGCCGAGCACTCGGGCGACCCCGCCGTCGGCGCGCTCGAGCGTCGTGAGGATCGACAGCAGCGTCGACTTGCCAGCGCCGTTCGCGCCGAGCAGCGCGACGACGCCGCCGTCGACGCGGAGGTCCACGGCGCGCAGCACCGGATTCCTCCCGTAGGACTTCGTGAGGCCCTCGACCTCGATGACTGCACCCATCGCATCCCCTTCTGTGTATTAAATAAACAGTATGCGTGACACGCAGTGTGCCACGCACGCAGTCGCCGCGCTAGCCTCGAGTCGTCGGAGGGAGCGGCGTGGCGGATGACGTGGCGCGAGTGGTGGCGCTCGCGTGGGGCGCGGAGGAGCTCCCGCAACGCGGGCCGAAGCGCGAGCTGAGCCTCGAGCGCATCGTCGAGGTCGCGATCAGCATCGCCGACGCCGAGGGGCTCGCGGCCGTCACGATGCAGCGCGTCGCGCAGGCCTTCGGCTACACCACGATGGCGATGTACCGCTACGTCGCCTCGAAGGACGACCTGCACGTGCTCATGATCGACGCGATCGCGCGCGACGTCGTCGCGGTCGACGACGAGGACTGGCGCGCCGGTCTCGAGCAGTGGTGCCGCTGGCTCCTCGACGTCTACCGCGCGCATCCGTGGGCCCTCGACATCCCCGTGTCGACGGAGGCGCTCCTCATGCCCGAGCAGATGCGGGTGGCAGACGCGGCGCTGCGCGCGATGCGCAGCCTGCCGGCGACGCCGGAGGAGCGGCTCATGCTCCTGACCTCGCTGTCGACGTTCGTGCGCGGGCACGCGGCCGTCATGCGAGAGGTGCTCGACCCCGCGAACGCGCTCGGGGAGGGCACGCGCGCCGTGGTGCGCGAGGCCGCGACGCCCGGTCGCTTCCCTGACCTCGCGCCGCTCGTCGCGAGCGGCACATACCTGTTCGAGGTGCCCGAGGGCATGCCGATCCCGGTGGATCCGGCCCAGGACGACCTCGCCCTCGGCCTCGCCATCTGGCTCGAGGGCGTGGCGGCGACGTTCGAGCGAGGCGAGGGTCGCGAGGTCGCGCCCCCGGATCCGCCGGCGGATGCCGCCGCTGCGCTTGAGCGCGCCGAGGCCGAGCTGCGTGCGGGCATCGCGCTGCGCAAGCAGACGCAGCAGCGCCTGCGTGAGCTCGAGCGTCGCGAGCAGACGCTCCGGAAGGCGCGCGACACGGCGAAGGAGGCCGCGAAGGCGGCGCAGCGGGCGAGCCGGGCAGGTTGAGCGCAGCCTTCCGGCCGCTCACTGCGGGCACCCAGGCGCGGGCGCTTGAGTGAGCGCCATGGCTTCGCTCTGGCTCGACACCACGCCCTCGATCGGCTTCGACGAGGCGGGGCGGCGCGACGCCGACGTCGCCGTCGTGGGCGCCGGCATCACGGGGCTCATGACCGCGGCGCTGCTCGCGGGCCGGGGCGCGCGGGTCGTCGTGCTCGAGGCGCGCGAGGCCGTCGGCGCGGTCGCGACCGGCAACACGACCGCGAAGGTGAGCCTCCTGCAGGGCGACCGGCTGCACCGCGCGCTCGGGCTCGCTCGGCGCGAGGCGGTCGAGGCCTTCGTCGAGGGCTCGCTCGCGGGGCAGCTGCGGCTGGGCAGCCTGCTCGCCGCCCGCGGCGCGCCCGCCGAGGAGCGCACCGCGATCTCGTTCGCCTTCACGCCAGAGGGCGTCGCGTCGCTCGAGCGCGAGGTCGAGGCCGCGCGCGGGCTCGGCATCCCGGTCGAGTCGAGCGGCGCCGAGGCGCTGCCGTTCCGCGTGGCCGGCGCCATCCAGCTCGTCGAGCAGGCGCAGGTGCAGCCCGTCGCGATGCTCTCGGCGCTCGCCGCGGAGCTGCGCGCGCATGGCGGGCAGATCGTGCGCGCCCAGGTGCGCTCGGTGCGCGCCGTCGGCCGCGGCGTCGAGCTCGAGACCGACGTCGGATCCTGGCGCGCAGGCACCGCGGTGCTCGCGACCGGCTCGCCGGTGCCGGCGCGCGCCACCTCGGCGCTGCTCACCGCGAGCCGCTCCTACGCCGCCGCGTACCGCACGGCCGCGCCGCTGCCCGAGCCCATGGCCATCAGCGTCGACTCGCCGAGCCGCTCCATCCGTACCGCCGCCGGACCCGGCGGCGACGTGCTCGTCGCCGGTGGCCCCGGCCACGCCGTCGGGAGGCACGCCGACCCGCGGCGGCTCGTCGCCGAGCTCGACGCCTGGGTGCGGTCGCACTGGCCCGACGCCGAGCGCACGCACGTGTGGAGCGCGCAGGACTACGCGACGCCCGACCTGCTGCCGTGGATCGGCGCGCGCCCCGGCTCGCGCGGCCGCGTGCTGCTCGCGACCGGCTTCGACAAGTGGGGCATGTCGAGCGGCGCCATGAGCGCGATCGCCCTCGCGGGCCGCATCGCGGGCGAGGAGCCCGACTGGGCCCGCACGCTCCGCCGGCGCGGCACGACGGTCGCCGCGCTCGGCAAGGCCGCGGGCGCCTTCGGCGCGGTCGTCGCCGCCGATGCGCGCGCGACGGCGTCGGCCCTGCAGCCCGCGAGCACGCCCGCGGAGGGCGAGGGCGAGCTCGGCCGCGAGGGTCTCCGGCTCGTCGCGACGTCGACCGTCGACGGCGAGACCCGGCGGGTCTCCGCCCACTGTCCGCACGTGGGCGCCCTCGTCGCCTGGAACACGCAGGATCGCAGCTGGGACTGCGTCGCGCACGGCTCGCGCTTCGCGCCCGACGGCTCGCGCCTCGAGGGCCCCGCGGACTGCCCGCTGCGCTCGCTCCGCCGCGCCCCGCGAGCGAGCGAGCCCGTCGCCGGCTGAGCGGTCGCGGCGGCCGTGGCAAGGTGGTCGCCGTGGACGACGTCACCCAGCCGGGATCCGTGGCCGCGTCGTACCGCCGCTGGGCGGCGGTCGAGGCGGACGGCCGCTCGCCCCTCTACGCCGAGTGGGCGCGCGGCGTGGCCGACGACGAGCCGCTGTGCGCGGCGCTCGCGCAGCTCGAGCCCATCAAGCGCCAGCCCAACCTGCTCTTCGCCGCCGCGCGCTTCGAGGGCGTCCCGCTCGTGCCGTGGAGCGACGCGCGCGAGATGATCGCCGGGGCGTGGGAGCGCATCCGATCGACGATGCTCGCCCGCTTGACGCAGACGAACGAGGCGAGGCGCATGGCGACGCTGCTGCCCGCGATCGCGCACCTCGAGGGGCCGATCGCGCTCGTCGAGGTCGGCGCGTCGGCGGGGCTGTGCCTCTACCCCGATCGCTGGCGCTACCGCTTCGGTGCCGGCCGGTACGTCGGCGATGCCGCGCTGCCGCTGCTCGAGACCGACGCGTCGCCCTCGACGCCGCTGCCCGCGAGGCCGCCCGTCGTCGCGTGGCGCGGCGGCATCGACCTGCAGCCGCTCGACCCGGCCGATCCGGCGACGAGGGCGTGGCTCGAGGCGCTCGTGTGGCCGGATGCGTCGGGCGGGCTCGACGGGGCGCGCGTCGACCGGCTGCGCACCGCGCTCGCGATCGCGCGGCGGGAGCCGGCGGACGTGCGGCGCGGCGACCTCACGGTCGACACGCGCGCGATCGTCGAGGAGGCCGGCCGGCACGCCCCGACGGTCGTCGTCTGGCACTCCGCGGTGCTCGCCTACGTCTCGGCGTTCGAGCGCGCATCCTTCGCCGACCTGATGGCGGACCTGCAGGTCACGTGGGTCGCGAACGAGGGCGCCTCGCTCGAGATCGGCCCGCCCGCGCCGTGGGCGGGAGCGGGCGACTTCGTGCTGCGCCGCGACGCCGAGCCGATCGCCGCCGTCGGCCCGCACGGCGCCTCGATCACGTGGCTCAGCGACCTGGCGACGTGAGGCGGCGCCCGCGCGATGGGGGAGTGACGGCGCGCGCATCGGCTCCTACGCTTGGAGGGTGGCCGTCGAGCCAGCGCCCTTCACCTCGATCGCGAGTCTCGCCATCGTCGCGATCGTCGCCGTCGGCGGATGCAGCGGCACGAGTGCCGAGCCGTCGGAGCGCCCCGCTGCTGCGACTCCGTCGGCCAGCGACTCGACCGAGCTCGGCGACGAGGAGCTCCTCGAGCTCGTCCGGCGCTCGTTCGCCGGCCCGACGGAGCGTGCCGCCGCCGCGCTCATCGACGCGAGCGGCGTGCGCACGGCGTACATCCGCGCGGATGCGTCGACCGTGTTCGAGGTCGGGTCGATCACGAAGGTGTTCACGGGCGAGCTGCTCGCCGAGGCGGTCGAGCGCGGCGAGGTGCGGCTCGGCGACGCGCTCGGCGACCACCTCGAGATCGGCGACGCTCCCGTCGGGGCCGTGAGCCTCCGCGCGCTCGCAGCGCACACCGGGGGACTGCCGCGCTTCCCGACCGATCCGGCCATCGTCGACGCGGCGATGGCCGACATCGAGGCGGGTGGCGATGGGATCGACGCGACGCTCGACGACCTCCTCGCGCATGCGCGCGGCCTCGAGATCCAGTCGGAGCCGGGCTACCTCTACAGCAACATCGGTGCTGCCCTCCTCGGGCAGGCGCTCGCCGCGGCCGCGGGCGTCGACTACCCGACGCTCCTCGCCGATCGCCTGCTCGAGCCGCTCGGCCTCGATGGCGCGTCGCTCCCGCTCGACGATGCGGATGTCTCGACCGCGCACGCGGGCGGGTTCGATCGCGCCGGCGTCGCGGTGGAGCCGACATCGCTCGGCGCCTATGCGCCGGTGGGCGGACTCCACGCGACCCTCGAGGACCTCATCCGCTTCGGCGAGGCGGTCATCGACGGCGAGCTCACCGGCAGTGCCGCCCAGATCGACGCGATCGACATCGGCGGAGGCGTGGCGATCGGCTACTTCTGGCGCATCGACGAGGACCCTGACGCGCGCGTCCTGTCACACGACGGCAGGACGGGGAGCTTCTCGAGCGTGCTGCTCGTGGACGTCATGCACGGCACGGCAGCGATCGTGCTCTCGAACCAGGACTCCGGCGTCGGTCGCATCGGCGCGAGCCTGCTCGACCTCGCGCCGTGACTCCGCCCCGCGGGCGCGTCGCGGCGCCCCGATAGGCTGGGAGGGATGAGCCGCGACGACGACGCCCTCCGCTGGGACGGTGACGAAGACCTCGACCTCGAGTCCTCCGCCGACGACGACGGCGCGCGACCCCGCGCATCCGCCCCCGTCGTCCGCGAGGCGCGACACCGCGGCCCGCTCGGGTGGATCGCCCTCGTGCTCGCGCTCGCCGCGACCGCCGGCTGGATCGTGATCGTCGTCGCGAACCCCGTGCAGCAGCCGAGCCTGCTCGGCCTCGTGATGTACCAGCTCGGTGAGCTGCTCGCCCTCATCGCGCCGCTGCTGTGGTGGTGGTGCGTCGACCGGCTCGCGCCGCTCGCCCGCCGCGCGCCGTGGTGGCTCGCCGGCCTCGTCATCACCGCGCCGTGGCCGCTCGTCGCGGGGGTGCTCGCGTGAGCGCCCGGCAGCCCCACGAGGAGCGGCCCGGCGACGCGTGGATCGTCGCCCTGCTGTTCGCGCTCGCGTTCGGCTACGACACGGTCGAGGCGGTCACGAACCTGCAGCAGCTGCCGCTCCTCTATGCGAGCGCCGGCATCGAGGCGTCGACCCCGTGGTGGCTGCTCGTGGCGAGCGTCGCGCTGCCCGTCGTGCTGTTCGCCCTCGCGCTCTGGATCGGGCGGCGGATGCGGCTGGTCGCGAAGGCGGGCATCATGCTCGTCGCGCTCGCGGTGAGCGCGCAGGCGAGCCTGCTCGCCGAGCAGCTCGCGCGCCAGATCGCGGTCGCCGCGCTCGGCGGCTGAGCAGGCTCGGCTCGCTCAGATCACCGACACGAGCACGAGCACGCCGAGCACGACCTGCCCGATCGCGCGCGGCGCGATCGGCACCGCGGCGGCGCCGAAGCGCTCGGGCTCGCGCGCGGCCTGCACGTTCGCGGGGAACACCGCGATGAGCAGCGCGATGAGCGCGATGCCGGCCGCGAAGCGCACGCCCCACCACGGAGCGAGCAGCGCCGCGCCGCCGACGATCTCGGCGACCCCGGAGACCGCGACGAGCGCGGGCGCCCAGCGCCGGTCGGGGCCAGCGAGGCCAGCGGGGATCATCGCCTGCATCGCCCGGCGCACGCGCGGCACGAAGTGGGTGATGCCCATGCCGACGAAGACCAGGGCGAGGATGATGCGCAGCACGAGCTGCGCGAGAGCGAAGGCGTCCATCGCCTCCATCATCCCGCACCCCGCGCCGCGATCCCGCCCGCCCCGGCCGGCCGCCGCGGCCGAGTGGCGCCTCCTGCAGGTGAGTGGTGCCTCTCGAACCGCGTCCGCTGCGCCGCACCGCGCTGAGCGGTCAACTCCGCGCGCGAGCGGTCAACTCGGCGCGTGACCGGTCATCTCGGCGCGTGACCGGTCAAGTCCGAGCCCCGCTCACTCGTGGAAGTGACCGCTCACACGCGGAAGTGACCGCTCACACGCGGAAGTGACCGCTCGCGCAGGGCGCGGCCGCCGGCTCGGAGCGGCGCGCTCGGCGCGGCACCCGCCCCTCAGTAGGCTGTGCTCGGCACGACGAGGTGCTGTCCGCGATCGCGAACCCTCCATCCGTGCAAGGAGCCCAGCATGACCAAGCCCGTCGTCCTGATCGCCGAGGAGCTCTCGGCCGCCACCGTCGACGCCCTCGGGCCCGACTTCGACGTGCGCCACGTCGACGGCACCGACCGCGACGCGCTCTTCGCAGCCCTCGCCGACGCATCCGCCGTGCTCGTGCGCAGCGCGACGCGCATCGACGCCGAAGCGCTCTCGCACGCGCCGCGCCTCAAGGTCGTCGCCCGTGCCGGCGTCGGCCTCGACAACGTCGAGATCCCCGCCGCGACGAAGGCGGGCGTCATGGTCGTCAACGCGCCGACCTCCAACATCGTCTCGGCCGCCGAGCTCGCGATCGCGCACCTCCTCGGCCTCGCGCGCCACATCCCGGCGGCGGATGCGTCCCTCAAGCGAGGCGAGTGGAAGCGGTCGGCGTTCACGGGCGTCGAGCTCTACGAGAAGACCGTCGGCATCGTCGGCCTCGGCCGCATCGGCGTGCTCGTCGCCGAGCGGCTCGCGGCCTTCGGCACGAAGCTCGTCGCCTACGACCCGTTCGTGAGCCCGGCGCGCGCCGCGCAGCTCGGCGTCGAGCTCCGCTCGCTCGAGGAGCTCATGGCCGAGAGCGACTTCATCACGATCCACATCCCGCGCACGCCCGAGACCGTCGGCCTCATCGGCGCGGCCGAGCTCGCGCTCGCGAAGCCGACGCTCCGCATCGTGAACGCCTCCCGCGGCGGCATCATCGACGAGGCGGCGCTCGCCGAGGCGCTCCGCAGCGGCACGATCGCCGGCGCGGGCATCGACGTCTTCGTCACCGAGCCGCCGACCGACGACGCCCTCACGAGCGCGCCGAACATCCAGGTCACGCCGCACCTCGGCGCATCCACCGACGAGGCGCAGGAGAAGGCCGGCATCGCCGTCGCGCGCTCGGTGCGGCTCGCGCTCTCGGGCGACCTCGTGCCGGATGCGGTGAACGTCGCCGGCGGCGTCATCGACGAGTACGTGCGACCCGGCATCGCGCTCGCCGAGCGGCTCGGGCAGTTCGCGGCCGGCCTCGCCGCCGGTCCCGTCGAGGCGGTCGACGTCGCGGTGCACGGCGAGCTCGCCGCCTACGACGTCAAGGTGCTGCGGCTCGCGGCGCTCAAGGGCTTCTTCTCGTCGATCGTGAGCGAGCAGGTGACGTTCGTGAACGCGCCCGTCATCGCCGAGTCGCGTGGCGTGACGAGCGAGCTCACGTCCGACGAGCGCAGCGACGAGTACCGCAACGTCGTCGAGGTGATCGTCGCGCGCAGCGACGGCCGCCGGGTGAGCGTCGAGGGCACCCTCACGGGCCCGAAGCAGGTCGAGAAGATCGTCGGCGTCAACGGCCAGTCGGTCGAGGTGCCGATGGCCGACCACTTCGTCGTGATGGAGTACGAGGACCGGCCCGGCATCGTCGCGGCCTACGGCTCGGCGTTCGGCGAGGCGAGCATCAACATCGCCGGCATGCAGATCGCCCGCACGCGCGCGGGCGGCGAGGCCCTCTCGATCATCACGATCGACCAGGCCGCGCCCGACGCGCTCGTCGAGCAGCTCGGCGCGACGATCCAGGCGACGACGATCCGGCAGATCGAGATCCGCGAGCTCTGAGCGAGCCGCTCACGCGCCGCGGATGAGCCCGTCGAGCCGCGCGATCACCCGGTCGACCGAGTCGGCGGGGATCGACTCGCTGCCGCCGAGCGCCGAGCGGAGGTAGATGCCGTCGCTCAAGCGCACGATGACGAGCGCGAGGTCGCGGTCGCCGATGCTCGCCTCGAGCGCCGCGAGGTAGTGGTCGTCGAGCCGCGTGAGGGCGTCGCGGGCGGCGGCGTGCTCCTCGAGCTGGCCGAGCTGCAGCAGCGCGAGCAGCGTGCGGTCGACGGGCTGGTCGGCGATCACCGACTCTCGGAGGAAGACGGCGACCGCGTCGTCGAGCGCGCCGAGCCGCACCTCCTCCGCCTCGCCGAAGCGGTCGAGGCGCTCGGCGAGCCCCGCGACGAGCGCGGCCTTCGACCCGAAGTGGTAGAGCAGCCCGCCCTTCGAGACGCCGGCGGCCTCGGCCGTCGCGGCGAGGGTGCCGGCGCGCTCGCCGCGCTCGATCACGAGCTGCTCGAACGCGTCGAGGATGCGGTCGCGAGTGTCGGTTGCCTTGCTCACGACCACACCATACCTTGCCAGCAAACCGTCCGGACGGTACAGTGATCCGGTGACCCGATCGACTGCCTCCGCCATCGCCGCGCCCACCCGAGCCGGAGCGCGCGAGTGGGGCGCGCTCGCGGTGCTCATGCTCCCGGTGCTGCTCATCTCGATCGACACGACCGCGCTCTCGTTCGCGCTCCCCGAGATTGCGGTGGCGCTGCAGCCGACCGCCGCGCAGCAGCTGTGGATCGTCGACGCCTACTCGCTCGTGCTCGCGACCCTGCTCGTGGCGATGGGCAACCTCGGCGACCGCGTCGGCCGCCGGCGCCTGCTGCTGATCGGCGCGACGGGCTTCGCGATCGTCTCGGTGCTCGCGGCGTTCGCGCCGACGGCCGAGCTGCTCATCGCCGCTCGCGCCGCGCTGGGTCTGTTCGGCGCGACCCTCATGCCCGCGACGCTCGCGCTGCTGCGCACGACGTTCCTCGATCGCGGCCAGCGCCGCCTCGCGGTCGCGGTGTGGGCGACCGCGTTCTCGGTCGGCGCCGCCGCCGGGCCGGTCGTCGGCGGGCTGCTGCTCGCGCACTTCGCGTGGGGCTCGATCTTCCTCATGGCCGTGCCGTTCCTGCTGCCGCTGCTCGTGCTCGCGCCGCTGCTCATCACCGAGTCGCGCGATCCCGCGCCGGGCCCGATCGACCCGCTCGGCATCGCCCTGTCGATGCTCGCGCTCGGCGGCCTCGCGGCGGGCGTGAAGGAGCTCGCGGTCGCGGGCCTCGACCCGGTGGGCATCGCGCTCGTCGCCGTCGCGGCGCTCGCGGGCTGGCTCTTCGTGCGCCGCATGCGCCGGCGCGCGAACCCGATGCTCGACGTCGCGCTCTTCCGCGTGCCGCAGTTCAGCGGCGCGCTCGTCGTCAACCTGCTGAGCGTCGTCGCGCTCACGGGCTTCCTCTTCTTCGTCACCCAGCACCTGCAGCTCGTCGAGGGGCTCCCGGTGCTCGATGCCGCGCTCGTGCTCGTGCCGGGCGTCGTCGCGATGATCGTCTCCGGGCTCGGTGTCGTGCGCGTCGTCCGCGCGCTCGACCCGGGCATCGCGGTCGTCGTCGCGCTCGGCGGCTCCGCCACCGCCTACGGCATCCTCGCGGTGCTCGGCGAGGACGTCAGCATCGCCGGCATCGTCGGCGCCTTCGCGCTGCTCGGCATCGGCATCGGCGCCGCTGAGACGGTCTCGAACGACCTCGTGCTCAGCGCCGTCCCACCCGCGAAGGCGGGTGCCGCATCCGCCCTCTCCGAGACGGCGTACGAGTTCGGCGCGGTGCTCGGCACGACGCTGCTCGGCGGCCTCGTCACGGCGGTCTACCGCTCGACCCTCGCGCTCCCGGCGGGCATCGACGCGGGCGTCGCCGCGGCAGCGCGCGAGACGCTCGGCGGCGCGATCGCGGCGGCTCCGCGCGCGGGCGAGGCGGCGGATGCGGTGATCCAGGCCGCGAGGACGGCGTTCGACCACGGCGTGGTCGCCACGAGCGCCCTCGGGGCCGGCCTCATGCTCGTCGCGATGGTCGTGGCCTTCCGCACCCTGCGGCACCCCGAGCACTGAGCTGCCGCTCGCGCGCCTGGCGCGAGTGGGCCGGCCGGGCTAGCGTCTCGCCATGGACACCACCGGAGGCGCCGCGCGCGCCCGCATCGTGCTCGTCCCCGGCTTCTGGCTGGGCGCCTGGGCGTGGGACGAGGTCGCCGCGCTGCTGCGCGAGCGCGGCCACGACGTCACCGCGCTGACCCTGCCGGGACTCGAGCCCGATCGCGCCGATCGCGGGAGCGTGCGACTCGACGACCACGTCGCCGCGATCGAGGCGGCGATCATCGCGGGGGAGGAGCCCGTCGTGCTCGTCGCCCACAGCGGCGCCGCGTCGCCCGCGACCGTCGCGATCGACCGCAACGTCGACCGCATCGCCCGCTCGGTGTGGGTCGACACCGCGCCGGTCGTCGACGGCCACGCGATGGACGCGTCGTTCGAGGGCGACGAGATGCCGCTCGAGGCAGCGTGGGAGGATGAGCTCGAGCAGGGTTCGATGCAGGGGCTCTCGGACGAGCAGCTCGACGAGTTCCGCGAGCGCGCCGTGCCCGAGCCCGCGGGCGCCGTGCGCGACGCGGCCGCGCTGCGCGACGACCGCCGGCTCGACGTGCCCGCCACGATCATCTGCGCCGCGTTCTCCGCGGCCGACTACCGCTCATACGCCGAGCAGGGCGTGCCGTTCCTCGCCGGCGTGCTCGAGCACCGCGCGCTCGAGCTCGTCGACCTCCCGACGGGCCACTGGCCGATGTGGTCGGAGCCGCGCGCGCTCGCCGAGCGCATCGCCGAGGTCGCCGAGCGCGCTTGAGGCGGCTGCGGCGCCGGCCCGTCAGTCGCCCGCGGGCAGCAGCACCCAGACGCTCGCGCCGCCGAACGCGGAGTCCTCGATGCCGATGCGGCCGCCGTGCGCCTGCACGATGCGACGGCACGTCGAGAGCCCGCTGCCGAGCCCGTCGACACTCGCCTCGACGTCGGCCCGGTCGCCGCGCTCGCTGCATGAGCCCGAACACGCGCTCCCGCTCCTCGACCGGCACGCCGGGGCCATCGCCGTCGACCGTGACGCGCCAGCCGCCCGAGATGCGCTCTGCCCGCACCTCGACGCGCGGCCGCGCGCCGTCGGCGGAGGCGAACGTCACCGCGTTCGCGAGCAGGTTCTGGGCGAGGGCACCGAGCAGCGTCGCGCCGCCCTGCACGACCGGCAGCTCGTCGACGTCGACGGTCGCGCCCGCCGCGGCGATCTGCGCGTCGAGGTCGGCGACCGCGGCGTGCATCAGGTCGCCGAGCGCGACGGGCCGCCGCCGGGCGCTGCCGCCGATGCGGGCGAAGTCGAGCAGGTCCTCGACGAGCGACGCCATGCGCTCGGCCGCCGACTCCGCGCGCCATCCTCGCCGAGCTCGCGCGCCTCGACGTCGAAGACGCACAGGCTCCCGATCGGCAGGCCGCCCGGGGTGCGGAGGGGGCTGGATGCGTAGAAGCGCACGTCCGCGATCTCACCCGTGACGAAGGGGTCCTGCGCGAACCGCGCGTCCGCGCTCGCGTCGGCGACGATCGTCTGGTCCGGGCCCTCGAAGACTCGGCTGCACATCGAGTCCTCGCGCGAGCACACGGCCGCCTCGAAGCCGACCGCGGCGATCTGGTGCTGCTGCCGGTCGTCGATGATGTCGATGACGGCGTTCGGCACGCCCACGAGCGCGGCGGCGAGCTCCGTCAGCCCACGCAGGTCGGCGCCGGAGGCTTCGTCGAGCACGCCGTAGTCGGCGATGGCGGCCGCGCGGACGACATCCTGGGCGTGCGGCACGCCGTCTTCCGAGCCCTCGCCCGGTCGGCTCCATGCTGGCGGATGCCGCCGCGCGAGCGCGCCGGGGCGCGGTGCGAACCGCGCCCCGGTCGGCGCTCGGCGGCTCAGATGACGTCGTCGCGGCGCTCGGTGCGCTCGACGCGCATGCCGGTGTCGGGGTCGACGCGCGAGCGCGAGACCTGGCTCGAGCGGCCCGAGCGCGCCGCCATGATGATGCCGAACAGCGTCACGAGGGCGCCTGCGCCCAGCAGGATGTAGCCGATGAGGGTCCAGTTGGCGCCCTCCAGCTGCCACAGACCGGGCACCGCCCACGCGACGATCGCGCCGACGGCCATGAGGAAGATGCCGAAGCCGATGCTCAAGGTGCTCTCCATTCGTCCGGGCGCCCCGGGACCAGCGCGCCTGCGCGGAATGTATCCGCCGAACCTGCGAGCGTCGTGGGGGATCCGGGCCCGACAGTAGGCTGGTGGCACGATTCCGCGCGGGTGCGGAGCCGGTCGACGCGCACCTCGCGTGCGCCTGGGAGGAACTGTGCAGCAGCTGCGGCTCGCGGTCATCGGAGGAGACGGCATCGGGCGGGAGGTCACGCTCGAGGCGCGGAAGGCGATGCGCGCCGCGCTCGACGGGGTCGAGCTCGTCGAGACCGAGTACGACCTCGGGGCGGCGCACTACCTCGAGACCGGCGAGGTGCTCGACGACGCGACGCTCGCGTCGCTCGCCCAGCACGACGCGATCCTGCTCGGCGCGGTCGGCGGCGACCCGGCCGACCCGCGGCTCGCGGGCGGCATCATCGAGCGCGGCCTGCTGCTGCGGCTGCGCTTCGCCTTCGACCACCACGTCAACCTCCGCCCGACCCGGCTGCACCCGAAGATCGGCAGCCCCTTGCGCGAGCCGGGCGACATCGACTTCGTCGTCGTCCGCGAGGGCACCGAGGGGCCCTACGTCGGCAACGGCGGCGCGCTCCGCGTCGGCACGGCGCACGAGATCGCGAACGAGACGAGCGTCAACACCGCGTTCGGGGTCGAGCGCGTGGTGCGCTTCGCGTTCGAGCTCGCCGAGCAGCGCCGCAGGCACCTCACGCTCGTGCACAAGAAGAACGTGCTCGTGCACGCCGGCGCGCTCTGGCAGCGCATCGTCGACGAGGTCGCGCTCGAGCACCCCGAGGTGTCGGTCGACTACCTCCACGTCGACGCCGCCACGATCTTCCTCGTCGACGACCCGAGCCGCTTCGACGTCATCGTCACCGACAACCTGTTCGGCGACATCCTCACCGACCTCGCGGGCGCGGTCGGCGGCGGGATCGGCCTCGCCGCCTCGGGCAACCTCAACCCGGCCGGCACGTTCCCGAGCATGTTCGAGCCCGTGCACGGCTCGGCGCCCGACATCGCGGGGCGCGGGATCGCCGACCCCACCGCAGCGATCCTCTCGGCCGGCCTGCTGCTCGAGCACTCGGGCCTGCCCGACGCGGCCCGACGCATCCGGGACGCCGTCGACGCCGACATCGACGAGCGCGACGGCACTCGCCGCACCACGAGCGAGGTCGGCGACGCGATCGCCGACCGCATCCGCGCGCGAGCCGAGGCCGGCCGCGCCACCGCGAAGGAGCACGCATGACCCTCGAGTTCGCCCTCACGCGCAACCCCAGCCCCGCCTCCGCCGAGGCCCGCGAGGCGGTGCTCGCCGAGCCCGGCTTCGGCCGCCACTTCACCGACCACATGGTCTCGATCGACTGGACGCTCGAGGGCGGCTGGAGCGACGCGCGCGTCGAGCCCTACGGGCCGCTGCAGATCGACCCGGCCTCGGCCGTGCTGCACTACGGCCAGGAGATCTTCGAGGGGATGAAGGCCTACCGCCGCGCCGACGGCTCGGTGTGGGCGTTCCGCCCGGAGGAGAACGCGAAGCGCATGCAGCGCTCCGCCGCGCGGCTCGCGCTGCCCGAGCTGCCCGTCGAGCTCTTCGTCGAGGCCGTCCGCCGGCTCGTCGAGGTCGACGAGGCGTGGGTGCCCGCGGGCGGCGAGAACTCGCTCTACCTGCGGCCCTTCATGATCGCGAACGAGGTGTTCCTCGGCGTGCGCGCCGCGCAGACGGTGCGCTTCATGGTCATCGCGAGCCCCGCGGGCCCGTACTTCGCGAGCGGCGTGAAGCCCGTCTCGATCTGGCTCTCGACCGAGTACAACCGCGCCGGCAAGGGCGGCACGGGGGCGGCGAAGTGCGGCGGCAACTACGCCGCGAGCCTGCTGCCGACGCAGCAGGCGGCCGAGCACGGCTGCGCGCAAGTGCTGTTCCTCGACGAGTCCGGCAGCGACCTCGAGGAGCTCGGCGGCATGAACGTCGTGCTCGTGAAGGCCGACGGCACGCTCGTGACGCCCGAGTCCGACTCGATCCTCGACGGCATCACGCGCAACTCGCTGCTGCAGCTCGCCGCCGACGCCGGCCACGCCGTCGAGCGCCGCGCCGTGACGCTCTCGGAGTGGCGCGAGGGCATCGCCGACGGCTCGATCACCGAGGCCTTCGCGTGCGGCACCGCGGCGGTGCTCACGCCGATCGCGGCGCTCAAGAGCCCGACCGAGACGATCGGCGACCCGGATGCGCCCGCGGGCCCCGTCGCGCTCGCCCTGCGCAAGCAGCTCACCGACATCCAGTACGGCCGCGCGGAGGATCCGCACGGCTGGATGGTGCAGATGGTCGAGGCCCGCTGATGCGCGTCGCCCGCTTCGCGCACGGGGAGCGCATCGGCTACGGCGTCGTCGACGACGACGCGCTCGTCGTGCTCGTCGGCGACCCGATCGTCGCCGGCTTCGACACGACGGGGGAGCGCGTGCCGCTCGCCGACGCGCGGCTGCTCGCGCCCGTCATCCCGCGCTCGAAGGTCGTCGCGGTGGGCCGCAACTACGCGAAGCACGCCGCGGAGCTCGGCAACGAGGTGCCGAGCGAGCCGCTCGTGTTCCTCAAGCCGAACACGTCCGTCATCGGGCCGAACGACGCGATCGTGCTGCCGCCCGAGTCGACCGACGTCCACTTCGAGGGCGAGATCGCGCTCGTGATCGGCAGGGTCGCGCGCCGGCTCACGCGCGCGAACGCGATGCACGCCGTCTTCGGCGTCACGGTCGCGAACGACGTCACGGCGCGCGACCTGCAGCGGCGGGAGCAGCAGTGGGCGCGCGCGAAGGGCTTCGACACCTTCTGCCCGCTCGGTCCCGCGATCGAGACGGAGCCCGACTACGACGCGCTGCGGCTCATCACGCGCGTCGACGGCGACGTCCGCCAGGACGGCGTCTCGAGCGACTGGATCTTCGACGCGCCGACGGTGCTCGAGTGGATCACCGCGTCGATGACGCTGCTGCCCGGTGACGTCGTCCTCATGGGCACGCCGGAGGGCGTCGGGCCGCTGCGCGCGGGCGAGACGGTCGAGGTCGAGGTGCCGGGCGTCGGCACGCTGCGGAACCCCGTGGTCGCGCAGGCCGTCACCGGCTGACCGGCTGCAGGCTGTCTCCATATGCAGGCAGGCCACGGTTAGACTGCCCGCATGGCTTCCCCTGATGCCCTTCGCGGCCACGTCGACGCGATGCTGCTGTCGGTGCTCGCCGACGGGCCCGTGCACGGCTACGGCGCGATCGAGCGCATCCGCGAGCGCTCCGGCGGCGCGCTCGACTTCCCGAGCGGCACCGTCTACCCGGCGCTCAAGCGGCTCGAGGGCCGCGGGCTCATCGAGGGGGAGTGGGCGTCGAGCGGCCGCTCGAAGCGCGTCTACCGGCTGACGCCCGCGGGCTCGCGCGCGCTCGCCGAGGAGCGCAGCGACTGGGCCGCGACCTCGAGCGTCATCTCGCGAGTGCTCGGCGCGGCGCGAGCCTGACGGCGCCCCACCGCACGAGCAGCGCCGCTGCGGCGGCCGCGATCGCGCTGCCGACGAGCAGCGTGACCGCGACGAGCGCGACGAGCACGCCCATGCCCGCGGGCGGCACCGCGGCGGCGCCGACCATCGCGATCGCACCGGCGACGAGCGCGACCGTGAAGCCGAGCTGCAGCCCCGCGACCGCGACGAGCGCCGCGAGCGAGTCGGCGCGGCGCAGCGCGAACCAGCCGGCGAGCGCGGCAGCCGCCACGAACGGTCCCGCGACGTCGAGCGCCCGCGAGACCTGCAGCATCCACCCTGCCTCGAGGGGCACGCCGAAGCCCGGCACCGCCGCGAGCGACGTCATGCCCGCGAACCACGCCACGAGCAGCACGATGGCACCGAGCGCGGCGAGCGGTGAGAATCGGCGCCCGTGCCCCGCGAGCAGCTCGCGCGAGAGCTCGGCCGCGATCGCACGCGGGTCGCCGAACTCGGCGACGACGGCGGCCGCTGCGACCGGCGCGGCCGAGCCGCCGGCGACGCGAGCCGCGACCGCCTCCCGCAGATCGCCTTCGACCTCGCGCGCGATCTCCGCGCGCCGGCGCGGCGACGCGACCACGGCTCGCTCGAGGCGGTCGACGAGCTCGCCGACGGGGTCGGCCGCGGCAGGGGCGTCCGGGCGGGAGCGGGGCATCGATCGATCCTCCCACGCCTAGGATGGAAGGCATCATGAGCGTCCCCTTCTCGACCGCCACGGGCGGCGACGTCGTCGTCCGCTTCTGCCCTTCGCCCACGGGTACGCCGCACGTCGGACTCATCCGCACCGCGCTGTTCAACTGGGCGTACGCGCGCCACCACGGCGGGAAGATGGTGTTCCGCATCGAGGACACCGACACGGCGCGCGACAGCCAGGAGTCGTACGAGCAGCTGCTCGAGGCGATGCGCTGGCTCGGCATCGACTGGGACGAGGGTGTCGAGACCGGCGGCCCGCACGAGCCCTACCGGCAGTCGCAGCGCGGCGAGATCTACGCCGAGCTCATCGAGCGGCTCACGGCCGCCGGGCACCTCTACGAGTCGTTCGCGACGCCTGAGGAGATCGAGGCGCGCAACGTCGAGCGCGGCCGCGACCCGCGCCAGGGCTACGACAACTTCGAGCGCGACCTCTCCGACGCCGAGCGCGCAGCGCTCCGCGCCGAGGGGCGGCAGCCGAGCCTGCGGCTGCGCGTGCCCGACGAGGACCTCTCGTTCGACGACCTCGTGCGCGGCGAGATCACCTTCCCGGCCGGCTCCTTCTCGGACTTCGTCGTCGTGCGGCCGAACGGCGCGCCGCTCTACACGTTCGTCAATCCCGTCGACGACGCGCTCATGGGCGTCACGCACGTCCTCCGCGGCGAGGACCTCCTCTCGTCGACGCCGCGCCAGATCGCGCTCTACCGCGCGCTCGCCGACATCGGCCTCGCGACCGCGATCCCGCGCTTCGGCCACCTCCCGTACGTCATGGGCGAGGGCAACAAGAAGCTCTCGAAGCGCGACCCGCAGTCGAACCTCTTCCTGCTGCGCGAGGCGGGCTTCATCCCAGAGGGGCTGCTGAACTACCTCGCCCTGCTCGGCTGGTCGATCGCCCCCGACCGCGACGTGTTCTCGCGCGACGAGCTCATCGCCGCGTTCGACGTCGCCGACGTCAACCCCAACCCCTCGCGCTTCGACCCGAAGAAGGCCGAGTCGATCAACGGCGACCACGTGCGCATGCTCGCGGCCGACGACTTCGCCGCGCGCCTGGAGCCCTACCTCGGCCGCGTCTTCGACGGCGCCCCGAGCGACGAGGAGCGCGCCCTGCTCGCGAAGGCCGCGCCGCTCGTGCAGGAGCGCATGCAGCTCATCGGCCAGGCCGAGGACATGCTCGGCTTCCTCTTCCTCGACGACGAGGACATCCGCCACGACGCCGACGCGGTCGCGAGCCTCGGCGACGACGCGCTCGCCGTGCTCGAGGCCTCGCGCCGCGCGCTCGCCGAGCTCGAGTCGTTCGACACCGCGTCGATCGAGGCGGTCCTCCGCGAGGTGCTCATCGACGGGCTCGGCATCAAGCCGCGCTTCGCCTTCACGCCGCTGCGCGTCGCCGTCACGGGCCGTCGCATCTCGCCGCCGCTGTTCGAGTCGATCGAGCTGCTCGGCCGCGAGTCGACGCTGCGGCGCATCGAGCGGCTCGCCGCGAGCGCGTGATGCAGCCCGACGTCGACGTCGTCGTCATCGGCGCGGGCCCCGCGGGGCTCGCCGCGACGCTCAACCTCGCGCGCGCGCAGCGCTCGGTCGCGCTGCTCGACTCCAACCGGCCGCGGCACGCCGCGACGCTGCAGTCGCACGGCTTCATCACGCGCGACGGCATCTCGCCGCTCGAGCTGCGCGGCATGGGTCGCGAGGAGGTGCTGCGCTACCCGACGGTGTCGTTCGAGCGCACGACGGTGCGGCAGGTCGCGCGCGTCGACGGCGGCTTCGCCGTGCAGGCCGAGCAGCGCGGCGCGAGCGCCGAGAGCGAGACGCGGGCGTCGGCCGTGCTCATCGCGACGGGGCTGTCCGAGACGCTGCCCGCGTCGCAGCACGTGCGCCCCTGGTACGGCACGAGCCTGCACTCGTGCATGGACTGCGACGCCTACGACAAGCGCGGCCAGGCGCTCGCCCTCATCGGCGAGACGCCCGACCTCGTCGACCGCGCGATGGTCATCCGCCGCCACACCGACGACCTCGCGGTGTTCACGAACGGGTCGGATGCGGTGAGCGAGGCGGGCGAGGCGAGGCTCGCCGCGCACGGGGTCGCCCTCGAGCGCACGCCCATCGTCGCGATCGAGGGCGATCGCGACGGCATGCGCCAGATCGTGCTCGAGGACGGCCGGCGCAGCGCCCGCACCGGCGGCTTCGTGCGGCCGTGGTGGCACCCGCAGCTCGAGTTCGCCGAGCCGCTCGGCCTTGAGACGGATGAGGACGGCCTCGTCGTCGTCGACCGCGCGCAGCGCGCGTCGCTCGAGGGCGTCTACGCGGCGGGCGACGTCACGCCGGGCTTCCGCCAGCTCTCGGTCGCCGCGGGCGCCGGCACGATCGCCGCGTCGGTCATCAACCGCGACCTCATCGCGCGCGAGCTCTAGCGGGACTCGAGCGAAGCGGAGGGCCGTATCGAGTCGAGGCCCCCGGTTGTACCCTGATGAGCACGCGGCCACCGCCGCGAAGGAGGCCACGCCATGACGATCACCGAGGAACGACCCTCGTCGTCGACGAAGCTCTCGCCGCCCGAGCGGAAGGCGCGCCGCAAGCGCATCCTCTCGTGGGTGCTGCCCGTGATCGGCATCGGCCTCATCGCCGCCCTCTTCCTCTTCACGCAGCACCTGCTCGCGAACGGCCTCGGCCAGCCGCGCGAGGCGCTGCCCGAGGAGGTCTCGGCGAACAACACGACCCAGTTCGGCGAGGCGGGCACCTCCTACGCCGTGCAGTACCAGGTCGTGACGCTCAACCTCAGCGATCGTCCGATCGACGCGGCCGACCTCTCGATGGCCGACGACGCGCAAGCGGTCATCGCACCGGGCTACGGCTTCCTCGACACGACGATGTACGTCGGTGAGGGCGGCGGGCTCAACGGCCAGGGCTACTTCTCCGAGATGATGTCGTCCGTCACCGCGACGACCGAGCGCGGCACCGTCACGCGCATCGACATGCAGCGCGCACCCGTCGGCTGGGCGGAGTTCCCGAATGCGATGAACGCGATCGAGGTCGGCTCGGACGCCTTCGGGTGGGACGTCGACCAGGCCGACATCGACGCGTTCACGACGCGCACGGCGGAGTCCGTGCGGCAGGGCGAGCCCATCTCGTGGGAGATCGGCGCCGCGGGGCTCATGGGCGTCCCCATCAGCGGAGCCGTCAGCTGCTCGGGCGAGGGCCTGTGCGTCGTGAGCTACTCGGTCGATGTGTCGGGGCAGTCCGTCGGCGACTGACCCCAAGGGCTCGGCAGGCCGGATGCGGCGGGCCGGGATTCGCGCTCGAGGCCGTGAGTTGCTATGCTCGACTCTTGGTTCGCAGAGCTTCGGCGCGCGGCCATTGGGGTATGGTGTAATTGGCAACACGGAGGTTTCTGGTACCTTTGTTCTTGGTTCGAGTCCAGGTACCCCAGCGTTCGGAGCCCCGCGGAAGCGGGGCTTTTTCCGTTTCCGCGCGAGATCGCGGGTTATTGGCCAAAACGTGTGGATGCGTTCGGGTGTGTCATGAGTGTCCGGCCCAGCCTGCGCGTTGCCAGAGTCCTTCGTCGGCGGCGAGGCCGGTGCCGTAGAGGCCGGTTGGCT